>JBJYWH010000275.1:0-1221 GCA_046259355.1 Anaerolineales bacterium
GTTATAGTGAGATCCCTCGGCGGGAGCGATACCGATCCTTCGGGAGATTCGCATCCCGCTGATGATTGCGGCGTCGCTTTTCAGCGGCACCTGAAGACCCCGCATCTCTCCACTCCATGATGAATGCGGGGTCTTCTCTTTTCATACGGATGGCTCTTCTGCCATCCCTGCTGCTTGAAAGGCCATGGGACTTTTCCACGCCCTCCGGAATCCAGATAACCTCCTTGAGATGAAGCATCGAAGGCAGCCGGACTCTATTCACCCCCGTCCCCAGGAGCCCGGCCTAAAGGACGTGCTCGTCGTAGGATGTACTCTCCGAAACCCGCCCTCGACGTACTGGGCGCATTCTGTATGGAGAAACCCTCGATCCCTTCTCCCAATCAACTAGGCCGGCAGATTTGTTCGCTGCAAGAAGGATCGCACGCTATCGAGATACTTCTCGTTCTCCTCGACGAAGGTCATGTGTGCACTATGCTCAAAGACCACCATTTCGGCGCCCGGGATCTTGGCCGCCATGAACTCCGCGGCTTCGATCGAACACGTTCGGTCATGCCGTCCCGCCAGGATGAGGAGCGGGTGAGAAATGTCTCCCAGCCGGTCTTCGACCTCGATCCCGCCATAGTCTTCCGAGGAGGACTTCCGCAACATCTCGGGCGAATACACGGCCCCCTTTGTGCGCGCTTCGAACTCCGCCATGCGCGGGTCATAGGGATCGGCAAAATGGAACGGCATCTGATCTGAAAGCAAACTCGCCACCTCTTCCGGGGTTTGCGCTTGCGCCTCGCGCGCCCAGGATTCGGTCACCTGCTGCCGCAGCGCCTCCGGCTGGAAATTCTTCAACTGTTCTTCCACATAGGACATCAGGAACCGACTCCCCGGCACGCCGCTGGAAACGATGCTGTGCGCCGGTTCGCCCGAGAAATCGACCGCATGCTGCAGCGCGACGAATGCACCGTAGGAATGGCCCAACACCGAGTATCGATCCAGTCCCATCGCTGCCGCCAGCAGGCTGACATCCCGTGCGTGCTGCTCCAGCGTCCAGGTTTCTTCGGGCGGTCGTCCGGAACGGCCGTTGGCCCGCAGATCAACCAGGATGAGCCGGAACGAATCCCCAAGAGCGTCAAGATAATCCCCGAAGACATGGTGGTCGAGTCCGGGACCGCCATGCAGCACGATCAGGGGATGTCCGCTACCCCGCTCGACGACAAACAGCTCGGTATC
>JBJYWH010000275.1:1321-4924 GCA_046259355.1 Anaerolineales bacterium
TCCGCCTCGAAGTGAATACCATCCCGCCGGCTGGATTCCATCACCTGGGCTGCATCCAGGAAGTGGACTCGATATTTCCTGGCGACCTGCTCATAGTAATGGGCGAGCTGGTGGGATTTCTCCGCCGCACCTTCGAATTGATCGCGCCATTCGCTTTCATCCTCGATCGGGATGACGTGCGGCGGGGCGATCAGCAAGACCTGCGGGGAGGCTCCGCCGGGTCCCGCCTCACTCTTCTGAATGATCTCCACCAGCGTGGCCATCCCGCGCGCGATCTCGTACGCGCTCAGCGAGAACTTGGGCTTCAAATCGTTCGAACCCAGCATCAGGACCACCAGGTCGATGGGTTTGTGCGACGTCAGGCAGGGCACGAGATAAACCTTGCCGCTGCGTCCCTCCGATACCGGGTCATCCCAGACCGTGGTGCGCCCGTTCAGCCCTTCCTCGATCACCCAGAAACCGGAGCCCAGCTGCTGGCGCAGCACGCCCGGCCAGCGCACATCCAGCGGGAAGCGCGTGTCCTTGAGCGGCTCCCGTCCCCAGGTATTCGAATCGCCGTAGCAGAGAACCGTGATCATCGAAACCCTCCCGTGTCGTGGCCGATGGGAAATCCACAGCGGCATGGTGCTATGGAAATACAGCTGAATCACTATACCCATTTACGAAGAGGTTCACAACTCGAGGGGCGTGGCTGTTGGCATGATCGCGCTTCGTGTAATTCCCATGCAGCGATCGGCCTCCCGAATCCACGGCAGAGGTCGCATGGGAGGGCCAGGAAACATGGCGTCCATCATCCGATCGCGAGGAGCACGGCAGCAAAAAGGTCTCCCCGCACAACGGGACCCTGTAATTCCCAAGCGATCGAGAGAACCGGGGGATCGCTTCACCCCGCTGCGCCGGGTTCGCAACAAGCCTTGATGCCTCCCCGATCATTCGCGTGCGTCCAGCAAAGGTCACGCTGTGGTCCAGGATGATTTCATGCTGGATAAATTGGAGACCGGGCGGTCCTTCCACCATCACAGGGAATGAGAAATCGGGCAATCATGCCGGTCCGATTGCGTGGATCTGCAATGAATGCCCCTTAATTCAACACGCAGGTTAACCCGGCAGAAGAAAGCGCCCGGGCAGGGAATGTGCCATTCAGGAATTATGCTGAATAAACCCTCATGCTTCGGGAGAAAACCTCGTGTAATATGAGCAGATGACCCAATCGACATCCTCACTCCCGGACCGATTCCTGCCGCTACACGCTTCGCACGTATCCCTGGAGGATGCAGGCGGAAAGGCTGCCAATCTCGTCCTTCTCACGCAAGCCGGCCTTCCCGTTCCGGCCGGGTTCATCATTCCCACCGCGGCCTACCGTGAGTTCATCACCGCGAACCGCCTGCAGCCGCACATCAATGCGCAGGTGGAGTCGCTCCAGGGCGGGACCGCCGCCTACGAAGCAGCATCCCGGGCCATCCAGCAGGCATTTCTCGCCGCCACTCCCTCCACCTCATTCACAGAAGATCTGCGACAGGCCGCCCGCTGGCTGGACACGGAGGGCTATGCAGTACGTTCCTCCGCCACCGCCGAAGATCTGCCGGAGGCCTCCTTCGCCGGGCAGCAAGCCACCTTCCTGAATGTCATCGGTGACAGGGCACTTCAACACGCTGTCGTGGAATGCTGGGCTTCGCTTTGGACCGCCCGTGCACTGAGCTACCGGGAGAGGAACCGCATCGACCATCAGGCTGTCTCGCTGGCCGTCGTGGTCCAGGCCATGGTGCCTTCCACATCCTCCGGCGTGATGTTCACCGCCAACCCGCTGACCGGGCTGCGCTATGAGATCACGATCGATGCCTCCTTCGGCCTGGGAGAAGCGCTGGTCAGCGGCCAGGTTGAACCGGATCACTACGTTCTCGATCGCCGCAGTGACGAAATCATCGAGAAGAAGCTCGGCGGCAAAGCGATCCTGATGCGCGGCGCAGCAGGCGGCGGGTTGGAGACGATCGAGCGGAACGCATCCGGGGAACCGGCGCTCGGCGATGAAACCCTCCACACTCTAGCCCGGCTCGGCGAGCGCATCGAGGGCATCTACGGCTTTCCACAGGACATCGAGTGGGCCTATCTTGCGGGTGAACAGGGGCCCAAGCTGGCGTCGGGAAAACCCACAAAGAGCGAATTCTTCATCCTGCAGTCGCGCCCGATCACCTCGCTGTACCCTCTCCCGGAGGGAATTCCGCTTTCGCCGCCGCGCGCCTTTCTGTCCTTCGGCGCGGTGCAGGGCATGATCGATCCCATTACGCCGCTGGGCCTGGATACCATCCGCCTGATGGTCGCCGGAGGCGCTTCCTTATTCGGCATACGCGCCGACCAGCACTCCCAGGGTGTGATGCAGATTGCCGGAGAACGCCTGTGGGCCGAGCTGACCGCTGTCCTGCGCAACCCGCTCGGCGCGCGCATGGCGCCCCGTATCTTCGCCGGGGTCGAGCCGGGATCGATCCCGGCCCTCAAAGCCATCATGGCGGACGATGCTCTTGGCGCGGGCTCGGGCCGGATGCGGATCAGCACCATCCGGCGAGTCGCCGGCTTTGCCTTGATGATGATGCGGAGAGTCATCCGGTGGACCTACAAACCCGAAGGGAAAGACGCCCTTGTCCGGGATTCCATCGAAGCCCAGGTGCGGGACTTCGAAGCCCGCAGCCGTCCACCGGACGAGGGAAACGTGACGCTTCGGCACGCGCTCGAGGTCCATCGCCGTCTTTACGACCTCTTTCCCTATGCGATTCCCGAGATCGCCAGCGTGCTGATGGCCGGCTTGCTGCCGCTGGTGCCGCTGAGCCGGATCTCCCGGCAGCTAACCGGTTCACAGGATACGGCGCTTGAGATCACGCGCGGCGTGCCCGGCAACGTCACGACCGAGATGGACCTGGCCCTCTGGCGAGCCTCTCGGAAGATCAAGGCTGACGTCGAATCGCTCGAACAGTTCCAATCCCATTCCAGCACGGAATTGGCCCATGCGTATCTGCAGGGGCGGCTTCCTGTGCGAGCCCAGAGCGAACTGAGAGATTTTCTCGAGCGCTACGGCATGCGCGGCCTGGGCGAGATCGACATCGGTCGTCCCCGCTGGGGCGAGGATCCAACCCCGATCGTGCATACGCTGCAGAGCTACCTGCTCATCGAAGAGGGGCCCCAGGCGCCGGACGCCGTGTTCGAACGAAGTGTTCAAACAGCCGAACAGGCTGTCCACGAGCTGGAAAGGGCGGCGCGTGCCGGCGCGGCGGGCTGGTTGAAGAGCCGGCTGGTGCGTGCCCTCGCCCGGCGGGTGCGGATCTATGCCGGCCTGCGGGAAAGCCCCAAGTTCTACATCGTCCAGATCTTCGCCATCGTACGCCGGCTGCTGCTCGAGGCTGGGCGAGGCCTGGCCAGCGAGAGGGTCGTGCAGCAGCCCGATGACCTCTTCTACCTGTCGATCGATGAACTCGAATCGCTGTCGAGGGGCGAAGAACGCGATTGGCAGACGCTGATTCTCGACCGGCGAAAGCGTTTTGAACGCGAAGCTCGCCGCCGGCAGGTCCCGCGCCTACTGGTGAGCGACGGCCGGGCCTATTATGAAGGCGTGCT
>JBJYWH010000276.1:0-9102 GCA_046259355.1 Anaerolineales bacterium
CACATTCGATCCGTCGACCTGGGACTTCAAAGTGTGGGGAGAAGTCGAGCAAGATGTTCGCTGGGATTGGGATTCTTTCCAGCGGCTGCCGCGGACAAAGGTCACCATGGACATCCATTGTGTGACACGCTGGAGCAAATTCAACACCACATGGGAAGGGGTTTCGCTGGAGTCGCTGGTCGAGGCAGGCCTCATCCAGCTCAAGCCGGACGCGGCGTATGTGATCCAGCACTGCGAATACGGGTACACCACCAACCTGCCGCTCTCGGTTGCGCGGGGAGAAAATTTCTTGATGGCCACGCACTTCAATGGCGAGGCGCTCACCCCCGAACACGGCTATCCGCTGCGGGGGGTTGTGGGGAAAATTCCCGGCCGCGACGACCTGAAGGATGTCTATCTCTGGAAAGGCGGTAAATGGCTGCGTGGATTGGAATTCCTGCCCCTTGATCAACCCGGATTCTGGGAGCGTGCTGGATATCACAACGAGGCCGACATCTGGCGGGAGCAGCGCACGCAGCGCTAGGAAATGCGCAAGCCTCGTTTCATGCCCCGGGGTCAACCCGGGGCATTTTGATTCCGCAGGCTACATGAACTTATAATGCCTATCGAGGGACGATGCCGGCAGAAGACAGTTATCAGGCGGAACGCCTGCGTATGGTCAAGAATCAGATCAAAGGACGCGGCGTGCGCGATGCGCGTGTGCTGCGCGCCATGCAGGATGTTCCGCGTCATGTATTCGTGCCCGCAGAGCGCCGGCATCTGGCCTACGCAGACGGTCCGCTTCCGATCGGCGGGGGTCAGACGATCTCGCAGCCGTATATCGTGGCTTTGATGACCGAACTGCTCGAGCTCGAAGGTGACGAGACGGTGCTCGAAGTCGGCACGGGATCCGGGTACCAGGCCGCCGTGCTTTCGAGACTCGCGGCGCAGGTGTACACGCTCGAGCGTATCCCTGAACTGGCCGAGCAAGCCCGTTTGCGGCTGGCCGACCTGGCATGCACGAACGTCGAGGTTCACGTAAGGGACGGTTCGGAGGGGCTGTTGGATCATGCTCCGTATGATGGAATTCTGGTTACAGCTGCCGCTCCAAGAGTGCCCGAGGCGCTCAAGGCACAGCTTGCGGATGGCGGTTTGCTCGTCCTGCCGGTGGGAGGCCGGGCAGGCCAGATCCTCGAACGCTGGCGCCGAGAGGGAGATTCATTCCAGGTCGAGAGGATCGCCCCGGTGGCATTCGTTCCCCTGATTGGCTCCCAGGGTTGGGACGAAAACGAGTCGCCCGACCGCTGGTGGCGCTCGGGTTGAGGATTTCAGGAACCCTTTCCGGAGGGTTTCAAGTACGCCAGCGCCTCGCCCACATCGCCATCCATCACCACTTCGAGGATCATCCCGTTCCGCACGGACGGAATATCAATCACGCGCAGGCTTTCCTGCCATTCACCTTCGCTCGGAAGCAGATCCAACAGCGAGTTCCGGCTGTCTGTGAAAAAATCCTGCTGGAAGACCGTCTCAGATTCTTGCAGCGAAAGGGCCAGGGGATAGATGTTGGCCTCGACCAGATCCTGGAAGAAATGCGTGCCGTAGGATGGCTCGGCCTTGTGCTCCCGGTCGGCAATCTCGATCAGTGCCTGGGCATGGTAGACGTCTGCAAAGGTAATGGGAATGCCAATATCGGGGTTGCGGCTGCCCCAGCGGCCGGGTCCGAGCAGGATGAAACGTTCATCCTTGAGCCGGTTGTTAATCCGTCCGACCACACGCGCCAGGGCGAGCTTTTGGGAGATCGGGGACAGCTCACGGTAGGCGTGAGGGTCAACATAGACCGCATAGCGGATGTTCTTCACGATTCCATCCGGAACCATCAGGCGGGTGCGAAAAATCTTCCTCTCAGCGGGAATGTCGCCGGGCAGATCGACCCGCTCGCTGCGCAGGTGGCTTTGCGGCCGGCACTGCAGCAGCGAAATACGCGCCATCGGCGCACCGTCTGGACCATCCTCCAGCGAGAGGGCGAACTCCGTGTCAACCGGGCTGTTGTACGCGTCTTCGAGCGTACCGAGCATGCGACGCATCTGGTGAGGAAAATCTGTACGCCGCAGCAGCCCGTCGAAGGTAATGACGAGATCGCGCTGGGCAGGCCCAAGCGGAACACTGAGCAGGTCCTGCAGATCGCCCTGCTCATACAGCTGGGCGATGTATCGCAGGTAGGGGGTTTGCGGGCCGATGCAGCTCTCAACCGGTAGGCTCCGGAAAATATTCAGGTCGAGGTCGATCAGGTCGACTTCACTTTGAGAGTAGCGGTGAATGTCACGGGGTGAGCTCTCGGGGCGGAGGTCGGGGTGGCTCAGGGCGACCAGGCGAGGGTAGTCGCTGCCCACCTGGTCGACGGCGCGCGTGCCGAGCCCCCAGACCATGCGCAGGAAACCGGCATCCCGGTCGATGCGCGGGCTCCAGCGGAACTGGTTGCGGGAGAAGGCCACGCCGGCTGCATCCGGCAGGAAGTATTTCCCCACCCGGCGTCCCTGCGTCATCTGGATCAAAACCGCCATACGCTCGTCGTAATCGAGTAATTCCACTTTGCGCCGGTAGAGCAGCACATCCGGGTTGTAGACGCTGGCGTAAACCTTCTTTATGGCATCGAGCAACTGCGCAAGATTTTCCTCCGGGAATCCCTGGTTCGGACAGAAGTAGCTTTCATATTTCCCAGCGAACGATGTTCCGAAAGAATCTTCAAGCAGGCTCGATGAACGTACGATCAACGGCCCTTTTTGCGCTTGATCGAGCAGGCCCTGGAGTTGTTCAATGATGTCTTCCGGAAAGCGGCCGTGCTGGAAGGCGCGCACGATCTCGGGGTAATCGGTGCGGACATCGTCCTCGGGCTTGTACTTCTGATTGGCGAAGACATGCAGGCCGTTAAGCTGATTGAATTGGTAGAAGAGATCGGCCCCCAGGAACCAGGACCGGGGAATGTGAATTCGCTCGAGCAGGTCGGGTTCGGCGGACTTGCGCAGCACACATTGCGCCAGCATGACCCCGGCTGCCTTGCCGCCGATCTTACCGCGTCCGATGCGCCGCTCCAGAATCGCCTTCAGATCGGAAATATCAAACCACTCCTTGGCGATCCCGAGGTAGGCAAGGTGGTCGCTGATCATGGTTTTGATCAGAACGACCTTGATTTCCTTCAAGTGGTGCTCCACCCGGGTCCGTTCTTCCGTCGGCAGGGCTTCGTAGGCCTCGCCCTGTGCGAAGAGCATATCCCAGGGCGCCAGCTCGGGGTGCAGGGTCAGCACAACGTCCTGGCCGGGCATGCGGCCGGCCAGCGTATCCTTGAGCAGCCGCTCAAAATCCTCGTACGGCAGGTTGTACGCGAAGTAGAAATCGGTCAGGTTGTCCCGCACGATGCTGACCCGCTGCTGCCAGACATCCGGATGTTCCTGGGCGAAGGGATCGGTCAATCCTTCACGCAGCTGGGATTGGATCGCTTTTTCGCGAACTTCGGCTTCAAAGTCCTTGTGTGAAATGACGCCTCGCTCGAAGATCTCCTGACGCATCAATTCGCGCACACGCGGTGCCAGGGTCGGATATTGACTCAACGCCAGGTACAGCGTGAGGACTTTTGGGAATTCATTCGGGTCGATGCTCATCCGCCGCTCCGGTCGGCTCGTGCCGACAGGGAATATTCTATCGGGCCGTGGGCGAAATCAAAAGGCCCTCTTCGCAGAGGGCCCTGGATATGTGCGAGGACGATCTTCGCTGCAGTGCCTCAACGTCCGAGGTGCATGGGCATGATGACATGCAGGAAATCATCCCTGCCGACCGGCCGCACCACGCCGGGAGAGGACGGGGAAGATGTTTCGAGCGCGACGTTAGGGGTATCGATCGCGTTGAGCACGTCGATCAGGAATTTCACGTTGAATGCGATCTCCACCGGGTCGCCCTCGATGGTGGCGTCGACGGTGGTCTCGTTCGAGCCCGTCTCAGCCGCTGCGGCGGTGATCTCCACCGTGCCGGGTTCGAGCTCGCTGCCCGGCGTGATTCGAAGCCGGGCGGAATGAGCCGCCTCACGGGCGAAAATTTCAGCGGCCCGGCAGGCCTTCAATAAAGCCCCGGTTGCCAGGACGCTGCGGGAGGCGTAGCTGTTCGGAATGATGCCGCGGTAATCAGGAAATGTGCCATCGATCAGCTGCGATACGACCTCAACATCCTTCGCCCGGAAGATAACCTGCCCCCGGTTCGGCGGCAGCGCCATGTGCACGCTGTCCTCACTGGAACCCAGGACGCGTGCCAGCTCGCTCAGCGCGCGGGCTGGAATAATGGCTTTGATCGCCGTGGAAGACGGCGAGCTCAGGTTGGCCGAGCGTACCGAGAGCCGAAAGCCATCGGCCGCTGCCATCGTCAGCGACGAATCCTCGATTTCGATCAGCACACCGGTCAGAACCGGGCGCGCGTCGTCCGTGGATGCGGCAAATGTCACCTGGTGAATCATCGACCGCAGGTCCTCGACATTCAGTTCCAGCCCATCGTCGAGATCCGACGGTGGCAGCGGCGGGAAATCCTGCGCATCGATGCACTTGATGTCGTTGTTGAACGCGCCGCAGCGCACATTCAGGGTCTGGTTGCGGATCGTCAGGTCCATCGCAACGGTATCGTTGGGAAGGGTATTGACCAGGTCGACGAATGTGCGCGCTGGTACGGTGGTCGAGCCGGCTTCTTCGATCTTGGCCCCGATCCAGTAGCTGATGCCCAGTTCGAGGTTGGTGGCCGAGAGCCGCAACCGGCCGTTGTCGGTTGCAACCAGCACGTTGCCCAGAACGGGCAGTGTGCTGCGCGGCGCAACGGCTCGCGCGACGATGCTGAGACCACGTGCCAGATTCTCTTGTAGACAGGAGACCTTCATATGGGAGATATCCTTGAATGTGGAGTAGCGATGCTGAAGTATACAATGAGTCCGCGTGACCGACAATGTCGAGTGGACAGCCTACCAGCCCTGCCTTACACTTAGCACGTGACCGGCGAGGATATTCACTCCCAGATCGAACCACTGCGGCGGATGGTCGTACGCCTCTCGCGGCTGGTCGAGATCAGCGTGACATTGAACTCGACTCTGGATTTGGACCGCCTGCTGCAGTTCATCGTCCGCTCCGCGGCCGACCTGCTTGAAAGTGAAGCGGCCTCGATCCTGCTCGTCGATGAACACTCCCATGATCTATATGTCGCCGCGGCGACCGGTATATCGCAGGAGAAACTCCCCCGGCTGCCAGTTCCCAAGGAAGGTTCGTTACCGGGAACGGTGTTTCGTGAAGATCGACCGCTGATCCTGAATGAAGTTTTCGGTGCCCTGAACGGGCTGCATGGCCTGGGCGAAGCGCAGGGCATGGAGATCCGTTCGCTGATCGGGGTGCCGCTTCGAATTCGCGAACAGGCGGCCGGTGTGCTCCAGGCCAGCAACAAACGCGCCAGCATCTTCGATGAAGACGACCTGCAGACGCTGACCAACATCGCATCCCTGGCCGGCGTGGCGATCAACAACGCACGCCAGCTGGATGCTCTCAACCGGGCCTACGAGGAATTGGGCAACCTCGACAAGCTGAAGAGCGATTTCATCGCAATCGCCTCGCATGAACTCCGCACCCCCCTGGGATTGATCCTGGGCAATGCGGCCCTGCTCCAGGAAGTAGCCGGTGATGATCTGTATGAACCTGCTGAAGCCGTACTCGCATCCGCCATGCGGATGCGAGTGTTGATCGAAGATATGACCAACATGAACATGCTCCAGGTTGGATCTGCGGAACTGATGCTTGAGATGCAGGAGATCCAGCCGATCCTAAAGGCGACGCAGGATGAGGTTGGTGAATTGGTCGAGGCCAAGGGTCAGACGCTGACGCTGGACGCGCCCGGGCAGCCGCTGCGCGCCATGCTGGATGAAGGCAAAATACGCATGGCATTGACCAACCTGCTGAACAACGCGATTCGCTTCACCCCACGCGGCGGGAAGATCGCACTCGCCCTTGAGCCCCACGGACGCGAAGCCTGGCTGCGCGTGACGGACAATGGGATTGGAGTTCCGTTGGAGCAGCAGGAGAACATCTTCGACCTCTTCTACCAGGTCGAAGACCACCTGACACGCCGCTACGATGGAATGGGTTTGGGCCTTGCGATCGTGAAAGCAATCGCCGAGGCGCATGGCGGCCGGGCGTGGGTGGAAAGCGCCGGCCCGAATACCGGCGCCACCTTCACCATCGCCATTCCGCTGACAACCTAGATGCAGCTTCGGTTGCATGCTTGAAATAGTTCAAGTTGAGACCCGGTAAACCGAATCGCCGCCCCGCACGCGCTGATCAACCTTCATAGCCACTTCTGACCCGGCGGAGGCACTCTCGATGTTCTCGTGCTCGACCTGCATCGATTCGACCTGCTGGGTGAAGTCCGTGTGAGCACCCTTGAAGCGGATCGTATCCCCGATAGACAGGTCAGCCCGCAGCCGGATGACCCCGACCAGAATCTTCTTGTAGAAGTGGGTCACCTCGCCAATGTAATCACTCTCGGCCATGGCACTTCCTCCTGGTGCGCCCGTGTCTGCATTCATTGTACAACGCGTGCGTTCCTGACCTGACGAGGCTGCAAGAGAAAGCTAGGTCGACGACCTGCGGAGAAGCGCCGGTTCAGGCACCCAGCGCAGGACGAGGACTGAAAGCAGGAAGAGACCTGCATAGGCGGCAAAGATCACCAGGTAGCCCAGGCCGGGCTGAATCTGGTTGAAGAAATCCGCCAGCGGGCCTCCGATTCCGGCCCCGACGATCCCGGCCCCGGCCCCGGCGAGGTTCGAGATGCCCAAATACCGCCCGGCCTCCCCGGCCGGCGCGAGGTCGGTGCCAAGGGCCCAGCTGGTTGCCATAAACGTCCCGGCTCCCAGACCGAGGATACATCCGCCGACGATCACGGCTGTCAGCGTGGGCGAGATGAGCAGGACGCAGGTGCCGAGGGTGCAGGCCAATCCGGCAAATCCAACCAGTACCCGCCGGCCGATGCGATCGGCCAGGTAGCCGCCCCCCAGCGCGGACGGGATCAGGAAAAGCGCTACAACGGCCAGCAAGAGCGTCGTGACCGTAGCCGGTTCTTCGGCGTGCAGCACATCGGCGATGTAAAACTGGGCAAAGCCCTGGATGGATCCAATCGCCGCCAGGAACAGCAGGCGGTTGATAACCCACCAGATGAAACTCTTGTGCTGGCTGGCCGCCTCTCCGATTCCAACCCAGGCACCGAGGTATACGCCGAGCAGGATTGAACCGGCCATGGCTGCCAGACCAGCGAGGCCGATCAGTGTCACCTGCAGGCCCAACGAGATATCCAGCCCTGACAGGTAGCTTCCGCCGGAACGGACGAGCCAAACGGCCGCCTGTGAAACTGCGACGAAGATCGTGCTGAGTGCCAGCAGCCGCAAAGCCCGTGATCCGATTCGCTCAACAGGCCGGGTATCCTGTGGCGTTTCGTGCGCGAAAAGCAGCGTAAGCAGCATGGTGAGCGTGAGGGCGGCGGCGATGATCCCGACCGTCCAGCCGATTTCTCCGGCATCCACCAGCGGCCCGATGAAGATAATGAGAAATGCTGGCAGCAGCTCGAAAACGGCCTTGACACCGGAGGAACGCCCCCGTTGATGATCCGGAATGAGATCCGGCAGCAGGCCTTGCAGTGCACCCTGTGCGAAGTTGGATGAGATCTGCAGCAGCACGATGCCGATCAGCAGGACGATATACGCAGTCGATACACCAAACAGCGGTCGGATGGTCTCGTCGAGGGAAGAGCCGATGAAGCGCGGCGAAACGGCGATCAGGGCCAGGAAGATCAGGTCGAGTATTGTGCCGACCGCAATGAACGGTCGACGTCGTCCCCAGCGAAGCGTGCTGCGGTCGCTGAGCATGCCCGCAAGTGGCTGAACGAACATGGCAACTGCCAGGCCGATCACGCGAATGGTCGCCAGGTACGTGTTCTTCTGCGCCTGCACGACAAACAGTGCAACCAGGTACGGCAGCAGCACCGGCGTGATGATGCCGGAGGCTACATTCAGGCCCAGCCAGTAGATATTGACAAAGATATGCCGTGACCAGCCCGGATGGTCTGCCTCAGAAGGTGATGCACTCATGTCAATGCCTCGTGCTCAGGGATTCGTTTCGCCGCCGATTATGCTGGCGTGTTCAATCTTAAATTTCGACCGATTCGCCGGGTTCGATCACGCGCACACGCGTGTCGGTTTCGGCTTCGACGCGCCTGGCCCACGCATGGGCATCCTGCCGGATCACCTCAAAGGTGTTGTAATGTACCGGGATGACCTGTTTTGGCCGAATCAGCTTAACCGCCCGCAGTGCGTCCTCCGGGCCCATCGTGAAATTGTCTCCGATGGGGAGCGCGGCCAGGTCGACCCCTTCATCCCCGATCAAGCGCATGTCACCGAACAAACCGGTATCGCAAGCCAGATAGAGCTTTTCATCCGCTGGAGTGGTCAGCAGGAAGCCGCAAGGGTTGCCTCCGTAGGATCCGTCGGGCAGGGCAGATCCATGCAGAGCCTGGGTAAGCTTCAGGTATCCGAAGGGATAGGTATAGCCGCCGCCGATGTGCTGCGCATGAACCTGAATGCCCTGGTCTTCGAACCAGTTCGCGATTTCAAAATTCGAGATGACCAGAGCCCCGGTGCGCCGCGCGATCGAAAGGGCGTCGCCGGTGTGATCGCTATGGCCGTGCGAGATGAGAATGTATTCCGGTTCGAGTGTGTCGGCGCTGGTGGATGCGGCCGGATTATCGGTCAGGAAGGGGTCGACGAGGATGTTCCTGCCGCCGACTTCCAGGCCGAAGCTCGCGTGACCGTACCAGGTTAGTTTCAGTGACATGGAACCTACCTCCTGGTGAGCCATCGATCCGCAGAAAGTATAGTTTCCCGATTCGGTCTGTGTCAAAAAAGGCGTCGCCGACGCGGCTTGTCGGCGTCGAGAATTTCTGCTGCGATGCGTTTGCCTTGGGCGGCGGGTTCGCCGGCACCGCGCTCGCGGTTCATGGCCTCGCTGAGTTCCTGGCTCAAGTCCATCCAGTTCTCGGTGAAAAGCACCAGGCCAAGCTGAT
>JBJYWH010000277.1:0-1553 GCA_046259355.1 Anaerolineales bacterium
GTGCTATTTGTCGGCCTTTTCCGGGCCTGGCATGCGCCAGCAGTTCGCCCCCCTTTGGGAAAAGCTCATGGACGCCCCCATGCCCCAAACCGGGCCTGACATCATCTATCCCTTTAATCTGCTCATTCGTCCCCCTCTTCGTCGATCCCTCCGGGCTGCTCCACACGCAGCACCTGCCCGTGATAATCGACCACGATCTTGAAGCCCATCATCCCCAGGTACGCGCGCGCCTCTTCAGGCAGGCCGGTTTGCATCAGCGTATCGAACTGCTTGTCCATGTTCTTGAGCTGCTGCTCGATGGCCGCCACACTGAAGAGGTCCTCCTGGCCAAGCATTTTGGCGGTCTGCTCCGAAATGAGCCCTTCACTGCCCTTGATCATATCCTGCATATGCTGCAATACCTGGCGGTCGATCTGTTCGGCGCTGATATGGCGGTGGAAGCCGGCATCGTTCAGCACGTAGCAGGGATCGCCGCCGACCAGAGCTGTCTCGGCCGGTTGACCGTTCTCGTCGAAGACCAGGCCGGCGAAGAGTGCATTTCTGGGCATCTAGTTCTGGCGTCCTTCGATCGCGGCCAGCAATATGCCGGCTGCCAATCCAACCCGGCGGTCAAGCACCTTGGCAGGGTCGTGGCTGAAATCCACATCCAGTTCGTAGCGGAACAGGTTGAAGCGCTGCTTCAGGTCAGCCACGCGCTGCTCGCGGATGGTCACGTCGTAGTCCAGCGGCAATAGCGAGCCCAGCAGCATGCGGCGCAGCATCGCCCGGCCCATGCTGTCCTCGAACAGCATCCCGATTACCTGGTCGTTCGTGTCCAGCACCTCCCACTCATCGCGCAGGATGGATTTCATGCCCCTGCGGCGCAGCGCGCCGACCTTCTGGTTGAAGGCACTGTCGACCACGTCGTAGGCAGCCGAGAAGTCAATGATCTGGCGGGCTTTGATCTGCAGGACCTCCTGGGATTTGCTGTCGTCGGTAAACACGCGGATGTCCTCGCGCAGCTTGAACATCTTCTGTTCGCTGAACATGACCAGGTTCCCACCTGGATCGTAATAGCGGAACTTCCCGGTCAGCGCGAAGACCTGGCGCTTGAGCACATAATGATCGAACTGGAAAATGGGGTTCATGCGGTTCTCTCCTAGGCGGACTTCATGACCTGCACGGCCGTGCCTTCTCCGGGCAGTCGCAGGTACTCGACATCGGGAGGGACGACCGGGTTGGTCCAGCGATACATGAACTTGGCATCTGCCGATGACAGGTTCACACAGCCGTGGCTGCGCGGTCGTCCATAATCATTATGCCAGTAGGTGCCGTGAAAGGCAATGCCCGTACCGGTGAAGAAGGAGACCCAGGGCACGCCCGGCAGGTCATATATGCCCACCTCATCATCCCCTTCGTTGGTCATATGCACCGTAGGGCCCTTGTGATAGGTGCGGAATTCCCCCATCGGCGTCTTGGTGCCGCCTGCCCCGCTCGAGCAACGTGTGACCAGCACGGGCGTATCCGCCTCGAAAGCCATGTTCGGCAACGGGCCTTTCAGAGGAAACCATACC
>JBJYWH010000278.1:0-2955 GCA_046259355.1 Anaerolineales bacterium
TCGGCAGGCAACCCGCGCTTCCTGAGCATGTACCTGGGCACCGACTTGCTAGGCAACCGCAGCCCGTACACCCGCTACACCTACAACCGGGATTACGGCCGTTTCCCGCTGCCGCCCGATCCGGATCAGCCCTACTACGGCCCCGGATACAAGCTCGATTTCCCTGAGACGAACGGAAACTGCGCCGCCTGCCACACGCCCACGGACGCCGTGGACGATCCCTATGGGGTCGATCCGAGCACGCTCTCCGGCCTCCCGGCGGAGAGCATCACCTGCGATTTCTGCCATAAGATCTGGGATGTTCACCTCGATCCCGGGAGCGGCCTGCCCTATCCCAACATGCCCGGCGTGATCTCCTTCGAGTTCCGCCGCCCGCCGGACGGACACCAGTTCTTCGCCGGGCCGTTCGATGACGTCGCTCCCGGGGAGGATACCTACACGCCGATCCAGCGTCAAAGCCAGTACTGCGCACCCTGTCACTACGGGGTGTTCTGGGAAACCACCATCTACAACTCGTTCGGCGAATGGCTGGATAGTCCATACAGCGATCCCGTCACCGGAAAGACCTGCCAGGACTGCCATATGCCGCACCTGGGCGTGGATCATTTCGCGCTCCCCGAACAAGGGGGAGCCACGCGCGATCCGCAGACCCTTTTCAGCCACCTCATGCCGGGCGCTTCCGATGAAACCCTGCTTCAGAATGCGATCGCGCTGTCAGCCTCTGCCCGCCGCGAGGTGAACCGGGTTGTGGTGGACGTGACCCTCACGAACGATCAAACCGGCCACGACGTCCCGACCGATTCGCCGCTCCGTCAGATGCTTCTGCTGGTGCAGGCCGTGGGGCCGGATGGCGAAGCGCTTGAGCTGATCGATGGACCGGTCCTGCCGGACTGGACCGGAGTCGGGGACCCGCAAGCGGGTTGCTACGCCGGGCTGCCCGGGGTGGGCTTTGCCAAGATCCTGGCCGAGATCTGGACGGGAGTATCCCCCACCGGCGCGTATTGGAACCCGACCCGCGTGGTCAGCGATAACCGCCTGCCGGCCTTCGGCAGCAACAGCAGCCGGTACACCTTCGCCGCGCCGGCCGAGGGCGAGGCCACGGTCGAGGTCACCGTGCTGTACCGCCGGGCTTTCATCGCCCTGGCCGATCAGAAGGGCTGGGACGTGCCGGATATCGTCATGGCGCAGCGCAACCTGTCCGTGCCGTGAGGTACCTGTTACAGCGCTTGCCGCCTTTCCCGGTATCACAATCATGGCCGTCCTCGAACAAGCCCGTGCTTTTCAACCGGAGGTCCGCCACAAATCCGAAGGTCGCGTAGGGGATCTTCACACCATTGTGAGAACGCTTCGGCGGTTCAATACGGTTTCCTGGCAGGGGGGATCTCCGCGCTTGGCTTCAATTCCCGAGGGGATGTTTATCCGTCTATGTATGTCCGCTCGGCCTGCCGGCCGCGGCAGATTTACCACGAGACATCCAGCAGGCTCTCTCCCGATTGGATGCCAGGCTGCGTCGAGCATCCGTTCCTTCGCGTGCGTCGTTCGAGGTTCGTCGAGGGGGCGATAAAGACCGAAGCGCTAAACGAACGACGTGAAACGATGGCTTGATCCCATTCGTCGGCATCTTCATCGAGTCAACCGGCTTTCAAGTGAGCGGGTATGCCGGAGGTAGATCGGGGAGTTCAGTTAAAAGGGCCGTCGAGAAGACTCGTTATTCAGCCCGCGGAGCCATCCCTTGGATGCGCAGAGGCGTATCCGCCAGGAAGTGTTCCAGAGGATGTGTTGGCCGTTGGATGTGAGCGCAGGCTCCCTCGCCGTCAGGCAACCCGGCTCGCCTGAAGCTGGCCTGATGAGCCATCAGACCGCTAACGCGGCTACATCTCGTCGCCTGTATCCAGATCGCTCAGGGGCTGCGTGCCGAGCATCTCGTCGGAGACATCCTGTATCTCGCGAACTTGTGTGATGTAGCGCATATTGGTGTCGCGCAGCCGGTTGCCTAGAGATTGCGCCAGCCGGTGCCACAGCTTTGCAGCGAGATCCGGCTTCACAGCCATGATCGCTGCCAGCGATAGGCGCGTGAACTTCAGGGCTTCCATCGGCTCCACAGCGGTGACGGTCGCGGAATGAGGCGCATCGATGAGAAGGGAGATTTCGCCCAGGACCTCGCCCACGCCGATCTCGACGAGTTCCGTTGGCTCGTCGTTGTGGGAGGCCACCGTGATTCGTGCTTTGCCTCTGAGAATGACAAAGAGATCGTGTTCCGTCGATCCAGCCTCGATCAGCACCTCATCTTTGGCGAAGAACTTCAATTCGCTGCTTTCGAGCAGCGTTTGCACCTGGTCTCGCCGCAGTCCGCGAAACAGCTCGCACTGCTCGATGCTCGGTAGAAGATCTTCCTCGCTTCGACCTTCAAATTCAGCGCGCATGGCCCGCATTTTCAGCTCATCGACTTCCTTCAAGACCTTCCCTTCCTGAAGGATGTCGGTCATCTGCCCATTGAGCTCTTTTTTAACCAGCTTGCGCAGGGATCGCCAGCGGCGCTGGAAGTCCAGGTAGACCTCGAATGGGTTGTCCTTGGGAATGGCGATCGTCTTTGCAAGCCAGATATTGCGGATGGTCTCCTTGGCGTCCTCCACGCGATCCTGTGTCAGGTAATCCAGAGCAAGGATGAGGTTGGTTTTTAGGATCTTGTCACCCAGTGTATCGCGCAGGAATTCTCCTGGATACGGGTCGAAATCTTCCGGCTCGACGATGGTCATGTTCACTTGCTGCGTTTGACCCTCAATCTTGGCCTTCGAGTAGAGCAGTCTAAAAATGTCTTCACGGAAGCGCTGCCAGGTGGGGTGCATCTTCTTGGGGGGGCGGTGTTGGATATACAGCTGGTTGTCGAGGAAGAAATTAAACCCGAACATGCGTGCATTTAACACGTAGTCGGTATCCTCGCCGCGCGTGATGAGC
>JBJYWH010000279.1:0-12850 GCA_046259355.1 Anaerolineales bacterium
GGAGCAGGCCGAGCAGATCATCTCCGTCGCTCAGGATGAGCCCGAGCGCTGATGTGGATTTCAGCGCTGCCTGGAGCGTATCCGGAAGGTGGATCAACTCCGGCTTTTCGCTCTCAGAATACGGGGACGAAATCCCCAACTCTGGAAGCTGAACCTGCGTGGTTTCGAGATCGAAGGCTTCGGACCGGCGCAGTCCCGCGGTAGGGCCCACGACCAGGCTGCTGCCGTTAGCGGAAGGTAGAAGCAAGACCGCCCAGTCCGTACCCGCGAGGAGCGTGGCCAGCTGCAGGACGGCCCCCAGCGCCTGCATGGGATCACCAGGCTGCGCCGCATGACGGGCAACCTCGAGCAGGACCGTTGTGATCCACGCTTCTTCCTGGTGCTGCGTGTAGTTATAGTCTTCGAGCAGGGCGAGTGCCAGCTGTGTGACGATCATCTGGATCGAGTTGATTTGTTCTTCGGTTGGAAATTCGCCCGCCTGGGTCTGCAGGCAAAGTGCGCCGAGGATGTGATTGGATACCCGCAGGGGGATCGCCAGTTGCAGGGAGGGTACGGGAAGGGGGCTTTGCTCTTCCGAGGATTCTTCTGCTGGAGATGGAGGCGATTGCTCAAACTGCAGCTCTCCGCTTTCGACGGCTTTTCGAGCACATTCCGGAACGGGAGGTTCGCCTGAGACGGCCGCATCCTGAGACGGATTCGAGGATGCAAGCAAGTTGATTCGGCCGTCATTCACTCCATAAAGGTCGATCGCTCGGTAGCCGAGGCCCTGGACGAGCAAGCTCACGATTTGCGTCATGCGTTCTTGAATTGGGGCGAGCGAGATCAGCTGGCGCGAAATTTCCTCTGTCAGGTATACGCGTGTCGCCAGCAGGTCTGTATCGGCTTTGAGGGCAACGGAGGCCAGCGCAGGTGCCGTGAACGCCGCGATGACTTCGAGCATCTGCATCTGGTGGTTGTCGAATGCGTCCGCCTTACGGCTCTGGATGCCGAGCAAGCCGATTGTCGAACCTGAAAACTGCAGCGGCACAAAAATCGCCGAGGCGGGTGGATCTGTGGATTCGTAACTGGGAGCCGCAGGGAGCTCCTCGGCCTGGGTTTGAAAATCATGAACGAGGATCGGCTCTCCGGTCCGCCGGACCCAACCGATCAAGCCCTCATTTTGCGGGTCGAGATGAAAGACAGGGCCTTTCTCTCTTGTCCCGTCGCGCACCCATATCAGCGGGTGATACTCGTCTTCTTTGAAGAGACCCAGCTGAAAGAAATCGGTTTCGAAAATGCGGGCGATTTCGAGGAATGTGACTTCCGTTAATTCATCAATATCGGTCGCGGCAACGGTAATCGAGTGTCCGATCTCGGCCAGAACTTCAAGTTCGCGGAAGAGATCAGAGTCCATAACGGTCGATTGCCTTTTTGTCAACGGCGTGGCAGGTCATGGAAACAGGTCTGTGAATGGCCACCACGGCGTGGATCCCTCCGGTGCATGCTTTCGAGGTCAAGCTTTCCGTCCGCTGTCAGGTTCGAAAGGCGGTGCTCCGTTTTCGCATGCTGAGCTGGTTGTGGTCACCCTCACGGGAGTATTGTATGTCATCCATGACCCGGTGGATGATGATCAATCCAAGGCCCCCGATCGGGGGGTCATCAGGAGGCCAGTCCGGCTGCTTGGGTCCTTTGGCCGGATTGAATGGCGGGGCCTGGTCCCAGAGGGTAATTTGGATTTCACCCGGTGCCGTCTGGACTGCTACCTCGATCGGCGCTTCGTTTTCCTGTCCGTATCCATGCAGGATGATATTCTCGCACGCTTCGCTCACCGCGAGCTGAACGGCATAATTCTCGTCATCCTTGAAACCGGCGTCAGACGCGGCCAGGCTGACCAGGTCCCGGATTTTTTGAATCTGATCCAGGAAAGCCTGGATGGTTAGTGTTCGCCCGGCCATGCCCCCTCTAGAAGTATGCGACAGCTTCTTCGCGATTGGGGAATTTTTCAAAGAGAACATCAAGGCCTGCGATTTCGAGGGTTTCAACGACCTGGCTGGAAGGTTTGGCGAGGATGAGGTCGCCTCCGGCGCTCTTGACTGCCTTGCGGGTTGTGACAAGCACACGCAGGCCGGCGGAGGAGATGAACTCGACGGCTGAAAGATCAAGAACAATATTCACCCGTCCCGATTCGGTGAGGCTGTTCAGTTGCTCTTCGAATTCACTGGATGTCGCCGAATCGATCCGGCCGGTTACGGTCATGACAGACACGCGCTTGTATTCTTTGACGACGATCTCCATAGAAACCTCCGGTTTCAAGTTGTCCGTAAAACGACATAGCGGGCAAGTTCATAGAGAGCATCCCGTTCGGGAGATTCGGGCATACCTTCTAATCGGGTTTCGGCTTTGTCGATCAAAAGTCTGGCTTCATCCATTGAGCGGTCGATCGCCGGCGAATGGCGCACCTGGTCGATGATGGTTTCCAGTTCTTCATCCCGTACGGCCTGTTGGCGCAGCTGGCGAAGCCAATCCTTGCCTTGTGCGTGATCCTGAAAATGGATCACGGTTGGCAGTGTGATCAGGCCCTGGCGCAGGTCGTTGCCGACGGGTTTTCCTACTTCGTGCTGGTCACCCGTGAAGTCGAGTACATCATCCACGATCTGGAAGGCCATCCCAACATCGTATCCGAAACTCCGCATCGCCTCCACGCACTCCGAATCGCAGGCTGAGAGCAGGGCCGCGCCCTCGCTGGCGACCTCGAAGAGCGAAGCCGTCTTGGCGTAGATTCGCTTGAAGTAGGACTGGTGGAAGTCATGGATTTCCTGCTCGAAGAGCTGCGTAATCTCACCATTGACAATGGTCATCAACGTTCGCGCGAAGGATTCCATCAACGGCAGGGAGTTGGTGCGGGCGGCCAGCTGTGCGGCCCGGGCGAAGATGTAATCCCCGGTCAGCACTGTCGCGCCCGGGCTCCATTGTGCGTTCAGGGTTGGAATCCCACGCCGGAGCAGGGATCCGTCGATCAGGTCATCATGGACCAGTGTTGCGGTGTGAAGCATCTCGATCGCGGCGGCATGGGTGATGACGCGCTCGAGGTCGGCGCCCAGCATCGTGCCGATCAGCAGGACGATCGTCGGGCGAATCCGTTTCCCGCCCGAATCCAACAGATGGTCGATCGCCTCCGCCAGCGCCGGATGGTGCTCGGAAGGATCCGGCCGCATGCATGCTTCAACTTCGGCCAGGTAGGGTCGGGTCAGGTCAAGAAAGGTTGCGGTTTGCGGTTTCATTGCACCATCGAAATAGATGATCGGCGTTCTCTGATGTTACCTGCGCTATCCGGTTTATGTCCAGTCCGCAGAGATGTGCCAGCTGCTCGGCTACATGTCTGACATACATGGGTTCGTTGCGCTTACCCCGGTGCGGCGCCGGTGCCATATAGGGTGAGTCGGTTTCAATCAGCAGCCGGTCTGTTGGCAGGTTGGAAACCACGCCTCGCAGATCGTCCGCTTTCCGGAAGGTGAGCGGTCCAGCGACCCCTAAGTAGAAACCCTTCGCAAGCGCACTCGATGCGGCGAGTGTGTCTCCGGAAAAGGCATGCAGGACACCGGAACGTATACGCATTTCGGGTGGCAGCCGTTCAACGTATGTATCAAGTGTATCAAGGATCGCGTCGATAGAGTCGCGTTGATGGATGATGACCGGCAGCCCGAGTTCTGCAGCGATTTCGAGCTGTGCTTCGAAGACGAACCGCTGCACATCCGGGGGGGAGAGATTGCGATAGAAATCCAGCCCGATCTCTCCGATGGCCACAACCTCGGAAGAGACGGCGAGCTTGCGGAGAGCTCCGGCGCTGGTGTCGTTCCACCGACTCGCGTAATGCGGATGTATTCCGACCGCTGCATATACACCCGGCGTTGTTTTGGCCAATTCAACCGCCAGTGTGCTCGTCTCCAGATCCACTCCCGGGATGAGCAGTTGTCTCACCCCTGAGGCCCGAGCACGCTCGAGGACCTGCGGGCGGTCGTCGTCAAATTCGGGCAGATTGATATGGCAGTGCGTGTCGGTCAATTCGAGCATCAGCTACTGGCGCACTCCAACCATCTTCAAGCCGGCTTCGAGCAGCGGCTGCACACGATCCTCTTTGGTCGTCTCGCAGTAGACACGGACGATCGGCTCGGTACCCGAGAATCGTACCAACAACCAGCCGCCATCTTCGAGTTCAAACTTATAACCGTCGGTCGTGAGAATGTCCACCACTTTCAGGCCGGCAATGGATTCGGGTTTTGCGGCTGCGATCTGCCTCCGGTGCTCCTCCCGTTTCTCTGGCGCCAGGGGCGTATCGATGCGATCGTAGTAATGCGGCCCGACCTTCTCAAAGAGCAGCTGGACCAGCTCGGCGGGTTTTTTCCCAAGCTTGACCATCATGTCCAGCAGGTAAAGTCCGGCCAGGATTCCGTCCCGTTCGGGGACGTGTCCCCGGAATGCATACCCTCCGGATTCCTCACCCCCGATCATCGCGTCCACCTCAAGCATCTTGGGGGCAACGTACTTGAAGCCAACCCCGGTTTGGATCACGGGGACGTCATAAAGCTTGCCGAGCTTTTCCAGCATGGAGGTTGTCGACAGAGTCTTGACGATCGGTCCGCGCTCACCGCGCACCTCGAGCATGTAGAAGGCCAACAGCCCATACACGCGCAGCTGGTCGACGAATTGACCATGCTCGTCTCCCAGCCCGACCCGATCCGCGTCACCGTCGGTGATCAGCAGCGCATCCGCACCCATTTCGAGGGCTTTCGCCAACCCGACGTCGATGTTCGGCTGGATGGGCTCCGGGCGGGCCATCTCGGGGAAGATCGGGTTGCGGGCGTCATGGATCTCCTGAACTCGAGTGGTGCCGTCCGCGAGCAGCCGGGAGAACCAGCCTGCGCCATTGCCCCACATTGCATCGACGAGAATCGATAAGCCGGCTGAACGAAGTGCAGGGAGATCCACCAGGCTTTCGATCTGTTGAATGTACGCCGGAGCAGGGTCGAAGCGTTTGATCCGGCCCGATTTGAGGCCGGCGTCGAGATCGACGTGCGGCAGCCCTTCGTCGGTCTCGGGAATGTTGGATTCAATGATTTTCAATCCCTCCGGATCCACCGCGCCGCCATGCCGATCACGCACCTTGAAGCCATTATCCCAGGGTGGATTGTGCGATGCGGTAATGTTGATGGCGCCGGCGGCTTTATGGTGAACAACGGAGAAGGAAATCGTCGGGGTAGGGGTTTCCGATTCGGTTAGAAGAACGTGGAAATCATGTCCGGCCAGGACTTCCGCCGCCGCGGCGGCGAAGTGCTCCGAGGCAAAACGGCGGTCGTAGCCCACCACTACCGGACGCTCTGTGCCTTCGGTATCCTTGAGGTACAGGGCAAAACCATGCGTGCAGCGCCGGACGGCTTCGAAGGTGTATTCCTCCGCGATACGCCCACGCCAACCATCGGTACCGAATTTGATCGGTCTTAGAGCCATGGCTGTACCTCCTTTCCGTGCGCCGTCTTGCGACCTGACAACAATTGGGCCAGGCGTCGAATAACCTGGCCGCTCTAAACTTGATCTTGCAGGCGCTTCTTTTTCGAGGCGCTTGAAAGCTTATCCGGTTAATCTGATTTCGATCCGTCGAATTATACCGTGAAAGGGGGTACGAGGCCAGATTTGGTTGCCAAATTGACCCCTTCGTGATAGACTCAGCGGGTTGCGGCGCCTGGTTACAGGCGCTCTTTCCGCTCTCGGACCGCCATTCCCGTGGTGGTGCCGGGGGCAATCCCGAGGAAAGGAGAGCCTCTATGCGCAACTATGAAGTTGCCTATATCGCAGATCCCGATCTCGACGAGCAGAGCCTGGAAACACTGCAAACCAAGGTCCAGGGTTGGATTTCAGCGGCCGGCGGAAAACCGGGCAAGATTGATGCCTGGGGCCGGCGCCGTCTGGCCTATCCGATCAAGAAAAAGACCGATGGTTTCTATGTGTTTGTGAAGGCAGAGATGCCCGCTGATGGCCCACTGCAGATCGAACGCGAACTGCGGTTGAATGAAGACGTCATCCGCTTCCTGGTGACATCGCTCGAAAGCGAATAATCCCTTTGCGATACACGAACGCGAGGGTACATCAATGACACGTGGATTGAACAAGTTGATGATCATCGGGCACCTTGGGCGTGACCCGGAGATGCGCTATACCCCTTCAGGGCGTCCGGTAACGACGTTCAGCGTGGCGACCTCACGGAGCTGGCACTCGGCCGATGGCGAGCGTCACGAAGAGACGGAATGGTTCAACGTGGTCGCCTGGGGAAACCTGGCCGAAATCTGCAATCAACATCTTCACAAGGGCCAGCAGGTCTACGTTGAAGGGCGTCTGCAGACTCGCCGGTGGGAAGATACCGAGGGCAATAAGCACTTCACAACCGAGGTCGTGGCGAAAGAAATGATCATGCTCGGTGATCGCCGTGACACGCCCAGCCCGATGGATGATGCCGCCGAGGATGAAGAGGAAATGCCCTTTTAAGGTTTGATTGAAGCGAAATAGATTTCTTCCCTTCGAAGGGAAGAGGAGAGAAAACGTTGGCTGACGATATGGAAAGAGATTCAGAACGATCCGATTCAGGAGGCTACTCGCGCGATTCGGGCCGCCGCCGATTTCGACGCCGCCCCCGGACCTGCCAGTTCTGTACGGAAAAGATCCACACCATCGACTACAAGCAGGTTGATCTGGTGCGGCGTTATGTGACGGAAGCCGGCAAGATCCGTTCACGACGGGATACGGGCAACTGCGCCAAACATCAGCGAATGGTAGCCCGAGCCGTGAAGCGCGCCCGTCACATGGCGCTCGTTCCATTCGCTTCGGATCGGATGCGATAAACCAACCGCCGGGTCGGGGCTCGAGGCGGAAGACCAAGCCGCGAGCGGAATCCCTCTGGAGCACCCCTGGTCCCGGTTCATCGAACAGGATCGACACCCACTGATCCCAACAGGAGATCGATATCTATGGCGAAAAATCGACCCGCATCCCGGATGTCACGCAAACATCTCGCCCGGGCTCAGCGGGAGCGATTGCAAACACGCTGGATTCTGATTGCGCTCATTACGACCCTGGTGATCGTCGTGGGTTTGATCGCCTACGGCGTATACGACAACCTGGTGGTGCAGCCGGGTATTGCTGTCGCGACGGTCAATGGACAAGCCATCAGTAAAGCGCAGTTTCAGGGAAGGATGCGGATCATCCAGCGCGAGCTCGCTGCTCAGCTAAGCCAGTATATGCAGATGGAATCCTTTTTCGGAAACGATCCCCAAATCATTCAGAACCTGCGAGATGTCGAATCCCAGATCCAAACACAGCTGGCCAATCCGGAAGTGCTCGGTCGGGATGTGCTGAATACACTCATTCGTGAGGCGGTGATTCGCCAGGAAGCAGAAAAGCGAGGCCTCACGGTCGATCAGGCCGAGATCCAGCGCCAAATCGAGCTCAGCTTCAATTTCTATGCGGAAGGCACGCCGACCCCCGGACCCACGTACACACCGGCGCCTACGGCTACCGTCGACGCGACCGCGGCCGCCGAGGCATCGCCGACGGCTGCGGCGACAGCCGGGCCGAGCCCGACCGCGCGTCCGACCGGAACACCAGAACCCACACCAACCGAATATACCCGTCAGCTTTTCGAGAACGACTATAAATCTTTCATCAGTTCGCTTTCGGATTGGAAAATCCGTGAATCGGACTACCTGGCATTCATCGAAGCCAATCTGCTGGAGGATAAGCTGCGGGAGGACTTCGATCCCGAGATCGAACGCGATCAGGAGCAGGTCCACATCCAGCACATTCTGGTTGACAGCGAAGAGACAGCCCGGGAAGTTCTGGACAAGCTGGATGCTGGCGCGGCCTGGGAGGACATGGTCGCGGAGTACTCGACCGATCTTGCGACCGTCGATACAGCGGGAGATCTGGGATGGAAAGCCCTGGGTGAGATTGTGAATGAGTACGGTCAGCCTGGCCTGGCAGTGTTTGGGACCCAGGAAGGAAAGTACGCCGGCCCGCTGGAAACGCAGGCAGGATGGGAAGTCTTCCGGGTTGTGGAACATGCCGTCCGTCCGCTTTCCGAATCAGCCTATCAGGCGGCAGCCGACGAAGCTTTCACCAACTTCATCCAGCAGCTGCAGGATGAAGCCGATGTGCAGATTTCGGCCGACTGGCAGAAGAATGTCATCAGTGCGCCCGGTTATCCGATTTCCGGGTAAGCCCGGATCGAATATCCGTGGTCTACAAACGTTCCGCAGGCTGAGCCGCTCCGGCTCAGCCTGATTGATTCTGGCCGATCAGCTTGAAGCGGCAATATCGACAAGATATACTTTCATCAGGTTGCAGAGATGAATATTGAAAGCCTACTGAAAGAACTGCCGAAGGACGTCTCCCCAGCAGATGTCGAGCTGATCAAACGGGCTTACCGGGTGGCTGAAAAGGCTCACCGCCGTCAGAAACGAGCCTCTGGTGAGCCCTATATCAATCACTGTGTGGGTGTCGCAGCTATCCTGGTTGAGCTTGGGGCGCCGATCCCCGCGGTCGTAGCCGGCCTGCTGCACGACACGGTTGAAGACACAAACCTCACGATTGAAGATATCGAACGCGATTTTGGAGGCGAAATCGCGGGGCTGGTCAACGGGGTGACCAAGCTCACCCAGCTTCCGCGCGTCAGCCACAGCGGAAAGCGGTCGAAGGACCCCCTCGCAACGAAGGGTGACCTGGCGCAGGAAACGCTCCGAAAGACCTTCCTGGCGATGGGCGATGATGTACGGGTCGTTGTCATCAAGCTGGCCGACCGCCTGCACAACATGCGGACTCTGTCTCACCTACCCCCCGAGAAGCAGAAGCGCATCGCCCAGGAGACGCTGGAGATTTTCGCGCCGCTGGCAAACCGGTTGGGCATCTGGCAGATGAAGTGGGATCTGGAGGATCTGGCATTCCGTTACGTCTACCCGGAAGGGTATAAGGAGATCGCTTCCAGCATCGCTCAGCGCCGTGTCGATCGTGAAAAAGCGCTCAAGAAAATCTGCGACCATCTGCGGGATATCCTCGCGCAGAACGGGATTCAGGCTGAGGTTACCGGTCGACCGAAGCATCTTTACTCCATCTACCGCAAGATGGAGCGCAAAGGTGTTCCGTTCGACATGGTATACGACGTGCGCGGGGTGCGGGTGATCGTGGAGTCAGAATCGGAATGCTATCTCGCATTGGGTACGATCCACAGTCACTGGAAGCCGGTCCCCGGCACGTTCGACGATTACATTGCAACCCCAAAGGATAACTTCTACCAGTCACTGCATACGGCGGTGATCTACGACGATGGCAAGACTCTCGAGGTGCAGATCCGCACGCCCGAAATGCACGAAAATGCCGAATACGGCATCGCAGCTCACTGGCGTTATAAGGAAAACCGCACACGCGACGATGCCTTTGAACAGCGCGTGATGTGGCTGCGGCGGCTGATGGAATGGCGCCAGGATGTCGACGACGCAAGCGATTTTGTAGCTGCCATGAAATCGGATGTCTTCGATGACCGCGTCTTCGTGTTCACCCCGAAGGGCGATATCATCGATCTGCCGTCCGGATCCACGCCGATCGATTTTGCTTACCACATTCATACCGCCATCGGGCATCGCTGCCGCGGGGCCAAAGTGAACGGCAAGCTGGTATCGCTCGACACCAAGCTGAAGACAGGCGATGCCGTGGAAGTCCTGACAGCAAAGCGCGGGGGTCCCAGCCGGGACTGGCTCAACCCCAGTCTCGAGATGGTCAAGAGTCAGCGGGCACGCAGCAAAATCCGGCAGTGGTTCCGTAAACAGGACCTGGAGCAGAACATCTCCCATGGACGTCTGCTGCTCGAGCGCGAGCTGCACCGTCTGGGACTCGAAAACTTGGCCTACGAGAAGATCGCCCGAGAAATGGGCTTCCCACAGGTCGACGATTTGCTGGCCGCGATCGGCACGGGGGATCTCAACCTCAGCAAGATCGTCAATGTCATTGTGCCCGAGGAAGAAGAGGCCTTTGAAGCGAGGTTCACCGAAGAAGAACCGTCCCAGGAACTTCAGGGCGGGGAGGTGAGCATCCTCGGGCTCTCGGGGTTGCTCACGCGGTTGGCACGCTGCTGTAAACCGGCACCCGGGGATCCGATCGTCGGCTATATCACGCGCGGGCGGGGGGCTACGATCCACCGCCAGGATTGTCCCAATGTACTGCGGATCAAGGACCGTGAGCGTCTGGTGCAGGTCTCCTGGGGACGCCCCCAGCATACCTATCCCGTTTCCGTTCGAATTCGTGCGTACGACAGGGATGGTTTGATGCGTGATGTCTCGACACTGGTCTCGAATGAGGGGATCAACATGTCATCCATCCAGGTCTCGACCAAGAACAGCCTGGCGACGTTCGACCTGGTGATGGGCATCACGGATGTGACACAGCTCAGCCGGGTCCTCAACCGGCTGGAAGCCCTGCCGAATGTGCTTGAGGCCCGCCGTCTCAAACCGGGTTGATCGCCCGGCAAAGTGGTAAGATACCTGCTCGAATTCATTTCCAGAGGATCGTTCAACCTTGCCAGACTCGTTGCTCAGCGTGGATCAAGCACGCGCGCTCATCCTGAAATCCATCACCCCGGTTTCCACGGAGATCATCGCATTGGATGACGCGGCCGGGCGGGTGCTGTCACGTGATCTGCACTCGCCGATGGACTTGCCGCCGTTTGCCAGCTCGGCCATGGACGGCTTCGCGGTTGCGGCGGCAGACCTGGAGACGGCTTCGCCCGAACAACCTGTTCATCTGCAGGTGATCGGGGAGGTTGCGGCAGGCCATCCCGCGTCGAAAGCGATGAGCCCCGGCCAGGCAATGGCGATTTCGACCGGTGCGGTGCTCCCCCGCGGCGCGGATGCGGTCGTTCCGGTGGAATGGGTTGGTGTTGAGGGCGACCAGGCGGCAGGGGCTTCGTCCACCGAGATCGCGATCTCGCGTGGGCTTGTCGCAGGCCAATTCGTCCGGCCGTCCGGGCAGGCGCTGGCTGCCGGCGATCTGGTGCTGAAAGCAGGAACCCTGATCCGGCCGGCCGACCTCGGCATAATGGCTGCGATCGGGCAGGTCGAGGTCGAGGTACGCCGCCGGCCACGCGTGGCCATTTTTTCCAGCGGCGATGAACTGGTTGAGCCTGGTGAGCCGCTTTCGAAGGGGAAGATCTACGATTCGAATCGCCGCACACTTGCCGCAGCCCTGAAGCAGGATGGCGCCGAAACCTTGCGCCTGGCGGTCGCGCCGGATCTGCGCGAGGCTGTCCAATCCAGGCTGGATGAGGCCGTGGAATGGAATCCCGACCTGATCCTTTCCACCGCAGGAGTGAGCGTCGGTGAGCACGATCACGTCCGTCCGGTCGTGCAGGCTAACGGCGACCTCTCGTTCTGGAAAGTGAATATCCGTCCCGGCAAGCCGATCGCGTTTGGCCGTTACCGCGGCATCCCTTTTATCGGGCTGCCGGGGAATCCGGTATCGATGCTTGTGACCTATGAGATCTTTGTGCGGCCGGCGATTGCAGGCTTCGCAGGCTTGCAGGAATCGATCTATACCATTGTGGAGGTCTATCTGCGCGAGGCCGTCGAATCAGATGGTCGTGAGAGCTATTTGCGTTCGATCGTGCAGCGGAGCGCGACTCGGCTGGAAGCCGCCTTGACCGGAAACCAGGATTCGGGCATGCTCAGCTCTTTGGTCAAGGGCAACGCGCTGCTGCGGATCCCGGCCGGGGTGGAGTTCCTCCCCGCAGGAAGCAGAGTCGAGGCCTACCTGATGAAACCTCCAATCGAGGTAGGTGCCGGATCATGAAAACCACCGTCAGGAGTCTATTTGAAAATGAAGCGTAGCCGATTATGGTGGACCGCAATGGGGCTGGGGTTGTTGGGATGGGTCGATTCGATCTACCTCTCATGGATCAAGCTGACCGACTCCCTTGCCGTGTGCGGAGGTATCGGAAACTGCGAGTCCGTTAACAGCAGCCGATTTGCCGAGTTCGGTGGTATCCCGATCGCGCTGATCGGGGTGTTTGGGTACACGGCGATCCTCGCCGTCCTCATTCTGGACGATCGAAAACCAACCTGGCGAGATGGCTTGCGTCTTGCCTTTTTTGGGTTTACTCTGACAGGGACGCTGTACTCACTGTACCTTAGCTACCTGGAAGTTTTCGTTCTGCGGGCGATATGCCCTTATTGTGTTGTTTCCGCCACGGCGATGCTCGTGCTCTTTTGTATTGCCGTCATCATGCTGCGGCAGTCATTTTCAGATTGAGGGTAGAGGAGGACCGAAGAAATGCCCCGTATCCGCTGCAGATACATCGATTGTGTCTATCTCGAGGAAGGCTACTGCGGCGCACCGGCCATCGAATTGGATCCTGACGAAGGCTGTCTCACGTACACCCACATCGGTGATGTTGCCGAGGACGACTCCTGGGAAGACGAGGAGTTGGAGGAGCTGTGGGAAGAAGACGATGAGGATCTCTTCATTGATGATGAAGAAGAGGATGAGGACTGGATTGATGACGACGATCTCTAGCGAGTAAGTTGGAAGGGGGATCTTCTTCAGGTTGGATTTGTGCGGAAGGTTGAACAGCAGGGCGCTGCAGATGCAGCGCCCATTTTCTTTTCATGGAATATCAAACAACGGCCGGGTCAGGAACCGGTATTCACTTTTCGTTGCAGCGTGCGGGAAAGAATATCCTCCATTTCCTTCCGCTGCTTGGCTTTCTTGCTGCCCGCCTCCGATCCGGTTCCGGTCTGATGGCTCTCTTTGCCTTCCATCGCTTGCCGGAGTGCGACTTCCA
>JBJYWH010000280.1:0-2144 GCA_046259355.1 Anaerolineales bacterium
AGGGAAATGGCTTCCTCCCGTTTATCCTGGGCGAGCACCGCGTCACGTAGGATTTGCAGGCTCTCGACATCGCTTGGCTGCAGTTCCACAGCCTGCCGTGCCGCCTGCTCGGATTCTGAATGCCGTCCGGATGCGAGGTAAGTCTTCGCCAGGCTGCAGAGCACTTCGTGTGATGTCGGGAACTGCCGCAGCGCGCGCTCAAGCATTTCACTGGCCCGTTCGATTTGCCCGGTTTCAATCGCCGTGCGGGCAAATCCGTTGTATGCATCAAGCTTTAGTGGGTGATCTTCATCCTGTGCATCATCGAGATACGCCTGGAAGGATTCAACCGCCTGGCCTGTCAGACCTGACCGTTCGTAGGCTTCTGCCAGCCAATACCAAAGTGAACTGTCCTCCAGGCCGTCTTCGTGCGCGGATACCAGCAGTTCCACCGCTTGTCGAATCGCATCATCATCTTCGCCGGATTTCACGAGGATCCGCCCCACGATCAACTTCGAGGCGGGAAGGATGTCTTCCGGTATGCGATCGAGGAGATGCGCGGCCGAGGGCAGTTCGCCTTTCAACTCATAGGCAAGCGCCAGCGATTCGCGCGCTCGCCAGTTGCCCGGTTGTGCGGCCAGCGCCGCACGCAGCTCGGGAAGCGCTTCGTCTACCTGGCCAAGATCGCGCAAGATTTCTGCTTGCTCAATGCGCCATTCGCTTTGATCGGGTTCGATCCCCACCGCGATGCGGGTGTGGTCGAGTGCCTGGGAAAGCTGTCCGGCCGTCTTGAGCCAGCGAGCCCGTGCGATGTGGACTCTGCCGTCACCCGGTGTGGATTGAACGGCCTTCTGGAGGGTAACGCCGGCGGCTTCATGTTCGCCGCAAGCAGCCTGCGCTTCTGCCAGTGAAATCCAGGCCTCCGGTTGGTCCGGCGACTGGTCAACCGCTCGCTCAAGATAGGTTCGTGCAGATTCAAAATCGCCCCTGAGTGTATAAGCTTTGCCGATCAGTATCTGCGCTTCCGTCGAATCCGGATCGCTGGTCAACGCTTTCGAGGCGATGCCCAATGCGGTCTCGGCATCTCCGGCTTCGATAGCACAGCGCCCGACCTGTGGCCAGAGTTCAGGCTGAGCTTCGGAAATTCGCATCCAATGCTTGAGGGCATGCTCGGCCCGGCCGGCTCGCTGCAAGGATTCGGCCAGGATGCGGGTGGCTTCGAGGGAGGCGGGATCCAGCGCGGCAGCGATTTCTGCGCACGCTGCTGACGAGGCCGGATCGCCTGAATCGGCATAAAGGGTGGCCAGCTCCAGCATCATCCCGGGCTGCGCCGCCAGCGAATGGCAGCGCTCCTGCTGAACCTCGATGGCCGATGCAAGTTCTCCCGCTTCAACCAGCAATTCCTTCAACCATAGCTTCCAGTCATCTCCCAACTCCGTATAGTCGGAGACATCCTGGACGGCCTTGAGCAGTAAATCGATTGCTCGACTCCGATCACCAAGGTGAAGGCTGAGTGCTCCAGCGGCAATTTGCTCGGCAGCCGATTCTGGTTTCAGCAGGATGTTTTTAGCGTCTTCATACCGTTCGAGCTCGATGAGCGACCGCGCAAGCGCCGCTCGGCGATCCGGTGAGCCCGACGATTCGAGCGCCTGACGGCGAGCTTCAACTTCGAGAACTGGATCAGACGTGCTGCGTGCAACGTCGGCGAGTCGGTCGGCAATCTTGGCCGATACTGCGCTCGAACGCTCCCAGGCAGCCTTGAAGGCGAGATGCGCTCCTTCCGTATCCCCGCTGACAGACTTGAGGACCGCCGGGGTGAGCCAGGCTCCCGACGGATCAAATTCGGGTTCGCCGTCGACTTCAGGAAGTTTTTCGATCGACAGCTGGCCCAGAGCAGCATGGAGCTGTTCGAACCCGGCCGATCGTAATGCGGGCAGAAGGTTGGCAACTTTTTCCGCCTCCATGCCGACCAATATCTGGGCTGCAGCCAGGATGTCCATATTGGAAAGGAGTACCGTGGCGATCATTCGTGCCTGCTCGGTGGTAGGGCAGTTTGGGAAGGCGTCCTGCAGCCAGGTCCCGGCCATCAATTCAGGCCAGGCGCAAGCCAAAGGCGCGGTCCATAACTCAGGATTGGCGCGAATGGTTTGTCCGAGTTCGCTGTT
>JBJYWH010000281.1:0-4404 GCA_046259355.1 Anaerolineales bacterium
CGGTAGCCGTGCATTCCGATCGCCGACTTGATGCCATCCTGGCCATCAAGAACAAAGCTGCGCGGAATAACATGCACGATGCTGCGGTTGTACGGTACAACAATGGAGCGGGCTGCCTCGATGGCTCGATTGACATCGTCATAACCCACCGTGCGCCCGGTCACGCCCGCCATCCCCTTGCTGTTCTGTGAGGCAATATGTGCACCCGAAAGGCTCACCAGCGCCGACGTGATCTCGAAGCCCGAAGTCCGCTCCGCCTTGTCCTTTGCGATCTGGATCGCGCGCGCCAGGGCTTCCAGGTTCACCACGCCACCCTTGCGCATGCCGTGCGCCGGCGCGACGCCGACACCGATCACGCGCACCTTTCCTTCCCCAGAGGTGTGGCCAACCAGCGCGCAAATCTTGTTGGTCCCGATATCCAGACCAACGAATATTGTTTCCTCGGACCCAAGAATCGTCGTCACAAACCGCCTCACTACCGTGAATAGAAGGGCGCGGCAGGATTTTCGACACTGACCATCGAAGCCGTCGCCCCACGGGCTTCCATATCCTGCACGAGCGCGTCATAAACCTTGACCTTCAACCCGATGTCTCCATCATGGCCAAAGTAAGCTGTCCATCCATGGGGATCCTGGAAGCCCAGGCCGCGCTGCAGATCGAATATCCAGCTGGATACCTGCGGCATCAGCGCCTGCAGCTCCGCTGCAGCCTGAACCACTTCGGGATCGATAACCGCATCATGTATGCTCCCACTGAAATTGAGCGTCGGTTCCTCGCTGTGAATGCGGACGAGGTTGCTCGCTACGCCATGCTGGATGTACGCCACGCCGTCCGCCGAAAGCCACCAGATCCGGCCGCCGTCATCCCACTCTGCGGTTGGCTGCCGCTCCTGTATCTTGACCTTCGCCTGGCGCGGCCAACTCATAAGTACCTGTGCTGATTCCACCTCTGCTGCCTCCTCGAGCCTGGCTGCCACTTCCTGCGGATCGACCAGGAAGGCTGATGTTCCCTCAATGCCCGCCAGCGAACGCACCTGAGCGGACGTCAGCAGCCCGGCTCCCTCAATTTCCAGGGGTCCTACACGATATCCCGGGGCATGGATGAAACGGACCAATCCCATAACCGCCAGGATCAGAACCGCACCCGCGAAAAGACGCTGGCCAACATATCCAGCCGGCAGGGCAATGAACTGGATCTGCGTGCTGTGCTCCTGTGAGAGCGACAGATCATACCTGCGCCGCGCCCGCTTTGTTCGCCTCGGCCGCTTGGCCTCAAACTTCTCCGGACGCTCAACGCGCTGTTCCTTCCGCGCCCGCCGCGCGCGCACCTGATCGGCACGACTCTGAGGGAGGCCCAGCGCCCGCTCACTGACGCTCATGCCGCACCCCCGAAGCTTCGCACCAATGCTTGCTTCTGTTGGTAGCGCTCGCGCGCTAATTCCACCAAACGGTCGAGCAGCTTCGAATACACCACCCCGCTCGCGGCCCACAGCTTTGGATACATGCTGATCCTGGTAAAACCCGGGATGGTATTGATCTCATTCATATAGAGCCTGTCGCTGTGACGGTCGAGCAGGAAATCGACCCGAGCCATACCGGCTCCGTCGATGGCTTTGAAAGCCTGGACCGCCAGGCTGCGGGCTTCTTCCATCAAATCATCGCCAATCGGCGCAGGGATGATGAGCTCGGACGAGTCGTCCAGGTACTTTGCCTTGTAGGAGTAGAACGCGTCGCCGGGAACGATCTCCCCGGCGATGGAAGCGTGCGGCTCTTCGTTGCCCAGGACGCTGACTTCGATCTCACGAGCATCCAACCCCAGCTCGACGATGAGGCGGCGATCGTACTGGGCAGCGTCTCTCAGCCCCTCGACCAGGTCAGACCGGTTGTTGCACTTGCTCACGCCGACCGAAGATCCGAGGTTGGCCGGCTTGGTGAAGAACGGATAATCACCGAGAAGCTCTGCCTGCTCGAGGCAAAATTCCAACCTGGTTTCGAGCTCTGCCGCATTCAATGTGATCCAATCAACGACCGGGATGTCGTGCGCGCGCATCAGCTGCTTGAACAGACTCTTGTCCATCGCCACAGCCGAGGCCAGCACGCCCGCGCCAACATAGGCGATATCGGCCAATTCGAGCAGCCCCTGCAGCGTGCCATCCTCACCAAAGGTCCCGTGGAGGACCGGAAAGACGACATCCAGGGAGGACAGCAGTTCGATCCCTCCATCAGAGACCCGCTGGAGCAGTCCGGGATTTTCGGGCTCAGCGAGCAGGAACACCGGACTCAAGCTTTCGATTCGTCCCCCCTCAAAAGCCGCAAGCACGTCATGGCCGCCGAACCAGCGGCCCTCTTTCGAGATCCCGATTTCCACAATCTCGTAGCGCTGCGGATCGAGCGCCGAGATCACCGAACGCGCCGACATCAGCGAGACTTCATGCTCGCCGCTTCGCCCCCCGAAAATCACGCCCAGGCGGATGCGCTCGGTCACGATTCGCTCCGATCTCGAGAGCTCAACGCCGCCCGACCCCAGTCGCCGACAAGTTCAATCTCAAGTTCCAACGTCACCCCGAATTCATCCTTCACCCGTTGGCGCGCGGCTTCAATCAGCGAAAGCACATCCTGGGCCGAGGCCGAGCCTTCATTCATGAAGAAATTTGCATGCTTCGAGCTGATCGAAGCATTGCCTATGCGCAGCCCCTTCAGACCGGCTTCGTCCAGCAGCCGGCCGGCATAATCACCCGCCGGGTTCTTGAACATCGAGCCCATGCTGGCGCCCGGCGGCTGCGTGCGCTCGCGCTGGGCCGAAAACTCCCGCATGCGCGCCTTGCACGCTTCCTGCGTCGAGGGCGCTAAACGCAGCGTCCCTGCCAGCACAACCGGACCCGGATTTCGCTTCAAAACACTGCTCCGATAACCGTAATCCAAACGTTCAACAGGCCATGATTCCTGTCGACCATCTTGTTGCAAGATTTCGGCCATGATCAGCGATCCGGCCATGTCGCCGCCATGCGCTCCCGCATTGCCCACAATCGCCCCGCCCAGCGTGCCAGGGACGCCGGCGGCCCATTCCATGCCAGACCAGCCCCGTTCGGCCGCCTGCCGGGCAATCGTGCCCAGCGAAGCACCTGACTCCGCCCACACGAGCGGACCGGAATCGGCCTGCTCGAACCGTTTCGAACGAGCCCGGTTCAACAGCACCACTTCACGCACTCCAGCATCGGCCACGAGCACGTTTGAGCCGCCTCCAAGCATTCGAAACGCCAATCCACGCTTCCAGAGCCCCCGTACTGCTTCGGCCAGTTCGACCGCCGAGCGAACCTCGATCAGGACATCCGCCGCTCCCCCGATCCGGGCGGATGTGTACGGCGCCAGGGAGACGTCCGTTCGCATCGCATCGCCGAACGTCTGCCGCAGCCACTCCCGATCCTCGCTCCCGGGGATCCCGTCGGTCACAATTCACGCACCCTCGCAATCAGCTTGTTCAAGACGCCAGCTTCCAGGTCGGTCACGACCAGGTTTTCTTTCACCCGGAATCCCGGATCTGCAGCGCGTTTCGCGGCGAGACGCATCCGCAGCTCCATCTTGCGATCCGCTTCGAAGACGCCCTTCTTCTTAGCCATGATCTCCCTCTCCCTCATTCTGTTTGAGCAGCTCCAGCAGACACTCCCCGACCCGGTTACCGTCGCCTGCACTCAGTGTGATCACGACATCACCCGGCTGCACTTCCCCCAAAAGCTCTGCCGCCGTGTGGTTGAAATCCGGACTGAACTTGACGTCGGGGTGCGAAATCAGCGCTGCAATCTGCTCACCGCCAAAGTTCGCATCGACCGGTTCACGGGCTGCAAACACCTCCGTAACCAGCACATGATCCGCATCCTCAAAAGCGCGAGCATATTCCGACTGCAACGCCCGCAATCTGGAATAGGTATGCGGCTGAAAAACGGCCCAGACCTCTCCATCCGGAAAACGCTGGCGCGCAGCGCGCAGCGTGGCTCGAATTTCGGTTGGATGATGTGCATAGTCATCAACGACCGTCACCCCGTGCGCCTCGCCCTTGATCTCGAACCGTCGACCGGCGCCATGGAACTCAGCCAGGGCTTCACGCGCGATGCGGAAGTCAACCCCCAGGTATTCGCTCACGGCCAGGCTGGCGAGCGCGTTGCGCACGTTGTGCTCTCCTGGCAGGCGAGTCCGCACCAGGCCGAGCGTCTCGTCACCTCGCAGGGCAAGAAAATCTGAACCCCCCGCCGTGTTGGGGCGAAGGTCTTCGGCATGCAGATCCGCATTGGCCGCCAGTCCATACGTCCGGCGGGCTGCGTGCGCTGGATCCAACGCCATCGCGCCAGGGTCATCGCTGCAGACGAAAAGCATCGAGCCAACCTGATCCGAGAACTGCGCAAATGCTTGC
>JBJYWH010000282.1:0-9684 GCA_046259355.1 Anaerolineales bacterium
CTGATCATTCTCGACGTGATGATGGATACACCGACCGAGGGATTCGAGCTGGCAAAGGAACTCCATAATCAGGATCCGAAGTCGAAATACGCGAAATTCAGGGAAATCCCGATCCTGATGCTCACCGCCGTCCAGAGCAAGACACCGCTGCTTGGTGAAATGGACATGGACTACCTGCCGGTTGAGCTGTACGTCGATAAGCCCATCGATCCGGAAGACCTGGTAAGCAAAGTCGATTGGATGCTCAGCCGGGAAAAGGCCTGATCAACCGTTCGGACTTCGGGATCGTCGCTCTCGATCGTCCTCCTGATACCCCAGGAGAACGCCAGAAAGAGTGTACGATCCCTGTTCATTCCGGGAGGGTTGATCGGGGAGGCCACCTCAAAGCACGCTGATAGCAGCAGAAGAGAAAGCAGCGAGTATGGCGGCATTGCTCAACATCCTTGGCAGCAGACTGCAGCGGCTTCTAATCATTTCGTTTGCGCTGATCGCCGCGCTCTCGTTGAGCCTGAATACGATTGTGATCGCTCGCATCCTGCGGGATTACCTCTCGCGGGCCGAAAGTGAGCGGGTCTCACGCGATATGGATCTTGCCAAGGAGTTCTATCGCTTGAAGTTGGAGGAAGTTGCAGGCATCAGTCATCGGCTCAGCCTGGACACCTGGGTCGTCGATGCGCTGCCTTCTGCGACAGAAGGCAGGATAAGTGCCCTTGACCGCATCGACGAGGAGATCACCAACAAGATCACGGTTCTGGCGCTTGGCGGAACACATGTGATTGTCGTGTTGAATCCCGCGGGTGACATCGTCACCGGACGCGTGCTGCAGCAGGACAATGTCCTTTCCAATCCGATCCGCCAGGGTGATTTGAGCCGACTCGCGATCGTGACCGCTGCCCAGGTGCGTAAGCAGGAATTGGCCGCGACGGAAGTTCTTCCGGCAGACATCCTGACACAAGTCGGTCTCGCGAAACAAGCTGCCATCAAGCTGATCGACACCCCTCAAGCGGCCCCGGAACCGTTCGACTCGCGGGAGGGAACAGCCGGGCTGGCCCTGGTTGGAATTTCACCGATTCGGGATCCGGAGAACAATCTGATCGGCAACGTGTTTTCGGCGTACCTCTTCAACAATGACTTCACCCTCGTTGACCGCATCCGGCAGGTCGCTGGTATCGACACCGTGACGATCTTCTTCGGCGATCTGCGGGTATCGACCAACGTACCCAACGAACAAGGAGAGCGAGCCGTCGGCACGCGTGTCTCGAAAGTTGTTCGAGAGCAGGTACTCGATCGGGGAGAAGACTATGTCGGGCGGGCATTCGTCGTCAATGAAGAATACATCACGCGCTATGTGCCCCTTTTCGACCATCTCGGCCAGGTTGTAGGCAGTCTCTACGTCGGCGCACGCGTTTCGACCTTTGAATCGCTGGTTCAAACCTTCAACAGCCGCGTCACCTTGACCGTTCTGGTGTGCATTATCCTGGCAGGGGTGGTCGCCGTGCCGGTCTCGCGCTACATCACCCGGCCCATCACCAAGCTGGCTGATGCCAATCAACGCCTGGCGCAGGGGGATATGTCCGTCCGGGTCGTACCCGAAGGAGCCGGTGAGCTTTCACTTCTTGGCCATTCCTTCAACCGGATGGCGAGCACGCTCCAGGAGACCCAGGAGCAGCTGCTCCACAAGGAGCGGCTGGCATCCATGGGGCAGCTCGCAGCGGGAGTGGCTCATGAAATAAACAACCCGCTGGGGACAATCCTGCTTTTTGCTACAGCTCTCAAGCGCGAAACGGCGGATGAGGACCGGCTTCAGGATCTGAATACGATCATCCAGGAAGCCACCCGCTGCAAATCGATCGTGAGCGATTTGCTGAACTTCTCCCGCCAGCAGGAAGTCCTGGCGCAGCCAACAGACGTGAATCGGCTCATCGAGGAGGTCATCTCGAAGCTGCGGAACCAACCCTCCTTTGAGGGAGTCCAGATTCAATGCAGCCTGGATCCCTCCCTTCCAGAGATTGAAGCAGATCCGAACCAGCTCCAGCAGGTCTTTGTCAATCTCCTCAATAACGCGGCCGAGGCGGTAGAGGGAGACGGCAGGATCGAGATCCAGAGTTCCACCCTCGATTCAGGTGGTATCGAGCTTCACGTCACCGATAACGGCTGTGGCATTCCGGAAGAGAACCTCAAACGCCTGTTCACTCCGTTCTTCACAACCAAAGCTCTGGGAAAAGGCACGGGGCTCGGTCTGTCAATTGTCTATGGCATTATCAAGATGCATCGCGGCCAGATCTGGGTGAAAAGCACGGTGGGCGAGGGCACAACATTCTTCATCACACTTCCAATCCGTCATGAAGTGCATAGACCGCAGTCTGCAGGCCGATCGCAGGAAATGGAGGGGTAACGAATGGCGACAGCACCCAGGGTGTTGGTGGTCGATGATGAGCAGGGCATACGACAGGGATGCGAGCGAGTTTTGAAACCGCTCGGGTACGAAGTCGACCAGGCCGGAACGATTCAAGAAGGACGCAACCGGGTGGAGTCGGGGGCTTTCGACCTGATCCTGATCGATGTGATGCTGCCCGATGGTCGTGGAATCGAACTGCTCGAACCAATCCTGGCACGGGATCCGGATACGATCTGCATCATCATAACGGGCTATGCAACGGTCGAGCTTGCCGTGCAGGCCATCAAGCAGGGCGCGTACGATTTCCTCGCCAAACCCTTCGATGCCGATGTGCTCGAATTGGCCGTCAGCCAGGGTCTCGAAAAAAGACGGCTGGCCCTCGAAGCCAAGCGTCTGCAGGCGGTCGAGCACCAGCTCGATGAAGCGGAGCGTGAAAAGGATGAACTCAACCGCTTGAACCAATTCAAGACGAATTTCATGTGGATGATGGCGCACGAACTGCGATCCCCTCTCAGCGCCACACAGAGCCTGGTTCGCACATTGCTGAAAGGTCTCGCCGGACCGCTCACGGAAAAACAGCACGAATTAATCAGCCGGGTCGATCTACGCCTGGAGAACCTGCAAAGCCTGGTAAACGATCTCCTCGAGCTGGCTGCGAGCAAAAAACCGGATGTGGACCTGTCGAGCGATCGGATCGACCTTGCCGAGCTGTTGGAGAACGTCGTGAACGGTCTCTCACCGACCGCGAGCCAGAAAGATGTTCAGCTTAAATACACACGGCCGGCGTCGAAAGTGCTGATTCAATCCAATGCCGATGGGCTGCAGACCGTTGTCTCCAACCTGCTGGATAACGCCATCAAATACACGCCAGCCGACGGTCGGGTGACGATAAATGTCTATACGCAAGATGACTGCGTCGAGATGCGCATTGCGGATACGGGGATCGGAATACCCCCGGAGGAGATTTCCCACCTCGGAGAGGAATTCTTCCGCGCCCCCAACGCCCGCCATTCGGGCCTGCCGGGGACCGGCCTCGGCTTGAGCATCGTCAAGCAGATTCTCGATCGTGTCGGCGGCCGGATGGACGTCGAGAGCAAGCTCGGCAAAGGTACGACCGTCACGGTCTGGATACCGGAACATATGGAGGCGACCCGACCGAACTGAACCCATAATTCGAAACAACCCTCCATCTGAATACGCTCCGCACGAACTGTTTCTCGTGTGTCCTCGGAAGACATCCCCACTGTAACGGGTCTTTTCTTCCCTATTTTGCTTTCTTAAGGTGTTTATGAATTACTTTCATCTACAGCATAGGGGCAAACTGTCACTACGAAACTTGTGACAGATTTCACATAATCAGGATGGATCTTGCCTTTATTACCGTGCCTTGCTTGGCCGGGATTCGGGAACGCTGCATGGTTGTGCCTGAAGGTACCCGCCCGGCCCAGCAAAATCACATACGAGGTGCTGTATGACTGGAGTACGTTCGAACGGTTCGTTCCTGGAGGAGGTCATCAGCCTGACTCCCGGGGCAGAAACACTGCGGACCTGCCTGCAGTGCGGTACCTGCTCCGGCTCATGCCCCTCCGCTGCAGATATGCATGATACCCCGCGAACCATCTTCGCGATGATCGGGGCAAATTTACGTGATGATGTCCTGAGCAGCAACACGCCCTGGTATTGTGTATCGTGCTATTACTGCACCGTCCGCTGTCCCAAGGAAATTCCCATCACCGACCTGATGTACACCCTGAAACAGCTCGCCATCCGTGAGCAGCTCTACGATCAGAGTGATGCACCGGACTGGTCGGAGAGCTTCATCGGGTACGTTGAGACATATGGACGAAGCTTCGAATTGGGGCTCGCATCACGCTATCACCTGACACACCGCCCGCTCCAGAAATTTGCCCTGGGGCCATTTGCCCTGGGTATGCTGGCGAAAAATCGGCTTGCATTTCGGCCAGAACGCATTGAAGGGATTGACCAGCTGCAGGCAATCCTGAACCGGGCCAAGCAACAGGAGGCCATCCTATGAAATACGGATACTACCCTGGCTGCTCTCTCAGCCGCTCTTCCAAGCCTTACGATGATTCAACCCGGGCCATTGCGGATCCATTGGGCCTTGAATTGGATGAAATCCACGATTGGAACTGCTGCGGAGCGTCAGAATACTTCAGCATTAACCGCAACGTCGCCTATGCGCTCGTCGCTCGCAACCTGGCCCTGGCAGCCAATCAGGATGGAATCACCGACCTGGTCGCCCCATGCAGTGCCTGTTATCTCAACCTGAAAAAGACCGACTACTACATGGGGAAGCACGAAGAGGTGGGACGCGCGACCAATGAAGCGCTGGCCGCGGGCGGCCTGAACTACGACCCGGGCACCATCCACGTGCGCCACTTGATCGACGTCGTCGTAAACGACATCGGGTTGGAACGGATTTCGGAACTCATCACCCAGCCGCTTAAGGGTCTGCGCGTGGCGCCGTACTATGGCTGCCTGATCGTTCGGCCGCAGATGGGTGAACCACTCGACAATCCTGAGTACCCGATGCACCTCGATCACCTGATGTCGGCACTGGGCGCAACGGTCGTCGATTTTCCCCTCAAGGCGCACTGCTGTGGCGGTCACATGACGCAGATCAGCTCCGATACAGCCTTCGAACTGATCCGGCGGATTCTGCACAACGCCGCCGAGTATGAAGCCGATGCAATCGTCACCATCTGCCCGATGTGCCAGCTGAACCTGGATGCTTACCAGCCACAGGTCAATCGGCACTTCGGCACCCGCTACAACCTGCCCATCCTGTATTTCACGCAGATGATTGGGTTGGCGTTGGGCATTCCAGCCAGCAAACTGGGCATCGGGAAGGAGATCATTTCTGCTTCCCGTGCGCTGTCAAAGATCGGTGCGGAACCTGAACCGGCACCGGCGGGGCCACCCGCAAGGAAACGGCGGGATACGAACTCACTGCCCATGCCGAAGTCCGGAGCGGAGGGTTAGCATGAGTGAGAGAGTTGGAGTTTACATCTGCCACTGCGGCAGCAACATCGCCGGGAAAATCGACGTCGAAGGCCTGGCCAAGTGGGCAAGCGAGAACCTGGAAGATGTCGTTGTCGCACGTGACTACAAGTTCATGTGCTCCTCATTGGGCCAGGAGCTCATCGAGGACGACATCCGCAACGAGGGCTTGACCCGAGTTGTCGTGGGCGCCTGCTCCCCCCATCTGCATGAAAAGACGTTCCGCAAAGCGTGTGCGAACGCCGGCCTGAACCCGTATCTCAGCCAGATGGCGAGCTTGCGTGAACAGATATCCTGGGTCACAGAGGACAAGGATCTGGCCTTCCAGAAGGCAAAATCGCTTATCGCTGGCGCGGTAGAGCGTGTCAAGCTGCACGAAGAGCTGGAGCCGTTCGAAGTACCGGTCAACCAGGCCACACTCGTGGTCGGCGGTGGCATCGCCGGAATTCAGGCCGCGCTCGAATTGGCCGATGCCGGAAACCGGGTCTACCTGGTGGAACGCGAACCGTCCATCGGCGGCCACATGGCCCAGTTCGACAAGACCTTCCCCACCCTCGACTGTGCGGCTTGTATTCTGACGCCGAAGATGTCGGATGTCGATCAGCACCCAAACATCACGCTGCTCTCCTACAGCGAGGTGGAAGAGGTGACCGGGTACGTCGGCAACTTCCACACACGCATCCGGAAAAAGGCCCGCTACGTGAACGACGAGGAATGCACCGGCTGCGGCATCTGCATCGAAAAATGCCCCAAGAAAGTCGTCGACGACGTCTTCGAAGCCGGATTGGGCTACCGCAAGGCGATCTACCGCCCGTTTCCGCAGGCTGTGCCCAAGTTCCCGGTTATCGATACCGAGAGCTGCATCTACTTCGACCGCGGGACCTGCAAAGCCTGTGAAAAGTTCTGCCCGACGAACGCAATCGACTTTGAGCAGGAAGATACATTCATCGAAGTGGACGTGGGAAACATTATCCTCGCCACCGGATACAAGCTCTTCGATGCCACCCGGATCCCGCAGTACGGCTACGGCCGGTTGGCCAACGTCTTTACCAGTCTCGAGTTCGAACGGCTGTGCAACGCAGCCGGACCGACCGAGGGGAAGATCATCCTGCGGGATGGCGTGACGACGCCGGAGAGCGTGGCGATCGTGCATTGCGTGGGCAGCCGTGATCACCGCTTCAATTCGCACTGCTCGGCGATCTGCTGCATGAGCGCGCTGAAATTCGGCCACCTTGTGATGGAGAAGACCGGGGCCGAAGTGTACTCCTGCTACATCGATATGCGCCCGATCGCCAAGGGCTACGAGGAGTTCTACGACCGGCTGCTGGAGGAAGGCATGCACTTCATTCGCGGCCGGGTGGCGGAAGTGACAGATGCCGCCCGACTGGAGGGTGAAGAAGGCAAGCTGATCGTCCAGGTCGAGGACACCCTGCTCGGCCGGCAGCGCAGAATCCCTGTCGACATGGTCATCTTGATGGCGGCACTCGAGCCGCAGGTGGACGCCCATGACGTAGCGCTCAAGTTCGGGATCTCGTGCAGCATGAATGGCTGGTTCACTGAGCGCCATCCAAAACTCGATCCGGTCGCGACCATGACCGACGGCGTGTTTATCGCTGGCGCGTGCCAGGGAGCGAAAGATATCCCCGACACGGTTGCGCAGGGCGCCGCGGCTTCGGCCCGGGTACAGGGAATGATCTCGAAGGGAACGGTGGAGATCGAGCCCGTTGTGGCAACCATCCACGAAGAACACTGCTCCGGGTGCCGAATCTGCAACACCCTCTGCCCCTTCAATGCCATCGAGTTCCTGGAAGATAAAGGTGTCAGCTCGATCAACCAGGCGCTGTGCAAAGGCTGCGGCACCTGTGTAGCGGCCTGCCCGGCGCAGGCGATCACGGGCGCGCACTTCAGTAATCAGCAGATCTTTGCCGAGATGAGCGGGCTGCTCTTCGATGCCATCCACTCCAATGGCGCACATGCCACGGTGGATGAGCCCGAACCGGCAACGGCCTGACGGAGGACGATGAACATGAGTGAAGAAGTGTTTGAACCCCGAATCATCGGCTTTCTATGCAACTGGTGTTCCTATCGCGCCGCGGACCTGGCCGGTACCGCCCGTATGAAATACGAGCCGAATATACGCACGATTCGCGTGATGTGCAGCGGCCGTGTTGATCCGACCTTCATCTTGAAAGCGCTGGCGATGGGAGCGGACGGCGTGATGATCGCCGGCTGCCACCCGGGAGAATGCCACTACCTGGAACAGAATTACAAGGCCATGCGCCGCTTCGCCATGCTCAAGCATACCCTGCGAGCACTCGGGATCGAAGATGAACGTGTCCGGCTGCAGTGGGCTTCCGCAGCCGAAGGCGCAGCCCTGGCGGCAGCGATCAACGATATGGTTGATAAGGTGCGCGAGTTGGGACCGCTGAATTGGTCCCAGAAGTACTCGCAAAATGGCGAAGTCGAAGCCGCCATCGAAGCTTTGAAACATGAACACGCTGAGGCCATGGAGGTGCCGGCATGAGCGATAAAGCAAAACTCGCACTGTACTGGGCAGCCTCCTGCGGCGGTTGTGAGATTGCTGTCCTCGGCATCGACGACAAGATTCTGAAAGTCGCCGAAGCCTTCGACATCGTGCTCTGGCCGGTCGCGGTCGATGCCAAGGTCCGCAGTATCGAAAAAATGGACGACCAGAGCATCGATCTCTGCCTCTTCAACGGCGCCATTCGAACGAGCGAACAGGAATACATGGCCCGTCTTCTGCGTCAGAAATCCAAGGTGCTGGTCGCATTCGGATCTTGCGCCCACGAAGGCTGCATCCCCGGCCTGGGGAATGTGGCTGACCGGGAGCAGATCTTCAACATCTCCTACCATGAGACTCCCAGCACGGTGAACCCGGACGGGATCGTGCCGCAGACCGAGACGGAAGTGCCCGAAGGCACACTCTACCTGCCGCTCTTCTATGACACCGTCAAGACCCTCGATCAGACCGTGCCGGTAGATTACTACCTGCCAGGCTGTCCGCCCGAGCCGGAACGAATCTGGGATGCGCTCGTCGCCATCCTCGAAAACAAACTCCCGGCTCCCGGCTCCGTCATCGGCGCCGAGACGACCGTATGCGATACCTGCCCGCGCACCCGCAGCGAGAAGAAGATCAAGGAATTCAAACGCACCTGGGAAATTATCCCCGACCCCGATGTCTGCTTGCTCGAGCAGGGTCTGGTGTGCTGCGGGATCGCGACCCGGGCCGGCTGCGGTGCACTCTGCCCAACCGTCGGTTCGCCCTGCATCGGATGCTATGGCCCGAACGTCGGGGTGGAGGATTTCGGCGCTCGCATGATGAGCGCACTGGCATCGGTGATCGACTCGCAAGATCCCGAGGAGATCGACCGCATCATCCAGGAAGGCATCCCCGATCCGATTGCCGCCTTCTATCGCTTCAGCTTACCGCACAGCGAACTGAGACGGGTTATGCTGAGCGGCAATGGGCATGCAGTCGAACATGCCGCGGAAAAAGCCTGAGAGAGAGGTGAACACATGAATCGTATCTCAATCGACCCGATCACCCGCCTCGAGGGCCATGGCAAGATCGACATCTTCCTGGACGACAAGGGAGAGGTCGCCAACGCTTACCTCCAGGTCCCCGAATTGCGCGGATTTGAACGTTTTTGCGTCGGACGGCCGGCCGAGGACATGCCCAACATCACCAACCGCATCTGCGGCGTGTGCCCGGAAGCCCATCACATGGCCTCGACCAAGGCGCTCGACGCCCTCTTCCACGTCGATCCGCCACCCACGGCCAAGAAGCTGCGTGAGCTGTTCTACAGCATCTTCTTCGCTACCGACCATACCACGCACTTCTACGCCCTCGGCGGCCCGGACTTCGTGATGGGCCCTGACGCACCGGTTGCGGAGCGCAATATCCTGGGCGTGATCGCCAAGGTCGGGATGGACATCGCCGGCAAGGTGCTCAAGATGCGCCATGACGGCCATCACCTGATCAAGATGATGGGCGGAAGGCCGGTGCATCCGAATTGGGGTCTTCCAGGTGGTGTGAGCCGCGGGATCAATGAAGAGCAGCGAGCCGAAATCGAAGCGCTCGGTAAGGACGCCATCGAGTTTGCGAAATTCTCGCTCCAGCTCTTCAACGACCTCGTGCTGGGCAACACGGCCTATGTCGACCTGATCAAGAACGACGCCTTCGTTCACCACACCTACAACATGGGCACGGTGGACGAAAACAACCATGTCAACTTCTACGACGG
>JBJYWH010000282.1:9784-20237 GCA_046259355.1 Anaerolineales bacterium
ATGTATGACACCCTGGGCGGAAAACCGGTCGACCACACGCTCGCCACGCACTGGGCTCGCTTGATTGAACTGCTCTACGCGACCGAGCGCTGGGTTGAACTGGCCACGGACCCCGAGATCACTGGAGATGAATTCCGCGTGCTGCCTACCGAAACTCCTACCGAAGGAGTCGGCTCGGTCGAAGCCCCGCGCGGCACCCTCACCCACCACTACTGGTCCGATGAACGCGGGATCCTGACCAGGGTCAACCTGATTGTGGGCACGACCAACAACAATGCCGCGATCAACATGTCCGTCAAGAAAGCAGCACAGGGATTGATCAAACCCGGTGTTGAACTGAAAGAAGGCTTGCTGAACACGATTGAAATGGCCTATCGGGCGTATGACCCCTGCATGGCCTGCGCTACGCACACGCTGCCAGGCCAGATGCCGCTGGAGGTGATCATCCGGTCCCCGGACGGAGAGATCATCGATCAACTCAGTAAGAACGTGTAAGGTGAACCCGACGGGGCATCTGGCTTTCAAAGCTTCTTCATCACTGCCCATGGCCAGATGCCCCGTAATACTGCGATGTCCAACTCTGAGCGCACACTGATCCTTGGCCTGGGAAATCCGATTCTCAGTGACGATGCCGTGGGATTACGGGTGGTGGATGCACTCGAACCCCTGGTCGCCCACGATTCCCGGATCGTGGTTGAACGCGACTTTTGGGGTGGTTTGCGCTTGATGGAGCACATGATCGGCTTTGACCGGGCGGTCATCATCGATGCTATTTGCGGCAATACGCCGGCCGGGACCGTACGGCTGCTTCATCCTGATGGCATCCACACCCAGCGCAGCGCTTCCGCCCATGATGTCAATCTAAAGACCGCCCTGGAACTCGGGCGAGCCGCGGGGGCCGACCTGCCAGCTGACGATCGCATCCTGCTTGTTGCGGTCGAAGCAGAGGATGTCCTGACCTTCAGCGAAACCCTTACACCACAGGTGGAAGCGGCTGTTCCCGCCGCAGTCGACGCAGTTCTCAAGGCGATACAAGAATGAGGAGACGCTTATGATTTCACCCGAAACCCTTCGGCGCTACCCGCATTTCGCTGGCCTGAAAGATGATTGCTTGAAAACTCTCGCATCCATCAGTGACGAGGTCAGCTTCGCGAAGGGCGAAACTTTGTTCGAAGAAAGTGGAGACATTAAAGCCTCCGGACATATCTATGACAAAGGCGAGCCGGCGCCGTATCTGATGCTGCTCGCATCCGGAAATGTCGACATCATCAACACCTTTGGCAGCGGCAAGGAAGTCACGGTCGGCTCTCTGGTAGCCGGTGATTTGATGGCCATCTCGGCTCTCATCCCGCCCTATCATCTTACGGCAACCGGAATCGCCCGCTCCGACGGCGCCTATCTCCGCTTCAATGCGGAGCGACTTCGCAGCCTGTGCGATGAAGTCCCTGAATTAGGCCACCGCCTGATGCTTGCGGTCGCGAATGCAGCCATGAATCGGCTCAGCGCTACCCGGATTCAACTTGCAGCGATGAGCTGAACCCACCGAACGAGCCCGTTCGGTGTACGACAAGCTATATAATTTCCCAATAAAGAAAGGACTCCCATAAAGCGAGGAGTCCTTTCTCCTGTTTCGAGTAATCAAACCAATTCGCGGCTCTATCCCTCCAGGGGCACGGATCTTCCACCTTCAAACAAGTAGTAGGGATCCTTTCCAATGAGCAGCTCGAAACGTTCGCCTTCAACCAGGCTGATCAGCTGGCGGCGCAAATTGATCAACCGTTCACCGATGATCTGTGCGACTCGTGTCATCATGATATAACCGAAGTGCGGATAGTGTGTCATGATCTCGCACACAGCTGTGCCGTTAAAGCGAACCAGCTTGCACGGCGTCATCGTCCTGGCGCTGAGGTGGTAGCGGTAGGGTTCCACCAGCGACGACCAACCAAATATCTCACCGCTCGTCAGCTTCAAGACGCCGAATTCGCGCATCGATGGGCCACCGGCCGAGACCAGGATGACGACGGAACCCTGCAGGACGATGTACAGTCCGTTGGCTACTTCGCCTTCCGAAAACAGGACTTGCTGCGCCGGGATCTCAGTGGTCTCGCCCACCATCGCCAATTCGCACAGCACCTTTTCGTCCAGGCTTGCAAAAAAATCATAGCGGCGCAGCAGTTCGGGAGAAACCATCAAGCTCATCGCAGCCTCCCCTCACCAGCGCAAGAAAACAGAACCTATGTTCGGATTCCCCGCGCTACCCTTGTCTCCCAAGTCTATACGCTTTCATAGAGTATGTCGACCAGATCTTTGACCTCTATCCTCCCCTCCATTCCGGTTGTTTTCACCGCATCCTTGTACATGGTCAGGTCCTTCGGGCATGCTACGATGAACCATTCAGCGCCCGTTTCGACCGCTTCCAGAATGCGGCGTTCGCTGGGACGCTCCTTGACATCACCTTCGTCCATCCAGATCCGGCCGCCTCCCGCCCCACAGCAAACGGCACGGTCATGATGATTTGGCATTTCCACCAGCGAGAGCCCCGTCGCCTCGATCACACGGCGCGGCGGGTCGTAGATGCCATTGTAGCGTCCCAGGTAGCAGGGATCATGGAACGTGGCCCGCCCGGAGAGCCCTTTCTGGATTTTAAGGCTGCCATCAGACAGCATACGATCGAGGACTTCGCTGTAATGGTAGATCTCCGGCAAGTCGCCGTTGAACGGATACTCATGCTTGAGCGTGTTATAGGTGTGCGGATCGGTCGTGACGATGGCTTCATACTTCGAGCGCCCCAGTTCAGCCATGTTCTGCTCCTGAAGCATCTCAAAAAGGCCTTCTTCTCCTACGCGGCGGACGTCGTTGCCGGCGTTGCGCTCCCCGTCATAGAGAATGCCAAAATCCAGTCCACCTTTCCGAAATACCTCCGCTGTCTTGAGCGTACTGGCCGTGCAGCTGGCATTGTAGGATGCAAAGTCGCCCACAAACCAGAGGTAGTTAACCGCCTGGCGGCGTGCGTCGATCAACGGAGGATCGAGCTCGCGCGCCCACTTCGCACGCGCCCTTTCAGCCTGGCCAAAGGAATTTCCGTAGCGCCCGAGATTGGCCAGTGCTTCCTGCAGCATATCGTCCACCCGGCCCTCAATCACCAGATGGCGGCGCATGTCGACAATCGGCTTGACGTGCTCTACGAAGAGCGGGCATTCTTGATCGCAGGCCATGCAGCTGGTGCAGGCCCACAGAAATTCCTCGCTGAAGACGGAATCATTCAAATCCCGGCCCTGAAAGCCGTTTTCATTCGTCCGGATTGCTCGGCGTTCATTTCCATCCCGAATGAGCTCATCCCGCAACCGCATGATGAGAATCTTCGGGCTCAGCTCCAATCCGCTCGCATAGGCAGGGCATACGTCCTGGCAGCGTCCACATTCGGTGCAGGTATAGAAATCGAGCATTTGCCGCCAAGTGAACTGTTCGATGGTTCGCACCCCAACATCGGTCCCGAATTCCGGTGCTGGCGGCAAGCGGCCAGGCGGATCGAGGTCCCGCAGGTACACGGCCGGCAACGACGTCACGACGTGGAAATGCTTCCCGCCCGGCAGCTCCGTAAGAAAAACCAGGACAACGCCAAGATGGATCCAATACGCGGCCTCACCGATCGCAAACTGGGTTGACGCCGGCAGGCCAGCGAAAAGCGAACCCACCAGCATAGAGATCGGCCGCCAGGCCGAGGCAACGTCCTCGCCCAGGTTGATCCGAATCCCATTCATCACCAACAAGCTGAGCATGATGGTGAGGATAAAGAAAAGCACAATCACACCCTGGCTCTTGTGGCTTCCACGGTATCGCTCGGGATTGACCACCAGGCGCGTATAGAGGCCGATGAATACGGCGATCGAGACAAACACCGCGAAAAGATCCTGGATCAGGACCAGGGGGCCAAGAGTCCCGAGGAACGGCAGCACGAAGTTCGTGCCCCGGAATGCCAGCAAACCCTCCAGCATCGCCTGCAGGATCGTCAGCGACAGCAGCAGGAAGCCCCAGAAGATAAAGAAATGGGCCGTGCCCGGAATCAGCACCCGGAACAGCTTCAGCTGGCCGCCTACGTAGACCAGGAGGGATTTCAGGCGTTCTCCGAATCGTGCCTCGATGCTGCTGGGCTGGCCATGCCGCAGGTTATCCCAAAGCATCTGGTAGACGCGGTAGAGGAAATATCCTCCAGCAACCAGGATGGCCACAAGTGCGATGATGGATTTGATCATCCCGTAGTCCATCGCCTCACCCGCCTTTCGCAGCCTGGATCTTCTCCGTCAGAATCGGCATCAAATCAAGTGCATCCACCTCTGCCCCAAAGGAAGCAAACTCGAAGATGGGGGCGGCTGGATCGGTGTTCACCGCGATGATCAAGTCCGAACTGGAGGCACCTTCCATGTGCTCTGGCGCGCCACTGATCCCGAAAGCCAGGTAGAGCTTGGGTTTGACATGCTTTCCCGATTTTCCGACCATCCGTGAGGTCGGTAGCCAACCCTGGTCCACGACCGGGCGGGAGGCACACACCGTGCCGCCCAGCGCCTGCGCAAGTTCCTGCGCCAGTTCGAGATTGTCCTCCCGCTGGATACCGCGCCCGACCGCCACGAGCAGGGATTCGCGGCTGATATCCACATCGCCTGCCTCTGGCTCGACATATTCCAGCAGTGAAACGCGGTTTTCCTCCAGGGCTGGAGGGGCTACGTCTTCCACCTCCACGCTTTTCGTGGTGTGGCCATCGTCGGATGAATACCCGCCGGGGATCATGGTCAGCACAGCCCCTGAGCCTGGAATCGCGCCCTCAGCCAGGATCTTCCCTCCATAGATCTTGCATACGAAGTGAGCAGCGCCAGCCTCCGAGCGAATATGGTGGACGCTGGATATCAACGGCAGGCCGGCTCGCCAGGCCAGTTCGCCTGCCAGGCCGGAGCCGATGGATGTATCGCCCAGCAGAACCGCCGCCGGCGATCTTTCTTGAATTATGGGAAGCAGGGCTTGCCGGTAGTTCTCCAGGTTAAATGAACCCAATGCCGGATGCTTGATATGAATCAGTTTATCGGTGTTGAAATCGACCGGAAACGGCTCCTCTCCTGAACTCAGAAGAACCGCGACGACTGGAGCGGAAGTCATATCGGCGAGTGAACGCGCCGCCGCTGCGAGCACATAGGAGATGTCGGAGATTTCACCCCTCAGGTGCTCAACGATAAACATGATTTCGTTAGCCATGGTAGATCTCCTTATGTAGCTGCAAGCGGCCTAGACCAGGCCACGTTCTTTCAGAATCTGCACAATTCGTTCGGAGACCTGTTCTTCATCACCGGCGAGCATCTCGGCACGCTCGGCAGACTCGGGCAGGTACATCTTCTCGACCTGCGGGCCTCCGCTTTCATCGGGTGAGCTGACCTGACGTGATTCGATTTCCGTCGATTTCATCGCCTGTCGCACTTTGCTGATTGCCACGTAGCGCGGCGGCTGACCGGAAGCCTGAATCCCGAATATGGCAGGCAGCTTGACCTTCAGCTCCGCGGTCAGCCCGCCAGGATATTCCTTCCGAGCCCGGCATTCGCCGTTTTCCACCTTGACATCCGAGATGTAGCCTGCGTAGGGCATCTCGCTGGCAGCTGCAAGCAGCGGCCCCACCGAACCATCGTAACTGTCGTAGCTTTGAACGCCGGTCAGGATGATGTCGGGAGACAGGGAATCGACCACTTGCTTGAAAGCTCGAACCAATGCATGCGAATTGAGGTGCTGGCTAAATCCATTCGTCAGCTTGATCAGGTGGTCTGCTCCCTTGGCCGCGGACGTGAAGAGCAGGTCGTCAGCTCCATCCATGTCCGGACAGACAACCGTCACCTCTCCCCCAACCGCTTCCTTGATGAGAATAGCCTGCTCGATCGCATGATCATCAAACTCATTGGGAATCAGTCGCATATACGTCGTATCCAGTGCATTGCCCTCGGGCGTGATTTCGAGTTCATCCACGAGGTCGGGCACCAGTTTGACAAGGACGACGATTTTCATTTCCGCCTCCTCACAGATCCATGGATTCGGCTAACAGCTCGGCGATATCGTTCACGATGAGCCTGTTGGCTTCGGGAACCGTCTTTGTTGCATCTTCAAAGCGTGGGGCTTCATAGGGGCAAGCGATAGCCAGAACACGCTTGGTTTCAACCGTTTCCTCTTCCTGTGTCCGCCGAGGGCGTCGCTTCCGATCCGCCCCTGGCGGGAGCATCACATCCCGGTCAGCGCCGGAGGCTGCAATCGCTTCACGTACTCTCCACTCGGAGAGCCGAGCGTGCGCTTTCTCCCAGTGGAAACCATCCATCCACATCCCTCCCCCGCCGCCGCCGCAGCAGAGCGAGTTTTCATGGTTGTGGGTCATCTCGACCAACTCGACGCCCGGAATTGCCTTAAGCAGGGCGCGCGGTTCCTCGAACACGCCATTCACGCGCCCGAGATAGCAGGGGTCGTGGAAGGTGACCGTTGCTTCGACCGGGCTCTTCAGCAGTGGTTTGATCTCATCTAGGCGCTCGGCGAGGAACTGCGTGTAATGCTGTACCGGGTAGTTAATGCCTAATTCGGGGTATTCGTTCCGGAAGGCGTTGTAGGCGTGCGGGTCGGTGGTCACGATTTTTACAAACTCGTATTTATCGATTGCCTTGCCATTCTTCTCTGCCAGCATTTCGAAAAGCCCGCGCTCGCCAGCCAGACGCTGCGAATCTCCATCGCTGCTCTCCTCCGGCCCCAGGATCGCAAAATCGACATCCAGCGCTTGCAGGATCTTCGCAAAGGCTCGTGCGGACTGCTGGGCGCGCGGGTGGTAGGAGGCATAGTCGCCGACGAACCATAGAACTTCGACCGGCCGGTTGAGCTTGGCCAGCAGTGGGACCTCCGGGTCCAAATCCTTTGCCCAATCAGCCCGCTTGCGAGGGGATTCGCCCAGCGGATTCCCATATCGCTGGCTGTTTTCCAGCGCCTCCTGGAGCTCAGCTGGAACCTGCCCGGCCATGAGCATTTCCTCTTTGGCGTGCGTCATCAATCCAGCCGTGATGGGAATTTGAGCCGGGCAAACCTGTGTGCAGGCGTAGCAGGAGACACACATCCAGACCGAATCCGTCTCCATCACCTCATCGAATACGCCGGCCCGCAGCGCCGCGATCATCTTGCGCGGGGCGAATTCCATCGCGAATCCGTAGGGGCAAATACCGCTGCAGGAACTGCACTGCAGGCAAACCTTGATCTTTTCGCCCTCAAAGATTTCCATCACACTGCGGTAGAATTCATCGCTGAACGTCAATTTCTTGGGCTGTACAGTTGCGGTCATGGTTATGCCTCCATGGTTTTCTTCGACCTGCGACACGATAGCCTGCAGCTCAGCCGGGGCCAGGACCTGGCAGGCTCCGCCCCAACCTCGTATCCACGGTACGATTTCGAGAACATCCGATACACTTGCATGCCAATCCACCCCACCGCTGGGCAGATCTTCAATTCGCTGGGTCGGAAGCCACATCGTGCGCCGCACCCGCTCGGCGATAAGCGGATCCTCGAAGCGCAGGTGCACGGCCGTGAGTTCATCGCCATACCAGATGCCCCACAGCGAATGCAGCAGGCTTTCAACCACGATGCGCCGGGGCCGCACGAAACTCTCAGTCGTCAGGGAGGCCGATAGGATCCGCTCGACCTCGATCATGCCCAGCTGCCCCTGATCCGGGCAGTAGCCGATCAAGTGGACCGATTGGCTCAACTGCGCCGGCTCGAAAAGATACGGCTGGATATCGCAGGTCTTGATGACCGAGCAGCCGCGCTCCTGGTATTGGACCCGAACCGTGATGCGCTCCACCCAGGCTTGAACCAGAACGTCCCAGATGCGCCCAAGCGCCTGGTCCTGCTCTTCACGCTTGCGCATCACCTGGATGGCGTCACTCAGGCCATCGGCCATCGAATCATCAAGAGCCAGCGATAGTTTTTCCATCGCATCGACCATCATCTGCGGCAGATGCGAGTGACCGCGCATGATGCGGCGCAGCGCCAGATAGAGCATGAGCGATTCACCGCGGTTCAGCCGGATGTTGGAGACGTAGTGCTGGCGCTCGATCTTGTAGTGGTTCTCAATCTGAACAATCGGAATCTCTATGCTCAGTTCGTTGATGTCGCGCCATACCGTCGTGCGATGGACATCCAGGATGTCCGCCATTTCCGCGATCGAAAGGCCGGCCTGGCTTCCAAGCAGCAGTTCTTCGATCCGTTGTAAACGTGCCGCCCGGTTTAACCCTCGACTCATTCGAGCCGCCCTCCCTGCCGAGCTCTGAGATTAACCTCACCTCAGGCTAGACTCGCCTTGTTGCAACTACTGCAACGTCGTCAGGTCAAAAAAATGCCAACCGTTCACCTTGATTGGCTCGGAACACGCTCCAGCAGCGAGTATGGATCATGAATGCACGACACGACGGCACGAGCCGGAGCTTCTGGCGAGGATGGGAGTGTAGTGGGAGCAGGAAGGGAGCGGGATGAGAAGGCGGATCAGGTAGTCAGCGTGGTGACTGCCAGGAGCTATGGATATCCTTTGACATCATGATTATAGATCCAGGGGTCACAATCCTGCAGTGATAATCGTCCGGACAGATGTAATATGATTCAATCCACAATGGACGATGGTCGATGAATTCACGGTGTGGACCTTGGGCACCGTCCTGTACAATACGTATTCTGAGCAGACCTTGAGACCGCTCCATGCGGTCCGCCTTTGCAGGATGCCGATGTTCCGATTAATTGCTCTGGACGCCGACGATACGCTCTGGGAAAACGAAATCTACTACCGCCAGGGTCGTGCTCTGTTTGATGACCTGCTCAAACCGTACGCGCTCGAGGGCGATGTCGACGCATTCGTGCACAGCCTGGAAATCCGCAACCTTGAATACTACGGCTACGGCGCCATCGGGTTCATCCTTTCATTGATGGAAGCCGGCGGGAAATTGACCGGCGGCCGTTTCTCGAGCCAGGACAGTGCCGCGCTGATCGAGCATTTGAAAACCATGCTTTCCGCAGAGGTCGAGCTGCTCGACGGGGCAGAACAGGTCGTCACCGAATTGGCCGCGACGCATCACCTGATCCTGGTCACGAAGGGCGATTTTCGCCATCAACGCCGTAAGGTCGACCGATCCGGGCTGGCCGGGTACTTCGAACGGGTCGAGATCGTGAGCGAGAAGAGCGCGGATGTTTACCAGGGCATTCTTGATGCAAACAGCGTAGATCCGTCCGACTTTCTGATGATTGGCAATTCGATGCGATCCGACATCCTGCCGGTGCTCGAGATCGGCGGTTGGGCAGTGCATGTGCCGAATGAACTCACCTGGGTTCATGAAACACTGGATGACATCCCGCAGGAGAACCCTCGATTTCGGGAGGTCGTGAGGCTGGAGGATGTGCCTGCCATGGTGCGCGCCTTGGAAGCGCAGCGCAGCCGGTGATTCTCGCCCATCCTGCACCATGTCGGAGACCGTTTTGGGCTATAATTCCCCCGCAAGCCCCCGTAGCTCAATGGACAGAGCGCCTGACTTCGAATCAGTAGGTTGCGCGTTCGAGTCGCGCCGGGGGCGCCTGATCACGTGCTGGGTGCGCTGGGCAAGTGCGAATTGGTAGATGCCGGCGCACCCTTCCCTTTCTCCAGTTCTACTCGGGTTGCCAAATGCCTCATTCTCAAGCCAGAATAAGAAGCGGACGGTCAATCCCGGCTGTCGTCTTCAGCCGGGGATCGATGCAGATGAACTCGTTCTCCTTTCATGAACCATGGGGTTACGGCGCACGTAGATATGTGGGTAACATTATTTCCTCTCCTGGAAATGAGTCGAAGAAACCTTAGCGATTGGGAGACATCCGGACCTTGCCTGGGACACTGCGATTGACCTTTCAACGTCACCTCTCTTCGATAATGCTCTTGCTCCTGCTGATGGTGATCGGGGCCTGTGCAGGGCCCGGCAGGCAGGGACAGCTGCAGTCCCTGCCGGATTCCCTGCCTGCATCGATTGCATCCACCACCCTGGACCCGGCTACACAGCGCACGCCTCCAACCGCGGATGCGAAATTCAACCGCCTCTCACTCGATAATGGGCTTTCACAAAGCACGGTCACCTGCATTCTGCAGGACGACTACGGATTTATCTGGCTTGGAACGCTGGATGGGTTGAACAAATATGACGGCCACCAATTCATCGTCTACCGCCATGATCCCGACCGCCAGGACAGCCTTAGCGGGAACACCATCAATGCAATCATTAAGGATCGTCAGGGTCAACTCTGGATCGGGACAAACAACGGAGGTATCAATCGGCTTATCCTTTCAACCGGGCGTTTTGTCCGCTACCAACATGATCCCAATAATCCCGCCAGCTTGAGTCACAATAGCATCAGGCCGATTTATGAAGACAGGGCGGGTGTG
>JBJYWH010000283.1:0-10864 GCA_046259355.1 Anaerolineales bacterium
TCTGGCGGGGGTTGATTTCCCGATCCATGCCCGCATTCGGTATGCCGAGGTTGCCGACCGGAAGCAGCAGGCTTCCGAGTGTCACCGCAGCCAGCAGGATGGAGGCCCCACCGGGCTGGTTGGGATGGTGCTCCGCCGCTTCGACGGCCCCGAAACGTTTATGCGGGCCTACCCGCCAGCCACATCCAGCGTGCGGGAGCGTGACCTGTTCGAGGGGATCGCTTCCACCCCGGAACAGCGCCTGCCCGTCTGATCATGCCTCACGGCTGAGGTTCGACGCTCGATGCTGCCCGTGGTAAGATGTGGCCGCCGAAATGCTTCCATCCGCCCGGCAGGACCTCAAGAATCAGGTGCCCATGATTAGAAGCTGGCAACAAGCGCTGCCCAACAACTTTGACCTGCCGCAGCGAATTCGCAAACTGAGCGAACTCGCCTACAACCTCTGGTGGACGTGGGAGCCCGGTGCCGGGAAGATCTTCAAGGACATCGATCCGGTCACGTGGGAGGCGACCTACCACAACCCGGTGAAATTCCTGCGCCAGGTGCAGCGGGAACGCCTGGACCAGGTCACCCGCCGCCGCAGCTACCTCGAAGCGTACGACCGCCTGATGCAGGCGTTCGAAACGTATATGCAGGCCGATCAAACCTGGTACACGGGATCGTATCCGGACCGCCTCAACCAGCCCATCGCCTATTTCTCGACCGAATTCGGCCTGCATGAAGCCCTGCCCATCTATGCCGGCGGCCTGGGCGTGCTCTCCGGTGATCACCTGAAGGAAGCCAGCGACCTGGGCATGCCGCTGGTGGCGGTTGGATTCCTGTACACCGAGGGCTACTTCAAGCAGCGCATCACGGAAGATGGCTGGCAGGAAGCGGAGTGGACCTCGCTTGCCTTCACCGACCTTCCCGTATACCCGGTGCTGGATACAAACGATAAACCCATCCTGGTAACGGTCATGCTGCCCGGGCGGGAGGTGAATGCCCGCCTGTGGCGCGTACAGGTCGGGCGCGTACCACTTTTCCTGCTGGACAGCGATGTCAGCCAGAATCAGCAGAATGACCGCAGCCTGACCGCACGCCTCTATACCAGCGATCACGAACTGCGCATCTCGCAGGAGATGATCCTCGGGATCGGCGGGGTGCGGGCATTGCGCGAGCTTGGCTATAACCCGGCCGTCTGGCACCTGAATGAAGGCCATTCCGCCTTTCAAACGCTGGAACGAGCGCGAGAGCTCACGGCCGGAGGTCTCTCGTTCGAGGCGGCGCGTGAACGGATACGGGGGACAACCATCTTCACAACCCACACCCCGGTTCCGGCCGGGCATGACCAGTTTCAACCCTCCCTGATCGAGAAATACTTCGGCCAATTCTGGCCTCAACTGGGACTGGATCGGGATGCGTTCCTCGGCCTGGCCCTGGAGAAACACGATTGGGGCGAGACCTTCAGCATGTCGCGGCTGGCGATTCACATGTCCAGCCACCTGAACGGCGTCTCCGAGCTGCACGGCGAGGTTGCGCGTGAAATGTGGTCGCACATCTGGCCGGACCTCCCGGTTGAAGAAAGCCCGATTCGATACATTACAAACGGCGTGCATACCCTCACCTGGATCGCCCGGCGGTTGGCGCTGCTTTTTGACCGCTACCTGGATCCCGATTGGCGCGAACGGCTCGATGACCTGTCCGTATGGGAAGGGGTGGACCGCATCCCTGATCAGGAACTCTGGGCGGTCCGCCGCCACCTGAAGCGCAAGCTGGTCGCCTATATGCGCGAGCGGGTGCGCCAGCCGTGGATGAGCGGCAAGATTCATCCGGTGCAGGTGATCGCCAGCGGTGTGCTGCTCGATCCGTATGCACTGACGATCGGCTTCGCCCGCCGTTTTGCGACCTACAAGCGTGCCAATCTGATTCTCAGCCAACCTGAGCGCCTGCTTAAGATCATCAACCAGCCCGAGCGGCCGGTACAGATCATCTTCGCCGGCAAGGCGCATCCCTCTGATGAGCCGGGCAAACGGCTGATCCAGGAAGTCTACCGGGTGGTGAAGAAATCAGAATTCGCCGGCCGCCTGGTCTTCCTTGAGGATTACGATCTGAATGTGGCCCGCTACATGGTTCAGGGCGTCGATGTCTGGCTCAACACGCCTCGCCGGCCGAACGAAGCCTCCGGGACCTCCGGCCAGAAAGCCGCCATCAACGGAGTGCTGAACTTCTCGGTCCTGGACGGATGGTGGCGGGAAGGTTACTCGGGCACGAACGGCTGGGCGATCGGGGAGGATAAGACCTACGATGATCCCCAGGAACAGGATCGCCTGGACGCAGAGAACCTGTACGACGTGCTCGAACACCAGATCATTCCGCTCTATCACGAACGCTCGCCCGAGAACATCCCGCTCGAATGGCTGGGGTGGGTGCGCGAATCGATTCGAACGCTTGCACCGGCCTTCAGCATGCGGCGGATGGTGAAAGAATACATGGACGAGATGTATTTGACTGCACTCCCGGATCCGGATCAGGTATAAAAGAGGCAGCATGCTCAACCTACTGGCAATTCCTGCTGGCGTCCTGCCGGTCGTGATCTTCTTTCTGCGTGTCACCGATATGAGCCTCGACACCCTGCGAGTGCTCTTCGTCATTCGCGGCCGTAAACCGCTGGCCTGGATCCTCGGGTTCTGTCAATCCAGCCTTTGGGTCGTCGCGATTACCAGCGTGCTGAGCAACCTGGGGAATCTGTGGAACGTCGTCGCCTACGCGGCCGGGTATGCCACCGGAACGGTGATCGGCATGATGCTCGAAGAGCGGCTGGCGATCGGATACAGCCATCTCCAGATCATCAGCTCGCGGCGGGGCAGCGCCATCGTCGATGCCCTGCGCCAGGACGGCCACGCCGCAACCGAATTCTCGGCCCGCGGCAAGGATGGCACCGTGAGCGTGATCTCAACGACCGTCCGCCGGCGCCATATCGCCAGGGTGCGCAAGCAGGTGGATGAAATCGACCCCGACGCATTTGTCACTGTCGAGGATATCCGTCCCCTGCACCGGGGATTCTGGCGCTCCTGACCCTATCCGAACCAATGGATTTCTCCGCGTACCGCCCGCTGATCGAACTGCTGCAGCCGATCGCGTACGGCCTCGATTGGACTCAGGTTCCACCCGAAATCGTCACACCGCTGATCTTTCTGCTGCGCACGGGCGACATGTCGTTCTCGACCCTGAAAGTGCTTTTCGTCGCACGCGGCCGTCGGGGTGTGACATGGCTGATCGCGCTTTCTCAGGCGCTGCTCTACTTGGCCGGAATTGCGGGCGTGATCAGCAACCTCGACCGGCCCGTGAACCTGCTGGCTTACTCGCTGGGTTTTGCCACCGGGACGGTCACCGGAATGGTGATCGACCGGCGGATCGCCGCCGGGCACAGCCTGGTCCGCATCATCAGCCCGGCCTGCGGGGCGGCCATTCTGAACGAACTGCATCAAGCGAACCTGGGTGCGACGGAATTCCCGGCATCCGGACGGGACGGTGCGGTCAGCGTGATCTATTCTTTTGTCCCGCGACGCCTGGTGGATGAAGCCGTTCAAATCGCGAAGGAGCTCGACCCGGGGGCGATTCTATCCGTGGTCGATGTCCGCTCACTGAGCGGCGGCTGGCGCGCTTGATGGCCCTGTGCGGAATGGAAACTCAGGGGATGTGAAAACGGACCCACCAGCGCCCGCCCCCAAGCGCTTCGACCTCGGAGGAGGTGTTCACCAGCTCAACCCAGGTCGAACCGGGGCGAAGTGGGAATGGATCGCCGGAAGCCGTCTCGAAATACAGCACGCCATGGTCGGCCGGCCTGCGCCAGCGAATCTCGAAAGCCTGGCCGTCACGGAAGGCGATGGCACGCCCCTCACCGAACAGCTCGATGCTCACAAACTCCGGCGACGGGGTGATGTACCGGTGCGGTACCACGACCAGGATCACATTGGCCGCGCGCACGGGTTCGCCGGTCAACCGGTCTTCCAGCAGCCGGGTTTCTACCTCGTCGGAACCCACTTCCTGCCAGCGCCGGTATTCGTTGGCTTCCGGATCAAAAATCCACCGATGGAAATTTCCGACCGAATAATGGATTTCCAGCTCATTCCCCGGCACACCCCCCGCAGCCATTCCGGCGCTGAACGTCATTCCAGCCAGGTCGACGGCGGCCTCCGGGATGCCCTGGGCATGCAGATATTCACGAAGATCGGTGGTATTCGTCACGAGGTGATTCAGGTTTGAGGGATCGTACCGGCACATCGGCGGACAGCGGGCCGGATATTCCGTAACCGCCCGGTCGGCGAAATCCGATTCGGCGATCGCCTCCCGCACCCGGTAGTCCGCGCTTCCATAGGCGAAAATCGCACCGTACATCGGGACCAATTGCAGGTCGATGAAGCGAGCCGAACGTATGGGCCCGACCACTTCGGCTTCCTGCCCGTAAAACAATGCCGAGAACCGTGTCAACCCGCCCTCGGCGTAGTGTTCGAATACCATGTCCGCTTTGGAGAGCCCCCACTGCGGGCGATTGTTGCGCGGGAAGTTCGAGACCTTGATCAGGATCGGTCGCTGCTCGAGACGATCCGGGTTCTCAAGCGGCAAGCCGGTGAGCGGGTTTGTAACCGGCGTCGAAACGATCGGTGCGGATGCCGCCTCCGGGATGGTCGTTGCGGTCGCTGAAAGGGGGGTCGCAGACGGACTCTCGATCGTCGGGGTGGCCGCAGGGGTGACCGGTGCCGGGCCGGAAGCAGCCCGGGCACAGGCGGCGAGCAAAAACAACGGGGTAAGCATTCGAAGTGTCTTGATCGTGTGCATGGCGTGCATCTTGCAATACGTCGAAGGGCCGGAATTCTATCACACTCCTCAGGCCCTCCGGTGGATAGGAATAACGTGTCGTTTGCAACGCATGATTCCGACAGGTATAATCCCGGCACCTGCTTGCGAGAACGCATCTCGGCAAGCCGGCCGAACCCGGAAGCCGGGCGCATGATCTGCGCCCGGTGTTCAAGCTGGCTGCATACCATGTCGTTCGTTCAAAGGGGCCCGCATGGCGCTTAAGGGCAACCTGCGCGATTTCAGCGTCACGCAACTCTTGAATTTGATCAACCTGGCGCGGAAGACAGGCACGCTTACCGTGGAAGGGCCTGATTCGATCGCCTGGGTCTCCTTTCGCGATGGCAAGCTGATATACGCCCAGATGGGAAACCAGGATGGCACGCTGACCGGGATTCTTACCCGCGCCGAACGCATTACGGCCAAACAGGCGGAAGTGATCAAATCCCACGCGACCGACCGCAGTGACAAGGAACTCGGCCTGCTCCTGATCAATGCCGGCTACCTGACGCAGCAGGATATTCTCGCCAGCATCCGCCAGCACATTCTCGACATCGTGTACCTCCTTTTCACCTGGATCGAAGGCCTGTTCCGGTTCGACGCCGATGTCCTGCCCCCCGATGATGCCATAACCATCCGCATCGATCTCGAAAATATCATCATGGAGGGCTCGCGCCGGATGGAGGAATACGAACTCCTGAAGGAGGAGATCCCGAGCCTCGACATGGCCATGAAGTTCGTCGACCGCCCCGGAGCGAACATTCGCGACGTTCAGATGACGGTCGAAGAGTGGAAAGTGGTCTCCTATATCAATCCTAAAAACACGATCCGCCAGATCGCCAAGGCCAATAAGATGAACGAACTGGAAATCCGGCGCATCGTCTACGGCTTGATTCAAGCCGGACTGGTTGAAGTCATCCGCCCCGAGGGTATGCCGCTCCCGCCGAAGGTGAAACCGCTGCCACCCGTCGACCAGACCAAGCAGACCTCCCTGGTGAACCGCCTTATCGATCGGATCCGGTCACTGTAAGGACTTATGCGTATGCAAACTGTGAAAATGGTAGTCACCGGCCCGTTCAACTCTGGCAAGACGGCTTTTATCCAATCCGTCAGCGAGATCGATGTCGTCTCCACCGAACGGAAGATCAGCAGCGAAGCCGAGCGGATCAAGGAAACCACGACGGTGGCGATGGATTTCGGGCGCATCACCGTCGACGATGACCTGGTGCTTTACTTGTTCGGGACGCCGGGGCAGAAGCGGTTTGATTTCATGTGGGAAATCCTATCCGAGGGAATGCTCGGTTTCGTGGTAATGGTCGATTCGGCCCGGCCCGAAACCTTCCGTGAGGCGCGGGGCATCCTGCAGACCTTTCGTGCCTACGCTCCCACCCCTTATGTCGTTGCCGCGAATAAGCAGGACATGGATGACTCCTGGGAAGTCGACGATCTGCGCATCGCGCTTAACCTCGATTCGAAGGTCAAGATGCTGCCCTGTATCGCCACCGACAAGGATATGGTGAAGAACGTGCTGCTCGAGCTGCTGTACAGCATCCTGGAGGAAATGAAGCCCTGATGCATGGCACGATGCGCTGATCTTCCACAGTACCATCCCTCGCCTCCCTGACCTTTCTCCAGTAACCCTTTTCCAATCCGTACGCATGACCCGAAGGTCGTGGTTGTCCGGGCTGCGGCTTTCCCGTAAGATACATGCACCGTCAGTGCCTGGCCGGAATGGTTGCGGCCGGGTTTCAGGATCGTCGGTCCGAAAACTGGGTGCAGCGCTCCACGGGAGTAGCGATGGCAAAAAAAGCCAGGATCCTGGTTGTCGAGGACGATTTCGACATCGCTAACATCCTCAACATCTACTTCGACGGCCAGGGGTACAGCGTTCAGGTCGCAGGAACGGGCTCAGAAGCGCTCCTGAAGGTAAAAGAACGGCAGCCGGATCTGATCATGCTGGACATCATCCTTCCCGATATGGATGGTTATTCCGTCTGCCAGCAGCTGCGCAGCCGCCCGGAAACCAGCGACATCCCGATTCTCTTCCTGACGCAGAAGGATGAACGCAGCGACCGCATCTCCGGTCTCGAACTGGGCGCCGACGATTACATCACCAAACCCTTCGACATTGAGGAGTTAAAACTGCGGGTGCAGAATTCGCTCCGGCGATCCGAACGCGAGCGCTGGATCGACGCTCGCACGGGCCTGCCCGCCGGCGGATTGATTCAGGAACGCCTGGGCGAGCTGATCACCCGCGAGGATTGGGCTCTGCTCGATATGCGGGTCAAGAATCTCGAAGAGTATCAAGCCGAGCAGGGTTTCCTCGCCGTGGATAACCTGCTGCACAATCTGGCAACCATGTTCGGCACAATCCTGCAAGATGAGGGTTCAAGGGATGATTTTCTCGGACATGCAGGAAGCGGCAACTTCATCATCATCACCGAGCCTGACCGTGCACCCACCATTCGCTCGCAAGTCCGGGCCCAGTTCCACGAGTTGATGACCCGGCTGGATCGCAGGACCGAGGAAGAAGCACCGCCGATGCAGCTCGCCATCGGCCTTATCGATGGGCGCGAGCACGCCTTTGAGAATGTCAGCAGCCTGACCGAAGCAGCCCTGGAAGCCCGCCGGTCGGATGGCGCAGGCAGCGATTCTCCATAGCCCGGCCATGCCTCCTCAATTCTGCACCCCTCCCGGCCGAGACAACCGCCAGCGCCGAACACCTTGGAGACAGGTTTGGCCTCAACCAGGTCACCCGTGACACCCACGCGTAGTGAGACGCTCCTCGAACGCCTGACGCATTTCCATCGGCAGCTTGCGCAGGCGAAGAACCGTGATTCCCTGCTACAGATCACACTCACCGGCCTCTTCGGGCTGTTTCAAGCTGACATTGTCGAACTCAACCTGATCGAATCGAGCAGTGGACGGATCATCGCCCATAGGGTGACCTCACCCCAGATCGCCTCGTACTTCCAGAGTCACCCGCAGCCGCATTACCATCTCGGCCAGGGACTCACCGGATGGCTGGTCGAGCATGGCCAGCCGCTCCATGTCGCCGACCTGCTCAACCATCAACCTCCCCTTCCCTCCACCAGCCTCGCAGACCTATCATTTCGGTCCTACCTCGGAGCCCCGCTGGTGATCGGGGATGAGACCATCGGAACGCTGGAAATCGCCCATCGTGAAGCGGGTCTCTACGACCCTCTCCAGGCGGTGGTGTTCGATTTGCTTGTGGCACAAATCAGTATGGCTTACAAATCCTGCAGCCTGGAGCACGAGAATATCCAGCACCAGCGTCTGTGGCGGGTGGCTACGGAGCTGCGCACGGCACAGCGAACCGCCGACCCGGTGAGTCATCTCGACCCCGCCCTGCTGTCAACAATCGCCGAAGAACTGGAGCTGGACCTGCTGGCCCTCTTCCAGTTACAGCATGAAGACGGTTTGCTCTGCCTCTATCCGCCGGCGTACGGCGAGCAGCTCGACAGCCTGCAAGACCTGGTGCTCGATGCTCGATCGGCCAGTTCTCTCGGATCCGTTCTGCGCACGAACGCTTACTGGCTGGCCAATCACATCGAAGATGATCCTTCCTTCGTGGAGTTCGGACTGCCGCTGAATGCCGATACATTCCCCTTCCAGCATATCCTGTTTGCACCACTGGGCCGTCCGGCGGAACCAATGGGCATGCTGCTGGTAGGCCGCAAGGAAGACCGCCAACCCTTTGAGGAGGACGAAGCCAGGCTGCTGCAAGCTCTCGCCATGGAGTTTGAACCCTGGCTGCGCAACGATGTTCAAGGAGTCGGCACGGGCGGTTCGGCCGAAGCATCCGCGACAAGGACTCACAGGGAGCCAGAATTCATCCTGCAGAAGACTGACAGCCTGCTGCGCTTGGCTACCCAGATCTCAACCAGCCTGGATCTCGAACGCGTCCTCACGCAGAGTCTGGCTGTCCTGGTCGACATCACGCCGGCCGAGCGCGGCATCATGCTGCTGTATGATGCCGATATCAACCGCTTCATCCTGCGGGCCTCCTTCGGCGACGGACCCCGGGTGCCGCCCGGAGGGATCGTGCTGGAACACGGAACGGGGCAGGGCCTGGGGGGATGGGCGCTTGCCAACCGGCAGGCGTTTGTCATCGCCGACCTGGGGGCTGAGCAGCGCTGGATCCCGTTCGACGAAGACGCCCGGCGCTATTCCAGTGCCGCCGTCGCGCCGCTCATCGCAAACGACGAATCGCTCGGGGCTGCAATCCTGCTCAGCCGCCAGCCTGGAGCATTCGAAGATGATGAACTGCGCGCGCTCACAACAGCTGCCGGGCAGGTGGCGGTGGCGATCAAGAATGCCGAGCTCTACCTGCTCATCCGTGAGCAGGCCGAGCGCATGGGTGCAATGCTCCGCTCGCAGCAGGTCGATGCCAGCACCTCACGCGCCATCCTCGAGTCGATCGCCGACGGCGTCATTGTCACGGATACCGAACATCATGTCGTGCTGTTCAACGCCGCCGCGGAACGCCTGCTCGGTCTGAACGCGAGCTCGATCATCAACCAGCCAGTCTTCGATTTCATCGGCGTATTTGGTCCGGAAGGCCAGCGCTGGGCGCAGGCGATTCGCTCCTGGAAAAAGCATCCGCTCCTGGGCGCGGCCTCCGTGGATATCAGTGAACGGATCGTTCTTGAGGATGAGCGGGTGGTCTTGATCCACCCCGCTCCGGTCGTGTTGGGCGACGAGTTCCTCGGAACGGTCTCGATCTTTCGCGATATCACGCGCGAGGTCGAGGTCGATCGACTGAAATCCGAATTCGTCGCCACCGTCAGCCACGAACTTCGAACGCCGATGACCTCGATCAAGGGCTTCGTCGACCTGCTCCTGATGGGCGCTACCGGGCCGCTGAACGCCGAACAGCAGCGGTTTCTGGACATCGTCAAGAACAACACCGAACGGCTTGAGATCCTGGTCAACGACCTGCTCGATATCTCACGCATCGAAGCGGGCAAAGTCACGCTGTCCTTCCAGCCGATCGATGTCCGTGAACTGCTGCATGAAGCCGAGCTCTTTCTTGAGCGCCAACGAAGTGAACGGGGCAAACAGATCGAACTGCAAATCGAAACATCCGGCACGCTGCCGCATATCTGGGGTGATCCGGAGCGGGTGCGTCAAATCCTTTTCAACCTGGTCGAGAATGCCTTCAACTACACCCCGGAGAGCGGATGCATCACCCTGCGCGCCGAGCAGGCACAGGATCAGATCGAGATCGAAGTGCAGGACAACGGCATCGGGATCTCGCTGGGGGAACAGGCACGCATCTTCGAACGCTTCTACCGCGGCGAACAAGCCCTGATCATGGGCGTGGCGGGAACCGGCCTCGGATTGGCGATTGTGTTGAACCTGGTCGAAATGCACGGCGGGCGCATCTGGGTCAACAGCGATGGCATTCCAGGCCGCGGTACGACGTTCACCATTGCGCTGCCGATCGCCCGTGAAGGGGCGCTGGCCCTCGCCGGCCGGGACAGAGAATGACGAAGATACTCATCGCAGAAGACGAACGGGATATACGCGAGCTGGTCACCTTCACGCTCGAGCACAACGGCTACGCCGTCGTCTCCAGCGCCGACGGACACACCGCACTGGAGCTCGCCGCCCGCGAGTCTCCCGACCTGGCACTGCTCGATGTCCGCATGCCGCGATTGGATGGCTACGAGGTCTGCCGCCGGATCAAGGCCGACCCGGAACTCAAGCACATCCCGGTGGTCTTTCTTTCTGCCAAGGGCCAGGAAGCCGAAGTGCAAGCGGGGCTCGAGGCCGGCGCCCAGGCATATATCATCAAACCCTTCTCAATGAAGGAATTGATCACCCAGATCGAGCAGGTTCTCACCGCCTGAGACATCGCCCCAAACAAAGAACCCGCCTCGAACGCCGGTGTGCCGTCACGTATCCCTGCCAGCGCGCGAACCTTGACCGCCTGAGATCGGCGCACTATACTGCAAGTTGATAGTCTAGACGACACGGGGAGCTCGGAAATGCCGGGCTGAGA
>JBJYWH010000284.1:0-2566 GCA_046259355.1 Anaerolineales bacterium
GCGATGAGCAATGTAATCTACAGTAGACATCGAAACGTTCATCCCAACCTCATTTTCCTGTAAACGGATTTTCCGCTTGACACGGGAGACGATAGTGGCACTCCCCTCTGGCACCGTAACATTCCTCTTCACCGACATCGAGGGCTCGACCGAGCTGCTCAAGCAGCTTGGCGACCGCTACGCGCAGCTGCTTGCGGATCAGCGCCGGATTCTGCGTGAGGTGTTCTCACGCTGGGGTGGCCACGAAGTCGACACACAGGGCGATGCGTTTTTCGTCTCCTTCCCGCGCGCGACCGATGCCTTGTTCGCCGTCGTCGAGATCCAGCAAGCTCTGGCCCAGCACGAATGGCCGGAAGGAGTTGAGGTCCGGGTGCGAATGGGGCTTCATACGGGTGAGCCGCTGGCTGAAACCGAAGGCTACGTCGGGATCGATGTTCACCGGGCGGCGCGCATCGCCAGCGTCGGCCACGGCAGGCAGATTCTGTTGTCTGAGACGACCAGCTCGCTCGTACGCGATGCGCTTCCCCCGGATGTCCAGCTTCAGGAACTGGGTCGACACCGGCTGAAGGATATTCCACGGCCGGAAGGGATCTCCCAATTAATCGTCGCTGGACTTCCGGCGCAATTTCCTCCGCTGAAGTCGCTTGAAGCGCTGCCATCTCTGTCCCCAGTAGCAAGTCTTCCTCTTCAATTGCCAGCATTCCTTGAACTGGAACCGAATGAGCCAGAGGTCTTTGTCGGGCGTGAGAATGAACTCGAGGCGCTTGATCGATACCTGCAGCGTGCCATTGCAGGCGAAGGGCAGATGGCTTTTCTTGAAGGCGGCGCTGGCAGCGGGAAATCGGCCCTGTTGGGAGCTTTTGCTCGCGAGGCGGCCTGCCGGTATCCCCAGCTTCTCATCGGCTGTGGTGATTGCACCGCCTATACTGGGTCAGGCGACCCCTACCTGCCGTTCCGGGAAGCGCTCGACATGCTCGCCGGCAACCTGGAAGCACCCTGGCGGGCAGGCAAGATCTCGAGCGATAGCGCACGAACCATCTGGGAGGCAATGACCGATGTCGTTCATGCCATCGTCGAGGATGGGCCGGACCTGCTGAGCATCCTGCTGCCTGGCCGGGAGGTGCTCAACCGGATTCGCTCCTCCGTGCAGGGGACAGCACCCTGGATTGAACGGCTGGCGACGCTCACCGACCGTGCGCAGGAAATTCCACAGGATCCGGAGGCTGTCAACCTGTTCGGGCAGGTCGAACGGGTCCTGACACGCTGTTCGCAGGCATCTCCCATCCTGATAATGCTGGACGACTTGCAGTGGGTGGACTCTGCTTCGGTAGGCTTGCTCTTCCACCTCGGTCGGAATCTCTCCGGGAAGCGCATTTTCATACTCGGTGCGTTCCGGCCGGAAGAGGTGACTGCCCGGCGGGCGGGCGTGGATCATCCGCTGAAATCCGTGCTCGCAGAATTCCGGCGGCTTTTCGGGGACATATGCATCGATCTCGCCCAGACATCCGAGGTTGAAGGATTGCGCTTCATCGATGAGCTCATCGATCACGAGCCCAACCAGCTGGATCAGGAATTCCGCCGCACGCTGTTTTTACATACCGTAGGCCATCCGCTGTTTACCATTGAGCTGCTCAGGGCCCTGACCGAGCGCGGCGAAATGTACCGTGATGACCAGAGGCGTTGGATCGCGGCGAGTTCACTGGATTGGAATACCTTGCCAGAAAAAGTCGATGGTGTTATCGCGGAGCGCATCGGCCGGTTAGATCCGAATCTTATCGAGACTTTGACTGTGGCCAGCGTGGAGGGTGAATCGTTCACGGCTCAGGTGATCGCCCGCGTCCGTGGAATCGCGGAGCGTGAAGTGCTGACGCAGCTGTCACAGGAATTAGAGCGGTCACACCGGCTCGTGCGTGAAAAGGGGGAGGAGCAGATCAACGGGAATTACCTTTCCCGCTATCAATTCAGCCACGTGCTCTTTCAACGCTACCTTTACAGCAACATCGGCAAAGGACAGCGCCGGCTGCTGCACGGAGAGATTGCCCGATCACTCGAGGATCTGTACCGCGAGGATCCCGAACGGATTGCCCTTCAACTCGGGTTTCATTATGAGCATGCCGGAGAGGACGAGCACGCCGTTCGTACGCTGGTTGAAGCCGGCGATCTGGCCCGACGGCGGTTTGGTATCCAGGAGGCGATCGATTGCTATCAGCGGGCCCTTTCGATCTGCCAGCGTGCCGGAGAACTCCCATTGTCAGCCCGGCTGCAAATGAAGCTCGGGCAGGCCTATCTTGATGTGCATGAATACCAGGCCGCCCAGCTGGCGTACGAAGAGGGTTTCAGACTACGCCAGCTTTGGCAAAAAGACGAGCGCCAGGCCGATCTCGCGACCCCCACCGAGGTGATGCGGATTGCCTATCACGATCCCCTCACGCTGGATCCATCTCGGACGATGGAGGTGTTTTCGGGATGTGCTCTCCGCCAGCTGTTCTCCGGGCTGGTGGAATGCACCCATAACCTGGAGATCGTGCCCGACCTGGCCGAAAGCTGGCAAGTAACGGATGACGGG
>JBJYWH010000285.1:0-1843 GCA_046259355.1 Anaerolineales bacterium
GAGCGCGGCGAAGCGCGAGATGCCGTCGGACCACAAGACGCGGGCCAGAACCGCAACGACAACCAGCGCCGGTAGCGTCAGGCTGGTGACCCACTGTCGGATCGGCGCGAACTCTCTATCACACCAACGGTACGTGCCGAACAGGTTGGTTCGGAAACCGTGCTCAGCCGGATCGTCGCCCCACCATCCACAATCAGTGATTGACCGGTCATGAAGGCTGATTGGTCCGAATCGGCCAGGAAGAGAATCGTCCGGGCAATTTCGGCCGGATCCCCCACCCTGCCCATCACGGTCTTGTCTCCGAGAGCCTGAAGCAGCTCGTCATCGGATCCATCGCCGACATGGCCGCGGCGTAATCCATCCCGCAGCATGCCGGTGTCCACCGCACCGGGCAGGACCGCATTCACCCGAATTCCATCCTCGGCGAGTTCGATCGCCATCGCTCGCGTCAGAGCGACCAGGCCGCCCTTGCTCGCAGCGTAGGCGGCGATGTTCTTCGAAGTGGCTACGGCGTGTACCGAGCTGACGTTCACGATCGAGCCGCGCGCCTTCTTCATCAGGGAATAGCCGTACTTCAGCGTGAGATAGGCAGGTCGCAGATTCGTCGCCAGGGTCAGATCCCACTCCTCGACGGTCATCTCCACCAGCGGTTTGCAGATCTGGATGGCGGCGTTGTTGACGATGGCATCCAGATGATCTGTAATCCCAGAAACCTGTTCCAAGGCAGCCTGAATCTCGCCCGGAATCGACAAATCGCAATGCAGGAACTGAATACCTTCCGGGTTCTGATCGGGCGCATTCCGATCGAGCCCGAACACCTGCCAGCCATCATCCCGAAAGGCTTCCGCTGTGGCGTGACCGATGCCCCCCATGGCACCGGTTACGAGCACTGTCCGCTTCATCCGCCCTCCCTGTTCTATGTTCCGATCAAAGCAGCTTCCAAGCTGCTGTCGCTGCGACCATCCAGCCCGGTGAATAACAGCCTCAGAAATTTGGTGGTTCCAACCCGAGCCCGTCGAAGAGATTCCGGATGGTATTCCGGTGAACCCGCTCCCAGGCCGACGGGCTGCTGTTGGCATTGTGCGAGCCGAGCAGCACGTTCTCCATGGTCCGCAGCGGGCTGTCCTCCGGCAGCGGCTCATCCTCGAAGACATCCAGGCCTGCGCCGGCAATCGCCCCTGCTTGCAGTGAATCGATCAGGGCACGCTCTTCGACAATTGGACCTCGGGCGGTGTTGATCAAGATCGCATTCGGTTTCATCAAGGCGATGGTTTCCTGGTTGATGAGATGCTGGGAGGTCGGATTCAGATCGCAATTCACGCTCACAAAATCCGAACGGCGAAGCAGCTCCTCGAGTGATCGCATCTCAACCCGGACGCCTTTGACAAAATCTGCATCGATCTCGATGATATCGTTGCCCAGAAGTTTCATATTGAAAGCGTACGCACGCTTCAGCACGCATTTTCCGATTCGTCCGACCCCGATCACGCCGAGGGTGCATTCGTGCAGGGCAACGGACGGGATCTTCTCCCAGCCACCGGCCTTCATCCGGGCATCCATCCACGGCACCTGGCGCGCAAAGGCCAGGATGTACGCCATGACGCTGTCCGCGACCGCTTCGGTGAACGCATCCGGGGTATTGCGCACCCGGATCCCCAATCGCCCAGCCGCAGCCTGATCGATCGAGTCGATCCCGGTTCCCCACTTCGAGATCACTTTCAGGCGCGGTGCAAAGGCTTCCAGAACCGATTCGCTGAATCGATCATCCCCGCAGATCGCTCCGTCGACCTCCCCGGCATACGGCAGCAGCAGTCCGGCCCGCGCGTGAAGACATACCGCACCA
>JBJYWH010000286.1:0-2769 GCA_046259355.1 Anaerolineales bacterium
CGCGTCAGCAGGGTGCCGTTGGTGACGATCGAGAAGCCCATTTTCTTGCCCTGCGACTCGGCCAGGCGTTCGCTGTATTCGACTGCCTTGCGGATGACCTTTTCGTTCATCAACGGCTCGCCGCCGAAGAAGCGGATGTGCAGTTTGTGCGCTTCGCCCGACTCTTTGAAGAGCAGGTCGATCGCTTTGCGTGCCACATCCCATGACATACGGCTGCGCACGCGCGGGTGGTTCGCGTCATTCGAATCGGCGGACTCCCCGGTTCCTGACGGATTCGTCCCGATCGAATCCAGGCTGACCATGGGAGTAGCCTGCGCCAGGCTGTCAGCCCCGAACCCGCCCTGGCCGACGCAGCAGTAAGTGCAGCGCAGGTTGCAGTCCTCAGCCATGTTCAACTCCAGAGTCGTGATGTCCTCGAAATCCGGCTCCTTGGGTTTGGTCGGCAGCGGCTGGCCTTCGGGGAGCAAGAAGCCAGCGTGAGCCAGGTTGGATAGGGCGCCTTCGATCTCCAAGGCATTGTAACGGTCGCCGAGAGCCTGCATGGCTGACTCGAACGTGATCGGGTTGGGCAAACCCAGCACAGCCCGCTCGGCAGGGTTCACCCGCCTGGGCCGGCTGCGGGCGATGTCCAGAGCGATCAGATCGTGGCCGAATTCTTCGGAAATCTCGCCCTCTCCCGGATATTCGAACGTGTATACGTTGATCTTGTTCCAAACTTCACTCATACCATCACTCCTTTGGCTAACAATAAATGGATGCTGCTTATGCGGTCAAGGCCGCGACGAGCCAAGCCACGTGCTCATCGCGCCATTGTCGGGCCTGGTGGGCGGTGATACCGATAAGTTCCGCCCAATCGTCGAGGCCCAATTCTCGTAATTTGCTCTGCGTGTTGCAGGCGATGCGTTCCATCTCAGCGATGTAATCTCCGTCCTGCCCACTTGTGAACAGGTGGCGGCCGATCGTCTCGATGTCTGTAATTGCCTCCGTTTCTACCCCAGCCGGGCTTGAGACCATGTTCAGGGCGGCGTTGAAGCGTTCGCTGATCGGGGAATTTCGATCCGTAGGTTGCGCTGGCTTGACAAGGTCCTGACCCATATCGACCAGATCGTCCATCATCTGCATGACCATGTGCATGCCGTCCACGGCAGCTTCCAGGTCGGGGATGATCTCGGCCCTGCCGGCCAACAGCGCCATGCCGCTGGTGCAGATCTTCAGCGGGGCGGCTTTGTGGGCTGTTTTCAATAAGTCGGTGGTCGAGAAGAGGGGGCGCGGGCCGGCATCTCGCTCCCAGACCAGCGCCGAAGCCCATTCCTGCCAATACTTCTCCATTAACTGCCAGAATGGAGAGCCAGGGGGAAAGAACTCCTGGTAGCGGGCTGACAGTTGTTGCAGGTACAGGCTGCTGGCGATGGCTATGGAAGGGATCTCGCTCGCCTGGCCGTCGCCGTCCACCAATTTATCCAGCATCACGAAGTGCAGCAGGCCGAAGATGTTGGCTACTGCAAAGCGGCGGCAGATTTCTTCGTCGACGCCGAAGGCCTCCCCCAGCCAGAAAGGCAGCGCTAGGATGGATAATTTTCCGGTTGAAATGACTCGCTTTTTCCCCTCCATCGCTGGCTCCGCGCCGTCTGTCTCGATTTCGTTCGCGTCTCCCCTACGTTCAGGAGCTTCGATCAAGGGCAGGCGCGCCAGCAGGGTTTGGATATTGGCCTCCAAATCATCCTGGTAAACCTGATAATCGCTTAACGCCTGGTTGATCCTCTGTAGAAGCGAGGCATTGAGGAGATCTTCTATTTCGACATTGCCCGGTTTTTCCCCGCTGAAGAAGGCATCGCTTTTTTTATGAGCGATGTGATCCCCCCGGAAGGTACTTGGTTGGGTCGTGGCCATAGAGCACCTTTCCGGAATGTGAATAAACGGGTATTAGTCAGCCGCCGGAATGGCTGGCTAATCGGCGAAACGGCTTCGCCAGCCTACCAAAGAAACGGAAAATTTTATTGCGGGTCAAGAATAAGACTGCTATTAAGAGAACAACGCCCACTATCCAGGGCGGGATGTAACGAGCGATGAATCCGACGATCGATTCGCCGAAGAATAGGATGAAGCCAAAAAGGATGCTGGCGGTGTAACCTAGGGTAGAGACGCCATAGATCGTAAAGATGCGCTCCTCGCGATCGAACTTCTCGCGGCGGAGCAATTTCTTCACCGGCATCAGATCCTTGAGGAATTTCAGCGCTCTCGTGCGCAGGTTGGGGATCTCCAGCCAGTCCATAAGGATGTAGTAGCCGTCCCACTTGAGCAGCGGATTGAGGTCCATGATTGAATCGACGATGATCAGGAAGGCGAACTGGTAGAGCCAGCCATTGAAAAGCGTCCAGGGGCTGAAGATCGCGAACAGCGAGGCAACTCCGCCCAGCACGAAGCCGGTGAACGGGCCGCCGAACGAGACCATGATGCGCGGCAGGCGTTTTTCCATCCAGATGTCGGTCGAATCGACGTAAAAAGCGAAGAAGCCGTAGTAGATCATGATCCCCGACTTGCGGATCGTCCTGCCGTAGGATTTGCAGGTGAAGGCGTGACCGCCCTCGTGGATGAAGAGGGCCAGCATGTTGGCGACGTAGAGCAAAACTACCCCGACCCCGACGTTGGAGGTAGCCCCGTGGATGACCGAATATCTCTGCGTGGCGAGCAGGTACAGGAAAGCACCTGAGCCTACGATCGCCAGGGTGAACATGATCACCAGGGCGGGCTTGGTATAGAAATATTTGA
>JBJYWH010000287.1:0-16502 GCA_046259355.1 Anaerolineales bacterium
CCCGCCCTGGCACCGCACGGCATCAACCTGATGGCCTTCTGCAAGGAATACAACGCCAGGACATCGAGCAAGACCGGCGAGATCATTCCAGCCGAAATCACGATTTACACCGATGGATCGTTTACCTTCGTCCTGAAGACGCCGCCCGCCGCGGTCCTGCTGCGGAAAGCGGCCGGTATTGAAAAGGGCTCAGCCGAGCCAAACCGCGAGAAGGTCGGCAAGGTTACACGGGATCAGGTTCGTGAGATCGCCGAGATTAAAATGAAGGACCTGAACGCGATCGACGTCGAAGGGGCGATGCGGCAAATTGAAGGCACCGCCCGCAACATGGGAATCGTCATCGAAGGTTAATTCGCATCGTGGGAGGGCCGCGCATAGCGCGGTCCGTTTGAACCACAAGGAGAAACGCATGGCAAAGCACGGTAAGAAGTACAATCAAGCCGCCGAGCAGGTTGACCGCGACAAGCTTTACGAGCCGATGGAAGCACTCGAGCTGGCGAAGAAGATTGCCTTTACCAAGTTCGACAGCACGGTCGAGGTGCATCTGCGGTTGGGCGTTGACACTCGCCACGCCGATCAGCAGATTCGCGACACCGTGATGATGCCGCACGGACTGGGAAAGACAGTCCGGGTAGTTGTCTTCGCGGAAGGCGATGCGGCACGCGACGCACGTGAAGCCGGCGCGGATTTCATCGCCGACGACGAATTGATTGAAAAGATCCAGGGCGGGTGGATGGAATTCGATGCCGCCGTCGCCACACCAAATATGATGGGCAAGGTCGGACGCTTAGGCCGGATTCTCGGTCCTCGCGGGCTGATGCCCAATCCCAAGGCTGGCACGGTCGTGCCCGAGGACGACATCACCCGGGCGATCGATGAGCTGAAATCAGGTCGGGTGGAGTTCCGCACCGACAAGACCGCCAACCTGCATGTTCCGATTGGAAAAGTATCGTTTGAAGCCCAGCAGCTGTACGAGAACATGGCCGCCCTGATGGATGCTGTCCGGCGCACCCGGCCGGCCTCGGCCAAGGGCACCTATGTCCAGCGCGTGACGATCAGCTCAACCATGGGGCCGGGTGTGCGGGTCGATCCCAACGCCGCGCTCTCGATGGGCGCAGCCTGATCTACACGTCGCAAGCGGATCGCGGTACAATTTGGTCCGCATACAATCGAAAAATCGCTTCGCCGAAGACAGCAGGTGCCCGCTAGCGGACTTAATTCCCTGCCGAGGTGAAGACTCAGAAGTTGATACAACTTTCCCTTTGAGTCTTTGCTCGTAGCGTTCTTGCGAAGCGAAGACTCGAATTCTTTACAGGGGAAGGAGGTGAAGGAACTTGGCAATCTCGAAGGCGAAGAAGGAAGAACTGGTGGCCCAGTACCTCGAGGTGCTGGAACGAAGTTCAGCCGTTATCCTGGCCGAATCAACCGGCCTGACCGTCAAGGAAACCGAAGGCCTGCGGGCGAAGATTCGTGAGATGGGCGGCGAGTTCTACGTCGTCAAGAACACGCTTGCTAAGCGTGCCTTCCAGGAATCTGGGTGGAAAGAACCTGAACCGGGATTCGACGGCCCCACGGCAATCGGCGCGGCGTCCGAAAATATCCCGGCCATGGCGAAAGCCATGGTGGATCTCGCGAAGGACAAAGACACCTTCCGGGTGAAATCAGCCATCATCGATGGCGAGCTGTATTCCGCCGCCCAGATAACCAACCTGGCGGAGCTTCCGGCGATGCCGGTGCTGCAGGCACAGCTGCTGGGTGTGATGACCATGCCGGCCGCAAAGCTGGCCGGTGTATTCGCCGCTTCGGCGCGTCAGCTGCTGAATGTGCTTCAAGCCTATGTCGATTCGCAGCCCGACGCGGCGACGGCATGACCTGTCGAACTTAAAATCTCAAACTTGCGATGAAGGAGATCGTGTACCATGGCAGATATCAAGAAAATCAAGGATGAACTGAGCAAGCTGACCATCCTGGAAGTCTCAGAACTGGTCAAGGAACTGGAAGAGGAATGGGGCGTCTCGGCGGCTGCGCCGGTTGCGATCGCGGCGATGCCGGGCGCGGGCGCCGGTGGCGCAGCTGAAGCGGTCGAAGAGAAGAGCGAGTACGACGTCATTCTTAAGGACGTTGGTCCGAAGAAGATTGACGTGATCAAGGTCGTTCGCCAGATCACCCAGCTCGGCCTGGCCGACGCCAAGACACTGACCGAGACACCGAATGCGAAGGTGCTCGAGCAGGCAGGCACGGAATCCGCTCAGGATGCCAAGAGCAAGCTCGAAGCCGCCGGAGCGACCGTCGAACTGGCTTGATTGAAAGGGAATCCATACGTTTGGAGCCGCCAAAACTGGCGGCTCCAACGTTTTAAGCTTGTGGTATAACTCGAGCGGGAGGCTCGATGCGTGAAACCATCCTGGTTATCGAGGATGAGGAGCGAATCCTTCAATTCTTGCGGCGCGGCCTGACGTATGAAGGCTACACGGTCGATACAGCCGTTAACGGCACCGAAGGGCTTGCGAAAGCGCTCGAACTCAACCCCGACCTCGTGATCATCGACTGGATGCTGCCGGAGCTGGAGCCGGGGTTGGATGGCCTGGAAGTATGCCGGCGCCTGCGGGAAGAAGGCGATACCCCGCTTCTGATGCTCACGGCGAAGGATTCCGTCGCCGATCGCGTGCGCGGCCTGGATGCTGGGGCGGACGACTACCTCGTCAAGCCCTTCGCGCTGAATGAATTGCTCGCCCGCGTGCGGGCACTCCTGCGGCGCACCAAGACGACCCAGCCCGAAGTGCTCTCTTTCCAGGATCTGCGCCTGGACACTGGAACCCACCAGGCATTTCGTGCCGATCGAGCGATCGACCTGACCGCCAAAGAATATGAGCTGCTCGAACTGCTCCTGCGCCATCCCCGCCAGGTGCTGACTCGAGATTTGATCTACGACCGGGTATGGGGCTACGACTTCGGCGGCGAGAGCAATATCATCGAAGTGTACATCCGCTATTTGCGGCAAAAAACAGAAGAAGGCGGCCTTCCGCGTTTGATCCACACCGTGCGCGGTGTCGGATACGTGCTCCGAGAACCAGGATGACTCTGCGTGCTAGGCTCACGCTCTGGTATACGGGGGTGCTGGGCGCAGTCCTGCTCCTGTTTGCGGCCGTTGTCTATCTCACGCTGTCTTTCAACCTGACCAATCAAATCGAACAATCCCTCAGCCGAACTGCCGATGATGTCCTGGCGACCCTGTCCGGTGGCATGCCGGAAGACCTGGCGCTCACGCTGCGCGCGCTCGACCTGACCTCCAACGTTGCACTGCAGATCCAGGATGACCAGGGCGAGATCGTATGGCAGTCGGCCAATGCTCCTGATACCGGGTCGGCATTCGATTCCGCGCAAGAGGGCACCACATCGAATGTTTACAGCACGGTGAGCGTGAACGGGCATGAATATCGCGTGCTCACGGTGCCGGTATTCCGGCGGCCGGACAACGTGCTGCTCGGATTCCTGCAGCTTGCAGAGAGCCTCGACATTGTACGCCTGGTCTCCCAAACACTGCTGCTGGTCCTGATCGGCGGTGGCGTTCTGGCCCTGCTTGCTGCAGCTGTCATCGGCTACCTGGCGGCTGGCCGAGCCCTCGCCCCGATCGAGCAGGTGACCGAAACGGCACTGCAGATCACGCGCGCCGACGATCTGTCCCGCCGGATTCCCGTCATGGGCCCACCGACCGGCGAGGTCGGCCATCTGATCAATGCATTCAATGAGACCCTGGAACGGCTGGAAGGTCTGTTCCAAACCCAACGGCGATTTCTTGCTGATGTATCCCACGAACTGCGCACGCCCCTGACTGCAATTCGCGGCAATGTCGACCTCATCCGCCAGATGGGCGAAGCGGACGAGGAATCACTGGATGTGATCACATCGGAAGTGGACCGGCTGACACGCCTGGTGCGCGACCTGCTGCTGCTCGCCCAGGCTGAGACCGGCAAGCTGCCTCTGGCGCACGACTTGATCGAACTCGACACGGTCATGCTGGAAGTCTTCCAGCAGGCACGTGTCCTGGCGCGCGAGGGAGTGGCTTTGAAGATCGGCAGGGAGGATCAAGCCCGCGTGGAGGGAGACCGGGATCGATTAAAGCAGGTGCTTCTGAACCTGGTTGCCAATGCGCTTGAGAACACACCGGCGCCCGGAAAGGTTACTCTCGATCTGATCTGCGAAGGGCAATGGGCTGTGTGGCAGGTCACAGACACCGGCCCTGGAATACCGGAATCCGATTTGCCCAATATCTTCGATCGTTTTTACCGACGCGATCCGTCCCGAAAACGAAGCCTCAGTGGCGGGGCCGGGCTCGGCCTCTCGATAGCCTACTGGATCACCCGCAGCCATGGTGGGGATATTCAGGTCGAATCGAAAGTGGGGCAGGGATCGACGTTTACCGTCCGTCTGCCCCTGGTCCAGGGCAGCTGCAGCCCGTACCAGGCATCAGGATCAGTAGAAGAATCCGAAGCCAGTCGAGCATAGCGGCTGTATGCAGGGGTACCCTGGAAAACCCGAAGCCGGCTATTTCTCGCTTGTTTGAGCCTGATGGGCGTTTTGGCACAGCCGGGTGCCGCCCGCAGCGAGCCAGTCGGACAACGTTCGGCTGGTGTTGTTTCCGGCCTGAAGATCGTTCCAGATGCCTGTCCCCCAATTCACATAGCGGCGAGTCTCCTCCGGCCATGTTTCAGGTGCGGCATCCATTTGTGAAAGGCCGCCATTGTACCCGGCCAGCGTGAGATCGATCCGGGCTCCCGAAAGCTGATAGGCATGTTTCAGATATTCAAGTCCACGAGCGGCATTGGTCTCCGGCTGCAGCATGTCCTCGCCCTCTCCAAAGTGAAAAGGCATCACCTGAAACAGGCCCTGCGCGCCGGACGGGGAGATGGCAGTTGGATCGCCGCAGGATTCGATCTGCATCACGATGGCGATCAGGAGCGGCGGCAACTCGTACTGCTCCGCCCAGCCCTCAATCGAATCCGACCAACGCTGCACTTCTGGTGCAAAGGCTGATAAAGCGGGCAAGCTTATCGGGAGGGCGATGGAACGGGATGAGGCCGCCAGGCTTTTTCCAGCAGCGGTGTTTTCCGACGCAGACTCTTCAATCGCTCGCTTCATGCCCGAACGCAGCGCAGGCAGGGATTGAACCAGGATGAGGGCCAGGGCGGCAAACAGCATGCCCGGCAGAAGCAAGGGTGAGAATTCAGATGGACTCAAGGGCCGCCGGTGGAACTCTCCACCGACGACCCCCGGCTGTCCCGCCCGAAGGCGGCCGCGGTTCGCGTTGAGCATCGACTAGCGGTTCGTCCGCGACCGGGCCGCCAGCGGCGTGCTGCGCTGCGTTCCATTCGAATAGGCGGCGGGTTTGGGCGCAGGTCGAATGGAACGATAGCTGTTCTCGCTTTGCCCTCCACGCTGCGGACGTTCCACTGGCATCGAATGGACCTCTGTGGCAGGCCGAGCCTTTCGGCCCCCTCGGAAAAGTGCCCGGGCGGAGAAGCTGGAGCTGGTCATGGTGAAGGTGCCGATCATCAAGATCCTGATCAACCACACCAGCACGGCAACGAAAAGCGGGACGCTCGACAGCAGCGCTTCGCGCCCGAGGATTTCATTCCCCAGGCCGCTGTGGCTCAGCAGCGCCAACGAGACCGCCCACCACGTAAGGACGGCGTTCATCGTCGCGGCCAGCAGCCACGCGCCCAACAGGTACCAGACCTCGAGCGTGCGGCCTTCCTCGGCCTGGGGTGAGAACAGGCGGGCGATGCCGGCAAAATCCATTCCGCAGAAGGCCAGCGCCAGAATGGTGGACCAGCGCAGGGTGGCGAACTGCAAGTCGCCCAGCAGATCGCGCAGGGCAAATTCGGTCGTCCCGAAGTTGAAGCTTTCAAAGGCGATCAGCGCGCCGATCATGACCAGCACGAACAGCGAGGTTCTCGGGATCCTGATCCGGGCGGTCAGGTTCGACAACACGGCGTCAAGATCGAACGGAAAACGGAAACGTGACGTACGGGTGTAGGTTGACATGGCCGACCTCCATATCGAACAAGTGTTCTATCGTGGAGGCAGTATAGAACAAGTGTTCGGTCATGTCAAGAGCCTATTCTGAAAAGGGTTTACGGCTCTCGTTAGGAAACGGAAGCGCCCTGGTCGGGCCCGGTCGGCGATGGTCGTTCCAATCGACCGCGTGTGTAGTACGCGATCAGCAGGACGCCCAGGAGCATGGCTGGCAGGACGATCAGTCCGGCCTCCGGCCCAAATCCGCCTCCTGTGAACCAGCCTGGCCCTGAGACTTTCTGCTGGATGAGGGCATCGATCTGGTAGCCGCTCACGGGAAATCCGAACACCGTGCCTTCGAATAGATTCCAGCCGATGTGCAGGCCGATCGACAGCCAGAGCTGGCGTGTGCGCACCCAACCATAGGCCAGGAAGTAGCCGGCTGCGAGAATCCCGAGGCTGGAGAACAGGCTGCTGTCCGGGTTGATGAGATGAAGGAAGGCAAAGATGCTTGATGACAGGAACAATCCCCAGAAAAGGTTCAGGCCATCGGTCAGGTTCTGAAGGTGGTAGCCGCGGCTGAGGACTTCCTCACTCACTCCGACCATCAGGAAGAGCAGCAGCCCCTGCAGCAGGGTCCCGATCCAGCTTTCGAGCGGCATGTGGTCCCAGGCAAACCCCTCGATCGTGAGCCACCCGAGTGCCCATTCGGCCAGGAAAATTCCACCCATGAGGAGCATCGGAATGAAAAAGCCCACCAGCAGGTCGGGGAGCATGTGGCGGTCGATGTGGAAACCGAGCGAAACAAATGACCTGCGGTCGAGCAGCCGGCGGGCAGCGAAGGTGGTGATCAGGACGGCCAGGAGTTCGATCGTGGCGTCGATCGGAAGGCCGTAGGAAAGCGAACTTCCACGGTTGTAGACCAGCAGGACCGCCAGCAGCGTCAACACGCTGAGGGTTATGCCGAACCCGATGGAGTGCAGCAGCAGCCGCCATCCCGCCCGCAGTCGGGGCTCGTCCGGCGAAAGAAAGATCCGCAGCAGGAAGGGTTTTTCGGTTGTTCGGTAATCCTCGTTCATCGTCCCTCGATTCCTCTGTCAGACCGGCTTACCTGCCCGGCGAAGGCGCTGGAAGGATGTGCTGGAGCAGGGCGTCCAGTTCGCGGCGTAGAGCATCCAATCCATAGAAACGCTGACCCAGGTCGAGATTCGCCTGGGTCATGCGATTGATCGCATCCGCCTCGGCCAGGGTGCTCCGGATGCTGCTGATGGTTTGCTCGTCGAGCGTCTCATCGATCGTGAAAACCTGCACTCCGATTGCCTCCAGGTCACTTTGATGAAAATCATGCCGGGCCATAATCAACGGCCGCCGGGCGGCCAGGGCTTCGAGAAAACCCGAATCAACGCTCTCCGCTTTCACCGGATAGCTCACCCAACCGGCCGCGGTATGTACGGTCATGAGGGACGGACGGGTGCCGTTTCCCACGATTTCCCTCGGGAGGGATTCGGGTTGTTCCTGCATGAACTTGAGGTCAATACCGTGGGTTTCGGCGAGCCGGATCAGGCGAGCGCGATAGCGATCATTCTCCAGGGGAGAGCGGCCCGTCACGATGAATGCGCAGCCGGGATCGATGAGGGCCGCAGCTTCAATGGCCCAATCGATGCGCATCTGCGGCAGCGCGGGGGTCGGCTGCAGGACGATATGCTGGTCAGCAGGGAGGTCGAGAAGCGGCCTCAGTGGCCCTACACTTTCGGGGTCGCTTGCAGCCGCATGCTCGAAATCGAGCGCGGGCGGGATCACGACCGCATTCAAGTTGGCGTGCCGGGCCAGCTCCTGGCCGGCTGCGCTGTTCAGGACCACGTGGTGAGCCGACGGCAGAACCGGTGGAAAGGCTGCCCGCAGGTAATCGCCCGCCGCGCTGTCGCGAAACCGTTCGTACTGCCAGGGAAAGCCGAAATGGTGGAAAATGGCAGGGACATGCGTTTCTGCTACCAGCTCGCTCAACGCCAGGCCGAGCGGCAGATTGAGCGGCAGCGAGCACGCGTTTTCGATGATCAGCAGGTTGATATCGAAGGTCTTGATGAATTGATACAGGTTCTGCTTCAGGTGGAAGCGAATGGCGTGGATGATCCCGCTGGTCTTTGAGTCGCGCTGACCGGCTTCGAAGAGCTCGCGCTGCAGGCTGACGATGTCGGGGTGGAAGCTGGACGCCTCGGGGACGATCACGCTCCGTTCCGGATCACGATCTGCCCGTCCGGCAAAGTAGAAGCACTCATGCCCGCCGGCCTGCAGGATTCCAGCCCAGTGCGCGGCCTGGAGTCCAACAGGGTCATGGTCGAAGAAGCCGGTCGCTACAAATCCGACGCGAGTGGGGATCGTATCCATCTTGCGCTCCAGGGATCCTCTGCAAAGCAGGTGCTCCCCGTTCTACGAGTATACAACCGGCTCATGTTTCAGCCGGCGCGGCGCGCAGCAGGCGGCGGGCGAGCCCGGACCCGAGCAGTGCCAGGCCGTCGGTCGTCATATAGTGGCGGCTGGCGGCGTCGAAAAGGATCGATGCGCGCGCCGCGAACTCGTCGTCGCCCGGCCAGAGTACGGCCGCCAGCCGGATGCGCGGCAGCGGCTGGAAGGCATAGGCGACCGGCGCCAGGGCCGGCAGGTGGTCGCCGGCGAGCAGCGAGGCGGCTTCCTTCATCCCATGCGGCTCTTCGCCGAACCGAAGGGCGAGGAGATTGCCGCTGTAGCCCTGGAAGGCCTGGTTGTAGAAGGCTCCATCCGGGAGCTCGCGAAAGCCGATCCAGCGGTCTGCCAGAGGCGTCCCGTCTGCCGTGGACAGGTAGTACATCAGCATGGCGTTGTCGAAGGTACTGCAGGGATCACCGCTGTCCGCGAAGGAGGCGGTCAGTGCGGGCCACGCGACGTGGATGGTTCGATTCCAGTAATCGAGCTCCAGGGTCTCCTCGTGCAGTCGGCTTGCGGTTAACGTTGCCAGGTGAGTCAGGTTGCGATCCCGCAGGACGCGGCGCAAATCCTCCAGGCGCCGGGTCATGCTTTCCTCCCAGGCTTGCTGGGAAGCTTCGAGCCATCCCTCGCTCGGGCCGGCTTCCCCGCCGGCTCGCTCCGTCAACCCAGGCATGGTCAATCCTTCTCCATGCTGGCCATGTAATCTCGAATCGTCGGCAGGGCGGTCAGCCGCTCCCGGAAGAAGTTGTTCACCAGGTTGATCACCTCGGCGCGCGTCGCTTCGACCTGAACATTCCACGACTCGCCCATCTCGCTTTGTCCGAGCAGGCTGCGCAGGCCGAGCAGCGACCGGACGATCTCCGTCTCCTGCTCCCCTTCCAGCGCATCGACGACGGTCAGGATCAGTTTATCGGCCTGGTTGGCCAGCTGCTCGCGTGTGATGCTGCCGGGTTTTTGCACGACGTCGTCCAGCGTGCGGATCAGCGACCAGACCTGGTACAGGGCCGTCGCCGGCTCATCAAATAGCTCGCGGACATAAGCCGCTTCCTCGTAGCGGCCGGTGAGGCGGAAGATGTTGTACATGCGTTTGGCCGCCTTGCCGTAATTCGCATGCGCACCGAGGTACTTGTGAACTTCCTTTTCCAGCTGGCTGACATACGATTCGAGCGCATCGGCGGAGACGTGTCGGGCGAGTTTGGAGAAGATCGGGATCGATTCCGCTTCCAGGTAGACCTCCTGGAAGTACGGATCGAGGTAGCCATCAAGCGGCGTGATGGTTCCATCCGGCGCTTCCCAGGTGACATCGAGCATGTTGCTGGCGTTAGCCAGCTGGCCGCGCACGGGATCGGCGACCACCCAGTCGAGCTTGCACCAGCCCGGATCGGAGGCGACGTCCTCCCAGTGGATTGTGATCGCCTCGCCCTCGGGCGTGCTGGCATCGAATTCTCCGGCTGTGATCTCATCGCTGTTCCAGGAGATTGGAGTACCGGCGCGGTGGAATTCGTCGCCGCGCAGCACATCACGCGCGTAGGATCCGAATTTGACCTCGATCAATTGATAGGTGGGTCCGCTCAGCGCGTCAAGGGCCTTCTGCCGGATCAGGTCGGCCAGCATCCGGCAAGCGGTCTCGCGCGTCTCGGCCAGGATGTTGACGCGTTCAAAGTAATCGCAGTCGCCCGGGTACGTCTGAATCTTGGACTGGGCGGCCGAGCCGGAGAGCGCCAGCGCCGTCTCGACCTTTCCCGGCTGGTCCTGGAACTCGACCAGTTTGCCGATCTGCCGGAAGTAGGCCAGTTCCTGCGGGTTGAAGTCGAGCATCGAGACGGTGTGCCCGAAGACACCGCTCTTCGGGTCAACGAGCACGTCGGTGCTGCCTTTGGCCGCGCTGACGGCCGAGAGCCACTGCAGCGCCTCTGCCTCATCCAGCTCCACGCCCAGCCGCTGGGCTGAATCGAGAATGCGGGCAAGCGCTTCGTTCGGGGTTGATTCGGTAGATTCGGACACAGCGGTACCTCCAGTTTACGGGTTCTTCAACCCGGTTTTCGCCGCCATCTCCGCCAGGAGATGGCGGAAGAGTACGGCCTGGTCGCGCGCATCCTGCAGCGCGTTGTGGGAAAGTTCAATCGATATTTCCAGCCTGGCAGCCACCTGCGCCATCGCCGTGTTGGTCCACTCGATGTCGAGCAAACCCATGGACAGGGCTTTGATATCCAGGGCGGCGTGTCCGAAGGGGTTCTCGATCTGGTAGCGCTGGAAATAGTCCTGCACGAACATCCAGTCGAAGGGCGCGTTGTACGCGACGAAGACCGGCATCGCATCGTCAGGCGTGACCGACCGAACCCATGACGCGAATCGGGCCATCGCCAGGGCGGGTTCGGTGCCTGTCCGCTGCAGTTGATCGAGATCGAGGCCGCTGATGTTCAGCGCATCCGGATCGAATCGATCCCGGTCGGGCTGGAGTTCGACATAGAAGGCTTGTTCGGGATCATCGACCCGGCAGGCGCCGATCGAAAGCAGCGGGAAGTGGCTGGGAGAGGGCCCAGCGGTTTCCACATCGATCGAGATGTAGCAGGGGGTATTCATCGGGGTCCACGCACGAGGGTGCCCGACCTGGTCATGTTCGGCTCACCGTCCGCTGAGAATGTTGCCGATGATGTCGCCACCAATGCCGGCCGCGCCCTTGTGTTCATCAACTTTCTGAAAACGGGCCGCCGCCAGCACCCGGTCTGCCAATCGCGAGAACGGCAGGCTCTGCAGATAGACCTTGCCCGGGCCGGTCATGCGCGCCAGGAAAAGACCCTCCCCGCCGAAGAGGGCGTTGCGAAAACCTCCGATGAACTGGATGTCGTAGTCAACCGTCTCGGCGAACGCCACCAGGCAGCCGGTATCGACGCGCAGCACCTCGTCCCGGGCCAGGTCGCGTTCAATGATCGTGCCGCCGGCGTGGACGAAGACCCGACCATCGCCATGCAGCCGCTGCAGGATGAATCCCTCACCGCCGAAAACCCCGGCGCCGAGCCGCTTGGTGAAGGCGACTTCGATTTCGACGCCCTGGGCGGCGCACAGGAAGGAATCCTTCTGGCACAGAATACGGCCGCCGAAATCGGAAAGCTCGATCGGGATGATTTTGCCCGGGTAGGAGGCAGCGAACGCCGCCCGCTGTTTGCCATCCCCGGTGTTGATGAAGCTGGTGATGAAGAAGGATTCGCCCGTGATCGCACGCTGCAGGCCTTTAAAAATGCCGCCCCCGGTCGAGGTCTGCATCTGGATGCCGTCATCCATGTAGGTCATGGTGCCGGCTTCGGCCCGCACGCCCTCGCCGGGATCGAGTTCGATCTCGACCAGCTGCAGGTCGTCGCCATAGATCTTGTAATCGATAATGTCCGCCATGTTCTGCTCCTCGTGGCCTGGTGGGGTGTGGGGAGTTTACCAGAGATGGGAGAGGTGTCCAACCGGGCGAGCCGGAAAGTCTGGTCAGCCTGCGTGCAGCCATGGAAACCCCACCCGGCAGGGCAGGCGGGGATGGTCGGCCACGAGTGGATGTCCGAAAGCCGGGTGGCGAGGATCCAGTGCCTGCGGATCGAGATCTCCCCTGTTGTTGGGGTAATGCGCCACCGTGTCCCCACAGGCGGTTGGATTTGCTTCCGGATTGCATGACCCGTCCCCCGCGGGCCGCGCGCAGCGATCGGCGGACTAGTCGTCCTCCAGGTCGTCGGCATCCACTGGCCCCCGCAGGCGGCGCAGCGATTCGAAACGCGTGCTGCGCCGTGGACGACGCCCGCGCCGGCGCAGCAGCAGGCCGAGCGCAGCCAGGGCTGCGCCCAGCAGCAGCGCCCGCAGATCAGCCTGCCCGATCTGGAGCGTGAGCAGGAAGATCACCAGCGCAAAGAGTGCGATCAGGATCAGGGCCGAGCCCACACGGGATGCCATCGTAGGGGAAAGGAAAGCCCTCGCCGGATTCGTTCCGGCGAGGGCTGCAGCTCAGGGATGATCAGCGGATCAACGTGTGAATCTGCTCGTGCATGTACAGCGGCAGATAGTAGTGACCGCCGGCGTTCTTTCCGGAAGACCCGGATCCTTTCCACCCGCCGAAGGGCTGGAAGCCAGGCCATGCGCCGGTCGTGGCGCCCTGAGGCCGGTTGGCGTAGGTCACGCCGGCCTCGATGTTTTCAAAGAACCAGGCCGCCTCCTGCTCCGAACCGTAGAAACCGGCGGTCAGGCCGTACTGGCTGTTGTTCGCGAATTTCATGGCCTGCTCGATGCTGCTCACCGGGTGCACCATCGTGATCGGCAGGAACATCTCGTACGACCACAGCCGGTGATCGTGCGGCACATCGGCGGCGATCGTCGGCTGGCAGAAGAAACCCTTCGCCAGTTCGCCCTCGGTCAGGACCTTGCCGCCGGTCAGGAATCTGCCGGCTTTGCCGAGCTCACGCGTGAACTTCTTGAAGTCGCTGTAGGCGCTCTTGTTGACGACCGGGCCGAGGAAGATGCTGCGGTCGGTCGGGTCACCGATGGCCAGTTTTTCCGTCAGCTCGACCAGCTGCTTCACGAGGTTTTTATAGACCGGCCGCTCGACGTAGATGCGCGAGTTGGCCGAGCACTTCTGACCCTGCAGGCCGAAGGCCGAGCGGACGATACCGGCTGCGGCCCGGTCGAGATCGGCGTTGCGTGAGACGATGGAAGGGTTCTTGCCGCCCATCTCGAGAATCGTTGGGCGGGGATAGCGGCCTGCGGCGAACGAGCGGTAGATATTCATGCCCACGTCGAAGGAGCCGGTGAAGGTGATCCCATCCACCTCCGGGCTCTCGATCAGCGCCTGGCCGAGCGTGCTGCCCGGGCCGGTCACATAGTTGATCACGCCCTCCGGCAGGCCGGCATCGCGGAAGCATTCCGCCAGCAGCCGCACAGTCCAGGGGGTATCCGTGGCGGGCTTCATCACAACGGTGTTGCCGGCCACCAGCGCTGCACCCACCGGTCCCCCGGTCAGAGCAGCCGGGAAATTGAACGGGCTGATCACCACCCATACACCGTAGGGGCGAAGCACGGAGGTGTTGCTGGCCGAATAGCCCTTGAGGGGATCCTTTCCCATCTTAACGACGTAGCCGTCATTCTGCTCGAGCTGGTCGCAGGCGTAGCGGATCAGATCGGCCGCCTCGGCGATGTCGCCCAGTGCTTCCATGCGGTTTTTACCGACCTCGAGCGAGATCACGGCCGCAATTTCATAGATGCGCTTGTCGATCTGTGCGGCAGCCTTCCGCAGCAGCCGGACGCGCTCACGGTAGGAACGGCGCGACCAATCCGGGAAGGCTTTTCGGGCTGCCTTGAGTGCCCGGTCGGCATGCTCCACCCCGCCGCGCTGGAAGACGCCAAGGGTCCAATCCTGGTTGATGGGCGAGTGATCTTCAAATTTTTCGCCGGCGCGCACATCCTTGCCTGCGATGAGCATGGGGATATCTTTGCCGAGCCCACCCTTGACCTTCTTGAGCGCGCTGTCGAACCGTCGGTGCAGTTCTTCCGGCGGATTGAACATTGTGGCATACGTCAATTTGAAATCGGCTTTCTTCTTGGCCATCGTTAACATCTCCTGGGCATACGGGATATTGGCGAAATCAGTATAGCGCCGCCGTTCGCCGGCGTCAAAAGCACGTTGTATACTGGTCGTTGAGTGCCGCGCGCAGGGTAATTCCAGCGCCAACGGCAGGAGAGGATCACCGGCATGACCTGGGTTGAGGAGGGGATCTACGCCGCCGGCGGAGATCACATCCCCCAAACCTGGAAGGACTTCGCCGCGCAGACCGGCATCAGGGCCGTGCTGCACCTTTCCAGCACCGGTCCGATTCCCTTTGCCGGAACGCCGCCGTCCAGATTTCTTTGGCTGAATCTGGAGCTGGAGCTGGAGGCGGATCAGGAGGCGCGGTGGCTGGCCGGTGAGTTCGTACGCGATTGCCGGAGCCAGGGACAAAAGGTCCTGCTGCACTGCACCCACGGCCGCCACCGAACGCGCTGGACTTATGTCGCCTACCGGCTGTGCATGGGACATGGCCTCAAGGGTGTGCTGCGGGATGCGGCGCAGAAACCGTGGCTGGGGCCGTATCACACGGATCGCGAGACCTGGGCAGCATTCCGCAGCTATATCCGGCAATGCCGGAGCGCATGAACGCTGACCGGGATTTGAATCGATGAGGAGTCCCGATGCTTTTCACCGAAGCGCTTTTCATTGGAATTGATCCGACCGCCGGGAGCCGGCCGATGCAATATGCCGCGCTCGATCGCAAACTGCGGCTCGTGGCGCTGGATGAGGCAGAAATGGAGGGGGTGCTGGCATTCATCGGCAGCCTCGACTCAGCCGTGGTCGGGATCGACGCCCCGCAGTCGCCCAATCACGGTTTGATGGGGCACGCCGATGTGCGCCGGCGCTATAACCTGCGCCCCGGCGGCAGCACCTGGAGCGATTGGCGGGTGTGTGAGTATGAACTCCGACAGCGCAATATCCGGCTGTACGGCACGCCGGGGGAAGCCCAGGAGGCCAAGGGCTGGGTGAAGACCGGCTTTGAGCTTTTTCAACGTCTGCAGGGGAGCGGCTTTCGACCCACCATCCTGGGCGAACCGCCTGCCAAACGCAGCCTGCTCGAAGCGCGTTCACACGTCGGCTATACGGTGCTGCTCGAGCGGCGTCCCTTTCTAAAGCGTACGATGGAAGGACGCCTGCAGCGCCAGCTGGTGCTCTATCTTGAGGGGCTGGATGTGGCCAATCCGATGCACGTGCTGGAGGAGATCACGCGCCACAATTTGCTGATGGGCAACCTGCCGCTTGAGCGGCTGCGCACCTTCGAGCAGCTCGATGCCCTGATGGCGGCCTACATCGCGTACCTGGCAGCCGTCCAGCCCGAGCGCATGATTCAGATCGGGGAGCGTGAGGAAGGGCTGATCAGCGTACCCACCGCCAACCTGAAGGACTTTTACCCGTAGATTTTCACCGGATACCCGGTGGTGCCGGACGGGGGTCCAGGCTATACTCTTCGCCACGATCGTGCGGGGTCAATCTCACCGGGGTGCCCACCGGAGTGCAGTCAGCGCGTGAGCTGCAATCCGATGCCAGCGTTACAACCTGCGTTCGAGGCTGTGTATGCTGACCTGGGCTACTTTTCGATGGGGGACTGGCGCTTTCTCGAAGCGCTTGCTTCCCGTTTCCCCATTCACTCGACAACCTAAAATAGAACGTCCTTACCCGGACCGACTGCGCGGGCAGTGGTCTTTTCGCGCGTTCCTCATGGAGGCAGATCGATGAAAGCCGGACCGATTCCGCCCGAGTTCCAGGCACTTGAAAACCAGCTGGCCGAGATTCAGGCAAGCTACGAGCGAGGGGAGCTGGATGATGCCGGATACCAGGAGCAGGTGCAGGGGCTGACGGTGCGCGATGCCAGCGGCACAACCTGGTGGCTGGGCGGCCATCCCGGCGCCTGGCACCGCTGGGACGGTAAGGCCTGGATCCGTACGAGCCCGCCGGCCGGCAGAGGACGAACCACGACCGGCCCGCGCGGCGGTATGCTCGGATCGCGAGCCGTACGGCTGGGGTGCGGAACCGGCGTGCTGCTGGTGCTGATCGCGGTGACGGTGCTGTTGCTGGGGGGGCTGGCCGAGTACCGTTCGTCCCCCAAGATAGTCGAGGGCATTGAGCCGCAGGCGGGTGCGCGGCAGGTGTATGCGCTCAGCGCAGCGCAGCAGGCGGTGGTGGCCGAGATGGGTGCGCCGCAGGCATTTTCACTGCTCTTTTATGAGGAGGAGCTTGAGGATGGCTCGCTGGGCGACGTACGCTACGAGACCTGGAGCTATTACACGGCCGGGGTGGAGTACACCTTCATCAACGGCGATCAGGTTTCCCGGGAACCGATCGAATTGGGCTTGAGCGGCGAGATCGTCCCGATTCCGTACCGCCCGGAGCAGTTCGCGGCCTATATGAGCCTGGACGAGGTGATCGACGCTGCCGGCCTGACGACCTACCTGGTCGTACCGCTCGAGAA
>JBJYWH010000288.1:0-1734 GCA_046259355.1 Anaerolineales bacterium
GTTTCAGGGCCGCCAGGATGCCCAGCGGCATTCCGATAATGATGGCGATCAGCAACGCCATGGTTCCCAACTGTGCTGAGATGGGCAGGTTGTCACGGAAGATATCGTTGACCGTCCGGCTGCGGGACTTGAACGATGGCCCAAAGTTCATCCAGCGGACCCAGATCGATCCAAGCCTGATGTTCACCAGGAAATCATCCGATAACGAGTCGGACGGTGGGATTGTGGTTATGTGGGGGACAAGGACGTTATAAATGTAATCTGTGTATTGTTTCCACAGAGGATCGTCCAGATGATAGCGTTCTTCCAGGACCTTGATGGTCTCCGCCGGTAAGGCCTTCTCTCGTGAGAAAGGTCCGCCGGGAATGGCGTGCATCAGGCTGAAGGTAATGATCGATACAACCAGGATGACCACCAACATTAAGAGCAAGCGACGCACAATGTATCGGCCCATCAAGACCTCCGATCGAGATCGAAAAAGAAACAAAGGTAGCGAGGGGAGCGTGATCTCCGGGCTCCCCTCGCCACACTGCTTACAGCCTAGAGCTTATTTCATGCTCAGGTCGATATCCCATTTTTCAATGGCTTCCTGGCCGCCCACACCGAAGGTGCGGGTCACGTACGGCTTGGTCACAGTGTTGCGGGAGTACCAGTAGATCGGGGCAATCACCGCATCATCGTAGACCAGCACCTCTTCGGCAGCAGCGTACATCTCAACGCGCTTGGCCGGATCGGTCTCCACCGCAGCGTCAGCCAGCATCTGGAAGAAGTCCGGGTTGTTATAGAAGACTCCGCCGGAGGGTTCTCCACCCGTGTAGGGGTTGGACGAGCCATTGGCATCGAAGTTCTCACGGATGAAGTTGTTGGCATCCGGGTAGTCCAGGCACCAACCGAGGCGGAAGATCTGCGGGGTGTCGGCGCCCTTGATGGTCTCCAGGTAGACAGCCCATTCCTGGTTGATCAGCTTGACATCCACGCCCAGGTTGTCCTTCCACATCTGCTGAATGGCCTCAGCGATCTGCTGGTGGCCGGAGGAGGTGTTGAACATCAGGGTCAGGTCGAGCTGGTCAGCGGTCTGGCCGGTCTCATCCAGGTAGGCCTGCAGTTCAGCCTTGGCGGCTTCGGGATCGTACTTGACGCCCAGGTCAGGGTGATCAGCCATGGTCGGGGAGCCGGCCAGGCCGGGGCGGGAGAACCACTGCGCGGGTTCCTGGCCACCCTTGAGCACGTTGTCGATCAAGCCCTGGCGATCGATCGCCTGGGACAGGGCGCGGCGTACGCGCACGTCGTTGACGACCGGAGCCTGGGTGTTGAAGCCGTAGTAGTAGGAGCACATGACCGGTGCGGTCACGAGTTCAGCGGAGAGCACGGGGTCGGTCTTGACGCGGTCCAGGTCAGAGCCCGGCACAGCGGCAGCGTCCAGGTTGCCAGCCTCGTAGTCCGCGAAGGCGACAGCATCATCCAGCATGTACCAGGTGACTTCATCGATCTTCCCCTGCTGCACAGCGTCGATGCCGGGCCAGAAGGGGTTCTTGACGATGGTGATGGACGAGTCGTGGATCCACTCTTTCATAGTGTAAGGACCATAGCTCTGGAAGAAACCAGGCTCGGTCCAGCGCTCGCCGCGGGCCTCGGTGCTATCGTCGCCTTCGATAACCCACTGGGGTTGCGGGCGGCCAATCCACATGCCGGCGATCTGCGTGTTGTAGGCAGTCGGGGCCAGGAAGGTCAGCG
>JBJYWH010000289.1:0-5816 GCA_046259355.1 Anaerolineales bacterium
TCAGGTCATCGATCACCATCCCATCGGCCCAGACGTTCCGAAGTTCGATCTGCATGTCGAAGAGGTGGGGGCAACTTCGACCCTGCTGGTTGAGCAGATCCAGGCGCTGGGGTGCGATCTGCACCCGGTTCATTCCACCCTGCTGCTGCTCGGAATTTACGAGGATACCGGCTCGCTTACCTATGCCAGCACCACGCCACGTGATGCCCGTGCAGCGGCTTGGTTGATGGAGTGCGGCGCCAATCTCGGGATCGCAGGAGATTTCCTCAACCACCCGCTCTCCAACGGACAGCGCGAACTCTACAATCAGCTTCTGGCCTCGGTCGAAACGATCGATATACACGGCCTTTCGATCCTGATCGCATGCGGCCGGGCAGGGAATCTCGTGGAGGAAATCTCGACCGTCGCGCACAAATTGCGGGATGTTTTCGATCCGGATGGACTTTTCGTCATCGTGGGGTTGAACGGCAGCATCCAGCTGGTGGCGCGCTCCACGACAGAAGCGATCAACGTCGGCGCGGTGGCGGACGCCCTCGGGGGCGGTGGTCATGCACGGGCAGCCGCAGCCCTGATACGCGAGAAAGATGTCGACGTCGTACGGGCGCGAGTGATCGAGCTGCTGCACGAATTGGTCGAACCGCCGGTCACGGTCGGGGAGATCATGTCACGCGATCCCCAGCTGCTTGATCCGGCGATGCCCGTCGAGGCGGCGGCGGAGGAGATGTTCCGCTTCGGTCATGAGGGCTACCCGGTTGTCCGGGAAGGGCGAGTGGTCGGTCTGCTCACGCGGCGTGCGGTCGATCGGGCGATGTCTCACGGCATGGCGGGTGAGCCGATCGAGCGTATCATGGATGCCGGCCATGTGGTCATCCACGCCGGCGATTCCATCCATCAGCTGCAGCGCGAGATGATCACGCACGGTTGGGGACAGGTGCCCGTAGCGGATGATGCCAGCGGGGAGATCATCGGCATCGTCACCCGGACGGACCTGATCAACACGATCGGGATGGCGGAGGAGGAACGGATGGGAACCAGCCTTGCCGCTCATCTCGAGCGGGCGCTGCCGGCGCCGCGCCTCGGGCTGCTGCAGCTTGTCATCCAGCAGGCGGACCGCCGCGGCGATGCTCTCTACGTGGTCGGCGGTTTCGTGCGCGACCTGATCCTTGGGCAGCCGAGCGTGGATTTTGACCTGGTCGTGGAGGGCGATGCGATCGGCCTGGCGCAGTCGCTGGCGGGAGCCTACGGCGGGCGCACGATCAGCCACCGAAAATTCAGCACCGCCAAGTGGGAGCTCGATCCGGACGAGCCGCGCCTGCTGCAGGCGCTCAACCTGTCGCCGGCGGATGATTTCGGCCTGCCGCGCACGCTCGACTTCGTGACGGCCCGGACCGAGTTTTACCCTCACCCGACCGCGTTGCCCTCCGTGCAGCGCGGGAGCATCAAGCTCGACCTGCATCGGCGGGATTTCACGATCAACACGCTGGCGCTGCGCCTCGACGGGCGGCACTACGGCGAGCTCCTGGATCCGTGGGGAGGGGGACGGGACCTGCATGATGGCATCATTCGCGTGCTGCATTCGCTGAGCTTCATGGACGACCCCACGCGCATGCTGCGAGCTGTTCGGCTCGAACAGCGGTTGAACTTCCAGATTGAACCGCGCACGCTGGAGCTGCTGCACGAGGCGCTGCCTTTTCTCGACCAGGTCAGCGGCGAACGGGTGCGGGCTGAACTGGAGCTGATCGTTAAAGAGTCCGAACGAGTGCGAATCATGGACCGCCTTCATCAGCTGGGACTGCTCGCCGCCATTCACCCGGCGCTCACCTGGGACGCGTGGTTGGCCGGCCGCTTCGAAGCGGCTGCCCAGGAACAGGCCGGCCCAAATGGCATGGCGCGTCCGGAAGAAGACGAATTCCTCTTCTACGCCATGTGGTGTTTCCGTCTCGCCGAGCAGGAAATTCGGTCCATCACCAACCGCCTTCACTTCGGAGCCAACGATCGGGCCCATCTGCTCGAGACGAGCCGCCTGGGCTCATTCCTGCTGGGATTGAATGGTGAGGCCGCACCGAGCCAGCTCGTCGCCCGGCTCGATGAATCCAGCGACCGATCGATCTTCGCGGCATGGCTTGGATTGGTGGAGTGTCCGCGCTGCCGGGAGTGGATTGAGAACTACCTGGCCAGCTGGCGGGAGATCTGGCCGGAGACGACGGGTGAAACGCTGCGAGACCTGGGATTGCCACCGGGGCCGCACTACAAGCAGATGCTCTGGCGGCTGCGTGCCGGCTGGCTGGATGGAGAGATCAAGGATGCATCCGAGGAGCAGGTACGGCTGGATAGGATGATCGAAGAGCACCACCAGCATGGTTGAAGCTTTGAAGTACCGCATCCGGCCCGCTGAGCGAGCGGACCTGGCCGCGCTCGAGTGGGACGGCGAGTATAAGCACTTTCGCCGAGTCTACCGGCAGGCGATGCAGGAAGCGGAGCGGGGGAACCGGCTGCTGCTCGTCGCAGAGGTCGAAGAGGAGATCATCGGCCAGATTTTCATCGCCTTTGAGAACGGCTGGAAGAACCGCTTTCGCGGGCAGCGGGCGGCCTACTTGCACTCCTTTCGAGTCAAACCGGACTACCGCAACCAGGGCGTTGGCCGCAGCCTGCTGAGGCGAGCCGAGTCGGAGGTCATGGCACACGGCTGGGAACGGGTCGTGATCTCGGTGGCGAAGGAGAATGCCGGCGCGCTGCGCCTGTATGAGAACCTTGGCTACCGCGTCTTCAGCGAAGACGCGGGCAGCTGGAGCTACTTCGATGACGAAGGCGTGCTCCAGCACATCGACGAACCGGCTTATGTGCTGGATAAAGAGCTCTGAATCTCCCCTGCTGGCACGGATCTTGCCCCTCTTCCAATGAAGATGAAGAAACGGTTGTGGACCGTATCTGCTATGAGAATCGAATTCCTGAGCGCCGCAAGGAACCAGATCGCACGGCTCGAGGCCACCGGATTGATCCCATGAAACCGGGTATGGCCGCGCTGCTGCTGCTCACCATCCTGCTCGCGGGATGCCGGTCCGCACCAGCCGAGGTCGAATCACCCTCGCTGGTGAAGCCATGGGTCGGTTACATCCTGCCGCGCAATGAGGTGGTGACGGCGACGCCCACCCTGCAGGTTCCTGCCATTCCACGGGTCCCGACGATGCCCCTACAACCGGTCTCCGGGACGCCGACGCCCGACCCGATTCGAGAGCCACCGGTCTTGCGGACCGAAGAGGAGATCTACGACGTGCAGCCGGGCGATTCCCTGAATTCGATTGCCGGGAGGTTTGGAGTCTCGGCGATCTATATCGCAAGGGCTAATTCGATCGCCAACCCGGATCTGCTCGCCATCGGGCAGCGCCTGGTCATCCCCGCCCCCAAGCCGCAGGATCCGGGTCCGACCTTGAAACTCATTCCTGATTCCGAGCTTGTCTACGGACCGATGAGCGTGTATTTCGATCTCTATGGGGAGATCAATGGGCGCGGCGGGTATCTCTCGCAGTACGTGGGCGAGGTCGATGGCGAGCAACGAAGCGGGGCTGCCATCGTACAGCTGGTCGCCGAAAGGTACTCTGTCAATCCGATGCTGCTGCTGGCCCTGCTGGAGTACCAATCCGGCTGGCTGACGCAGGCCTCACCGTCCGCGGACACGCTGACCTACCCGATGGGCTATGCCGCCTACACGTGGGAAGGGCTCTTCAGCCAGCTTTCCTGGGCTGCGGATCAGCTCAATCTGGGCTACTACCGCTGGCAGGCGGGCTGGACCGGCCCCTATTTGCTGGCGGATGGTTCGGTGGTTCCACCGGGGCCGGGGATCAACGCTGGAACCGCAGCGATCCAGACGTTCTTTGCACAGCTGTCCACAATCGATACCTGGCGCATCCAGCTCGGAGAGTCCGGTTTCGCAGCGGTGCTGGGGGCGTTGTACGGGGATCCGTTCACACGCCGCGTCGAGCCGTTGGTGCCGTCAAACCTGGAGCAGCCCGTTCTCCAGCTGCCGTTCGAGCCCGGCATAACCTGGTCGTTCACCGGAGGCCCGCACAGCGCGTGGGGAGATTGGGCCGGCTGGGCAGCGCTGGATTTCGCTCCACCCGGGTTTGCGTATGGATGTGTGCTGTCCAATGAATGGGCAGTGGCGGTGGCCGACGGCCTGATCGTGCGGGCGGAGAACGGAGAGGTGCTGCTCGACCTGGATGGGGACGGTTACGAGCAAACCGGCTGGGTGCTGCTCTACATGCATGTCGAATCCCGGGATCGAGTCGCTCCCGGCACGATGGTCAGAGCCGGCGACCGCATCGGGCACCCCTCCTGTGAAGGGGGTGTCACGACCGGCACCCATCTGCATCTGGCGCGTAAGTATAATGGCCAGTGGATCCCGGCTGATGGTGACCTGCCATTCGTGATGGATGGCTGGGTCTCGAGCGGTGCGGGCTGGCCCTATGACGGATACCTGGAACGAGGGGACGTGACGTTGGAAGCATGCGCGTGTCGAGATGATACCAATCAGATCAGCCGCTGACGGGCATCGACCCTCACGGCCTGCCCGGTCCAGGGCAGCCCTGCTGCTGCCGCTGCTTGCGCTCTTGCTGGCGGGGCTGGCCTGTACGCGCGCCGATGTGCCCCCACCGGGCGCGATCGGTTCGGGCTCGCTGCCCGATCCCACCGAAGGTCCCACCGTCCAATCCCCGGCGACGCAGGAATCCAGTCCGCCGCAGCCGACCCTGCCCCCCACGCCGATTCCAGCCAGCCCGACCCCGACGCCGGATCGTCCAGAGCCTGTGGCTTCTCCGACCTTTCCGGCCACGCCGACTACAGCCGCCTCGGAGGTCTCGGAGATCATCGTCTACGAGGCGCAGCCGGGCGACAATCGCCGGGCGCTGGCCGTTCATTTTGGTGTGCTGCCGGACGAGATCACCTCGCCCGATCCACTACCGGACGAAAAGGATATGATCGACCCCGGTCAGGTCATGCTGATCCCCAGCCGCCTGGCCGAGACCGGGCCGATCGAGAAGCTGATTCCGGACAGTGAGCTGGTGTACTCCCCGAATGCAGCCGAGTTTGACACCATCGCCTTCGCGGCCGAAAAAGGCGGCTACCTGAACCGGTACCGCGAAATCATCAACGGTTTCTGGCGCACCGGCCCGGAGGTGGTCGAACGTGTCGCACGGAATAACTCGATCAACCCGCGTATCCTGCTGGCGGTGCTTGAATTCCAGAGCGGCTGGGTTACGCGAGCTGCCGCACCGGAAGGGGACGCGTTCAACTACCCGCTCGACTACATCGACCGCCAGCATATGGGGCTGTACAGGCAGCTTACCTGGCTGGCGAACGAACTCGGGAATGGATATTACGGTTGGCGGGATGGCTCGCTGACGGATGTCCGCTTTCCCAACTACAGCACGCTGCGGATCGCCCCCGATCTAAACGCCGGGACGGTTGCCCTGCAGTATTTCTTTGCGCTTAGCCGCAACCAGCTTACCTGGGAACGCACACTCGCTCCGGAAGGATTCATCGCGACCTATCAGGCTCTTTTCGGCGATCCCTGGGCATATGATTATCCGCTCTTCGAACCGGGCGTCGAGCAGCCCCCGTTGATCCTGCCTTTCCTCCCGGGCCATATCTGGTCGTTCACGGGTGGACCGCACGGCGCCTGGGAACGGGACAGCGCATGGGCAGCCCTTGATTTCGCTCCAGCCTCGAGCGTCACAGGCTGTGCGATTTCGGAAGACTGGGTTGTCGCAGCGGCGCCAGGCATGGTTGGACGCCTGCTTCTGGGGATCCGCACTGCGGAA
>JBJYWH010000290.1:0-3322 GCA_046259355.1 Anaerolineales bacterium
ATCGTCGTTTCCGGCGGGCGGCTCGGGGCGGACGATGGGGATCCGCGCGATGCACGTGTGCTCGAGAAGGAGCGCAGCTCCAGCCGGGGGCTGCTCTCGGACGGCGGTGCATCGCGTGGGAACCTATTCTCCGGTGATGCGGAAGAGAGCCTGCTGACGATGAGCACCGTGCTGGAACGGGAACACAAGAAAGGACCCGGCTTCTACTTCTATCTGCTCAACCCCTACGTGATTTCACGGCTGGTCGTCCGTTTCATGATCGAGATCTTGAAGGAACTCTGGCAATCCTGGCGCCAGCACCGGCGGAAGGATCCTTATCGGGTCAAAGCGCGCAACCCGATTTACGCACCGCTGCGAGGTTTCCTGAGCCCGTTCATGCAGGACCTGACGACCTACATGGTCATCGGTGACGTTCTGCGTGGCATCCCGGCGATCTATGCGCTGTATGCCGGGTACGACGATCTCGCGCATTTCGCTGGAATGCACACAGTCGAAACGTATGAGGCGCTGCATGAAGTCGACCGTTATTTTGCGCGCGTTGAAAACGCGGTTGCGCAGGCGCCGCGCCCTTACCACATCGTTGTGCTGTCTGATCACGGGCAGACTCTGGGGGGCCCCTTCAAGGACCATCATGGTTCAACCCTGGAGGATCTTGTTCAGGCGTTGATCGCAGGCGAAGGTGAGGTGTATACCGCCCAGAAGACCCATGAGACGTGGGACAAATTGAGCGTGCTCCTGACGGAGGCAGCGGGGGAGGACAACCGCACCGCCCGGCTGCTGAAATCGATGCTCAAGAGCCGGGAGCAGCAGGATGTCATCAAGGTGGGTCCGGAGTTTGAAGATCGGCGTGCCCTGGAGAAGGATCTGCTTGTGGTGGGCTCGGGCTGTACCGGGTTGATCTACTTCACCGCATCGGAATCACGCATGACCTACGAGCAGATCCAGTCAAAGTTTCCCGACCTGCTTATCGGTTTGGCGAATCACGAAGGCATCGGCTTTGTCATGGTCCGCTCTGAAGAGCACGGGGATATGGTCGTCGGTCGTGACGGGCTGCACTATCTGCGTGATGGCAGGGTCGATGGGCAGGATACGCTCCTGTTATACGGCCCAAATGCCGCCAAACACCTTGCCCGCGAGGCGAGCTACGCAAATTGCCCGGACATCCTCGTGAACAGCGCGTTGGATCCGGAGACGCAGGAAATGTGCTGTTTTGAGGATCAAGCCAGCCATCACGGCGGTCTGGGCGGTCCACAGAACCATCCGTTTGTCCTGCACCCGGTCAGCCTGGTCGCAGGTGATGAGCCGATCGTTGGGGCTGAAAGCCTCTACCGCGTGCTGCGGAGCTGGCGAGATCAGGCCACCGCGGCGAGCGAGAAGGACGCGTGAGCCCTGGCTGACCATCAGGTACTTCTTCTGGCCGGAACGATTCTAAAGGCTTGCAGCCTAACTGTGAGGACGATGTGACCGAAACGGTTGAAATTGGTCAGAACGCAGGATCCCGAAAACAGGATTCCTGGCGTACATTCAACACGATCTTCCTCGTCGCCATGGCGACCGTCATCGTGCCGCCCTATTTCCGTTTGCTGGGACCGGGGTTCTGGACACTGTTTGGCTTGAATGAAGCTGAGTGGTCCGTGGTCTCGGCAGTGCGGGCCTTGGTTTTCGTCATTTTCGTCCTGGCCGCAGGCGTGATCGGGGATTTCTGGGGCCGGCGCCGGACGCTGCTGCTGACACTGGTCCCCTTCATTGCGGCAAGTTTTTTCATGGTGATCCTGCCGCCAGGTCCGGTATTCATGGTGGTCAGCGGCGCCGCCTCAATCCTCGGTACGATGATCAGGGCTCTGACCGTGACATTGGTCATCCTGGCCTTCGAGCCGCGCGACCGCATCATTCCAATCACGATCTACTCTTTGACCTCCGGGGTTGTCTCAGCCCTGTCGCCGGTCCTGGCACGGGCGATTGGACAGTCGCTGAGCTACCAACTTTTCTTCCTGATCCCGGTTGTCATGGGGGGCTTCGGCTTTTGGCAGATCCTCAAGTATGTCCCGAAAAGCCGCGCCTGGGGTCACTTCAAGCGCCAAAACGTCGTCGCAATGTCCATCTGGGCATTCGGGTTATGTGTGGTTTTATTCGCGGCTATCGAGGGGCGGGGTCTGGGTTGGACTCATCCGCTGGTGCTGGCCAGCTTTGCGATCGGTGCGCTCATATTGGTTGCTTTGATGGTGCTCGAACGGCTGCCTTTGTCGGGAGCCTGGAACTTCACGCTCTACTATAAGGGCCGTATGGCGGTGGCGATCTACGCCGGCATCGTGATTAATATCGCGCTGTATGCGATCCTGCTTAACATTTTCAATTTTCTCAGCCGCATCCAGTCCTATAGCGACATCATCGCCGGTCTGGCGCTCTTCCCGATCCTCGTAGGAGCGGTCGGTTTAACCGCACTTTTTGCTCGCTACACGACGAACTGGACCTACGGGAGGGCATTGACGGCAAGCCTCATCGTCCTTGCTTTGCCGGCGGCCGGGTTATCGGTCATGCACCTCGAAATCTCATACTGGATCCTGGTTCCTTTCCTGATGCTGGTCGGGTTTGGGTTCATCCTCGGCGCCGCGCCGCGTTTCTTGCTCTTGTCCACCTCGGTGCCGGTCGATCTTTCCGCAACGGTTCAGGCGATCGGTGCTGCCACGGGTCAGATCGGGATGGGGGTGGCTAACTCGTTCATGCTGACGTTGATCTACCGCTTCGGGGGCGAGGTGTTCGTGGGACGGATGAGTGATCAAGCGGGGGTATCCAACGAACAGGCAATGCAGGTGCTCACGAGGCTGGTAGAGGGAGATGGAAATATTTTAGCGAGCCTGCCAGCTGGTGTCCGGGATGCAGTCGCCCAGAGCTTTGAACACACCATCAAACAGGCATACGTTCTTGGTCTTTCACGTGCGATGCTTGCGCTCGCCGCGCTTTGTTTGGTCAGTGCCGGCGTAGTTTACCTGGCACTGCGCCAACCCTGGATCCAGAAGGTCCAGCATGAAGAGTGAGGCTACCTGGTTATTCAGAAAATGGTTTGAGGTCAAAGAAGAAATGGAGGTGAAACGAATGAATCTCAAGAAGTCGTGTAATTTGCTGAGGATTGGGCTGCTGTTCGTGCTGGTTTTGATCATCACAGCTTGCGGAGGGTCGGAACCCAGCCCATCGCCCGCGCCGGCAGGCGAGCCGATGCCGGTTCCAGCGGCCGTCATACCAGAGCCTGAAGCCGGCCAGCCGACCGCCGTTGCTGAATACAACACGTTGAAGGAAGGAAAATGACACAGCGGTACGATAGAAA
>JBJYWH010000291.1:0-3313 GCA_046259355.1 Anaerolineales bacterium
GCAGAGTACTGCCCGTTTGATGCCATAAAGATGGATCATGATTACGAGCTGGCTTCCTATGATCGTTTCAAGCATCACATCTTCAACAAGGAACGCTTGAGCAAGCCAGCAACGTATTACGCCCAGATCCGCCCGACCAATTATCAGCGTGAAGAACGAGCGCGCGCTGAGAAAGAAGCTGCGAAGGCAGCCCGGCGGAAGGAGTAGCGCCAGCGGGCCGCGCAAGATCGTTGGCTGGCAAAATATCCAATGTATCAAAGCGACACCGAAATTTTATTCCCCATGCGTGTCGCGCCCGAACTGCGTAATCTACGTGGTCGCCCCTGGCGGGAACTCGTCGACCGTGTATGCCATGCGCCGGACGCTTCACTTGAGCATCTTGCCTTCACGTTAATGATTATTCGGATGAGCAACTGCCTGAGCTGCCACACCCATTCTTACCGTGCCTTGCGCGGCTGCACAGCTTGCGCGACCCAATCCGTTCGGCGGTTTCATGGAGCGGACGAAGACCTGGTAGCCTTGTATCAAAGGGCTTATGAAGATGTATCCATTCAACTGCCGGTCCATCCATCGGCGGAGTGATACCGAAAGAGAGAATGATGAGCACAAACCCCTCCAACATTGAAGCTCCACAAAAGAACCAGAACCCATTTGGAAAGACGATTGCGATTGCATCGGGCAAAGGGGGTGTCGGAAAATCCACCGTCGCCGTCAACCTGGCCGTTGCGCTCGCACAAACCGGCCAGCGTGTTGGTCTGCTGGATGCCGATATCTATGGCCCGAACGTACCGATTATGATGGGCGTGGCGCAGATGCCCGAACCGCAGGACGAGAAGCTCGTACCGGCGGAGGCATACAAGATCAAGATCATGTCGATCGGTTTCCTCGTTCCCCCTGGCCAGCCGCTGATCTGGCGTGGTCCCATGCTGCACAGCGCGATTCGCCAGTTCGTGACCGACGTTGCCTGGGGAGAGCTCGATTACCTGATCGTGGACCTGCCGCCGGGAACTGGTGATGCACAGTTGAGCCTCGCCCAAACGATGACGTTGTCGGGCGGGATCATCGTCACGCTGCCCCAGCAGGTATCGCTCGAGGATGCCCGGCGTGGCCTCGAGATGTTCCGCAGCATGAATGTTCCGATCCTGGGCGTGATCGAGAATATGAGCTATCTTGAACTCCCCGATGGATCTCGCATGGATATCTTCGGCCAGGGTGGCGGTGAGCGGTTGGCGGAGGCAAGCGGGGTACCATTCCTGGGACAGATACCCATGGATCCGGCCGTTCGCGAGGGAGGCGATCAGGGCACACCGATTGTTGTGACCCATCCTGACAGTCCCGTGGCGAAGGCTTTTGTCAAGCTGGCCGCCGAGCTGGCAGAAGCAAACAGCGATGATGAGGGTTCTCTCGGAGAGGTTAAAATCGAGATCACGGATTAGCTACAATCCGAGTACCGCTGCGTAATGGAGATGTGATTCTTGAATTTTGCAGGTACGGAGCGAATGTCCTAAGATGGTGTTGATGGTTTGTATTGGTTCGATGGAGGATGTGTGGAGAAAATAGCTGCGCAGCGCATTGCTGCCATTCGCTTTCAACCGGTCGGTAAACTGTACCATTTTGATGCCACGGCGATCGATGATCTCCAGCCGGGGGACTTCGTGATCGTATCCACCTCGCGGGGAAAAGAGATGGGCTCGGTCGTTGGTTTGATCGACGATCCGGCGCAAATCCCGGAGGGTTCTCACAAGCCTGTCGAACGAAAAGCAACTGCCCGGGAACTCGTCATGCGGCGGTTATGGCAGCAGCGAGAGCTGGAAGTGATGATTGACTGCCGCGAGAAGGCGGCCGAAGTCGGCCTTGGTGGGGTCAAGATTGTCAGGGCGGAGTATTCCTATGATGGATCACGTCTGACGTTTCTTTACAACAGCGAGGGCGATGAGAAAGTCGATATCACCGAGCTTCGAAAGGAAATGGCTCGTTCCTTGCGCGGTACCCAGCTTGACTTTCGCCAGGTAGGACCGCGCGATGTGGCCAAGATTATCAGCGGCATGGGTGCCTGCGGGTTGGAAGAACGCTGCTGTTCTCGCTTTCTTACCGACTTCAGCCCGATCTCGATCCGCATGGCGAAAGCCCAGGGAATCTCCCTTAATCCCCAGGAAATCACCGGGATGTGTGGCCGTCTCCGCTGCTGTCTGCTCTATGAGTATGAACAGTATGTTGAAGCCCGTAAGAAACTGCCGAAACGGAAGAAGAAAGTCGTGACCCCGCGCGGTGTCGGCAAGGTCGTCGATCTCCTTCCACTCAAGCAGGCCGTGATCGTACAGTTGGAGGACGACCGACGGGCCGAGTTCTATCAACACGAAATCCAGCCATATGATGAGTTGAAAGCTCTGCAGGATAAAGCCAACGGGCCCTGTGATAAGCATGAAAACGGTGAATGTGATTGCGGAAAATCCGAGGGCGCAAATTGAGCGAAGCGGCGGAGCTTGACGATAACAAGAAAGTGCTTGTCGTGCTTGCGCATCCAGACGATCCGGAGTTCTTCTGCGGCGGTACGGTTGCGCGCTGGGCCTCGGCTGGACGAACGATCGCATACTGCTTGCTGACGCGAGGGGATAAAGGCGCGGACGACGACGCGATTCCTTCCGATCAAATTGCCCGGATGCGGGAAGCCGAACAACGAGCAGCCGCCAGCGTACTGGGCGTACAGGAAGTATTTTTTCTCAGCCACCCGGATGGCTATCTGGAACCGAGCCTGGACCTAAGGCGTGATATCGTCCGTGTTATCCGCCGGGTGCGGCCGGATATTGTGATCACCTGCGATCCGACGAATTTCTTCCCCAGCAATCGCCACATTAATCACGCAGATCATCGGGCGGCCGGCGAGGCAACGCTCGATGCCGTATATCCTGCAGCGCGTTCGGCGCTCTATTTCCCGGAATTGTATTCCGAGGAAGGGCTTGAACCGCATAAAGTCCATGATGTCTATGTTGCCGGCGCGCAGCATCCCAACATCAAGGTCGATATCACGGAGCACTTCGATCAGAAGCTGCGCGCCCTGCAAGAACATCACAGCCAGATCGGTGACTTTGAAGCCCTCGCAGCGAGGCTCCGAGAGAGCATGCTCGATCCCGAGAGCTCACCTGATGACCCACGCTGGATTGAGAGCTTCCGCCGAATCGAGATCCGCTGATTGATGAAAACCTGTGAAACCTTCGCATTACCTTGAACGAGCCCAGGCCATTGAAGCGGACCTGATCCGCTGGCGGCGGGATTTCCACCAGCATCCAGAACTTGCATTCCATGAATTCCGCAG
>JBJYWH010000292.1:0-2855 GCA_046259355.1 Anaerolineales bacterium
GTCTTCGATCTCGACCTGCGCCTGCCCTTCCTCAGCAGTGCGCTGATCATGCTGGTGGGCTTTTGGGTAAGCGCACGCTGGGTAGCAGCCCCGAAGAGTACCGGCATGAATGGCTGATTAAACGGCAGGTACCTGAGCACCCTGGAATCCCATCCGCATTTTCCGGTATAGTGGAAGCAGTCTCGTCGGTCCGGAGCAGCGGTGAATGCTGCATAGGTGCCTATGAAACGATCTCTCAGACGGCGTGCGCTCATACTTGGCCTGATCCTCACGCTCGTGCTGGCCGGTTTGGCTTTCACCGCCGCCCGCGCCCTCGACTACTGGCAGGTCGTTGACACCTATTGGCGGGTGCATGATGAAGTGATGCAGCCCACGGCAGCCGGACGCTATTACATCGACCTCTTCTGGCGTCACAACAACGAGCTCTGCACGCTGATCATCGATCACCCCGAGGTAATGGAGCAAGGCCGGACCATCATCCTCGAGTACGAGCCCGGGCTGCACGCCCTCGTCGATGGGTATGGAGATGATGTGTATCTCACCGATGAGATGGTCGACCACGTGCAGGCTTTCCTCGATCTTCTCGTCGCCGTGGGAAGCCCGGAACTGGGCGCAGACATCCGGGCCGAGAGCGTGAAGTGGCCGTTTCAGCAGTTCAAGGGCTTAACCTTCGAGCAAGTCCGCCTGTTAACCCTCGGCCTGCCGGAAGCAGGCCCCTTGCCAACACCGATCGACTGGTATTTCCCGCGCGACCCGAACCCCAGCCCGGTCGGCACGGGAACCCCGTAACGTCCGAGTTCAGCGATCGATCGTCGACCCCGACCGACCGGCCGGATCGGCGGTCACGACCTGCCCCTCCCGGACGAGCTCCCCCTGGTAGATTCGCTCCCCTGCGACCGCTCGCCAGCCGCTCAGCACGAACGGCGCGGGACCATCAGCTGCAAGCCATTCGCCGTTGAATTTCCGGGCGACGTGCACATGGGTGCCGGTGGCCTGGCCGCCCTGGCAGGAAGGATGTCCCAGGGCCTGGTCGAGAGTAACCGGGGTTCCTGCCGCGATCATGCCCTGCTGCGCCAGGTGGAAATAGACGATCACCCACCCCGTTCCCTCATAGCCATCCCCATCTAGATCGAGAGCGACCGCATGATCATCAGCCCGGGCGATGACACCTGCCGCAGAGGCAGTCACCCAGCGGCTCGAAACCGCACAAGGCTCTTCACCGGTGATCGGCGAGAAATCGAGCGCACCGAGCGGTGTGCCAGCGTTCCAGGCGTTGTGCGGACCGGCGGTAAGGCTCCAGGCTTCACCTTTGCGGAACGGAAGCTCGAGCGCCGGCTGCGTAAGATCATCCGGAATGAGGTTGACCGCTCGGGCCCACGGTTCGCCGAAAAGCGAGCCGTAACGCAGCAGGAATCCATTCGGTCCATAAAGCTGGTCGATCCAATCCTGTTGGGAGTAGACCAGGCTGAAGAGATGCATCAGGGCAACTGTGCCGGCATTGAGCGTTGGATCGAGGCGCAGCGTGATCCCGTCCTCGAAGTGGATGGTCTTGAAGCTGCCCTCACGCCAGCCGTAATAGGCCAGATTCAGCTGGGTGGCGGCGATGCGGATTTCCTCGTAGAGACCTTCCCTGCCGGCAATGCGGAAACCAAGCGGGTAGCGCTCGGCGTTCGCCCCCGGCGGTCGATCGAACAACCAGCCGCTCCGCAGGTCGAGGATCGCCAGCAGCAATCGGGGGTTGACCGAGAGTTCCCGGCTCACGCGTTCGACGATCTCGGCCCCATCCAGCACTTGCTCATCGCCAACGGTTTCTTGATAGGAGCGGAGAAATCCGTTCGCCGTCGCGATGTAACCTTCGAGTTCGAAATCGGCCGCCCCAGCAGAATAGACGAGCTCAGAGTCCGGCAGGAGCAGCTGTGCCGGGGATAACCCTTCCAGGCGGGCCGGGATCGAGAGCGTGAGCCCCTCTGGCAGGTATCCGGTTGAAATTGATTCTGCTCCCTGGATCTCCTCGATCCCGACGCCAAAGCGGCCGGAGAGCGCATCGAGCGTGTCACCGGCCCGCACCATGTAGGCGTAATACCCACCCTCCGTTCCCGGCTGCGGTGAGGGGGCGCCGGGCTCAGCCGGGGGAGACGTGGTATTTGCATCCTGCGGGAAGGCTGGAGTCCGGGTCGCCGGTGCCGGCATCGCTTCGACCGTTCGGCGCAGGTCTTCGGCTGTGAAGCTTGACGAGGATCGAAATATCCGCCCCGGTGCGTTGCATGCCACAGCAGCCGCGAAGGACGCGCAGAGAACGAAAACGAGCGGTGACCTTTTACATTTCGAAGATCTCCAGCTCAGTTTATGCGTAGGGGCCACCTCCAGAGTATGTCACCCCTCCGGGAAGAGATCAACCGTGTATATTCATTTCGTCACCACCCTGCTTGATTCGAAGTCGGGCTGGAAAGGTTCAGACATCCATCCTCAGAACCTGAACGGCGTGGCTGTGATTTCGAGGATGAAGAAGACGAAATGAATCCGTATTGCGGTACAATAATCTTCGCCGTGAGAAACGGGGTGCATTCCAGCAAGATCAGCGCCCCAGCAAGCCCCCCCAACCACCGAATGAGAATCGCGGTTCAGTCAGCTGCAGACCTTTTTTCCGAATGGCTGGTCAGCGGTACCTGTCATTCACCTGTAAACCATCCCGGCGGCTGTCAGCGGGTTTATATTCCTCCACCGCCAGCGACTGTGATCGCCCGATGGACAACCGTTTTCACAACAAAGGCGGGTATGTCCGGCAAGGAAACTCAAGCATGAACAAGCAGCAGCACCAAACGCACGAGAAAATGTCCTCCAATAATATGGAACAA
>JBJYWH010000293.1:0-2211 GCA_046259355.1 Anaerolineales bacterium
CGCACGGCAGAATTACAGGCTGCCGATCCATCGGAGGGGGAGGCGCATTCCGATCCATCTGCGGCAGGAGATGGAGATGTCGGCTGAAATCAATTTGACCGGCGGATAGATGGGGCTGGTGGGGGAGATCACAGCGGGAACAGCGCCGGAACCAGCAGAAGCGATGCCAGCAGCAGCAGAAGGGTGAGGGGAGCCCCGACCTTCAAAAAATCGGAGAAACGATACCCGGCCGGTCCCATCACCAGGCTGTTTGCGGGATGCGATATTGGGCTGAGGAAATTGGCTGACACCGCGACGGCGATCAGCATCGAAAGGGTGGCGGGTGAAATGCCGATCTCCTGGGCCGTGCTGATGGCAATCGGAACCATGATCACCACAAGGGCAGCGCTGGGCATGAATTGTGACGTGAGGGTCGTCAGGATGAACATCCCAGCCAGGATGGCGTAAATCCCTGATTGGCCGACTGCGTCCACGACGAAATGAGCCAACCAGGTTGCTGCGCCGGTGGATTGCATGGCGATACCCAGAGGCAGCATCCCGGCGATTAAAAATACCGATTTCCAATCGATGAAACGATACGCTTCCTCCATCGTCAAGACGCCCAGCAGGATCATGATGGTGGCGCCGATCACGGCAGCCAGTTCGATGGGAAGCCAATGGAGAATCACCGAGGCAACAACGCCGATCATGATCAGGATCGCGAGGGGTGCTTTCTCAGTTCGGGCAGCGGGCTGAGCGGATTGGGTCAGGATGAGAAAATCGCTGTCATCCTTCAAGAGCTGTAGTTTCGAGCGGCCACCATACAGCAGCAGCGCATCGCCGAATTTCAGCTCCATATCCCGCAGACGTGAACGGAATGCCCGCCCTGCCCGCCAGATCGCCAGCACGCTCAAGCCAAATTTCTCGCGAAAATGGAGTTCACGCAGGGTCTTCCCTACCAGGGTGGTGAAGGGGGAGAGCACCACCTCCATCAACCCGACCTGATCGGATTGGAGCGACTCGAGGTCCGGGAGCGGACCGAGCATCTGCTGGATCTGCTGCAGACCTTCGAGAATCTTCAAGTCTTCGGGCCAAACTTCAACAAGCAGCAAATCTTCCGGAAGCATGACCGTAGCAGGATCTGGGAGCAGCTCGGTTTTTGTGCCGCGCCGGATGCCCAGGACAGCGATGCCAAATGCATCACCCAGGCGGCTTTCGACCAATGACTTTCCAACGAGAATGGAATTCCCTGGAACTTGCATGATGCGGATGCGCTCCTGCAAGCGGTAGCGCTGCTGGATTTCCTGCGCGGGAAGATCCGAAGACATGGACCATTCCTCCGAAGCCTGGAGCGCATCCAGGCGATCTCGATCACCCAGAATCAGCAGCTGGTCCCGCACTCGCAGGATTTTGCTCTGCAGGTTGGTTCGCTGCGCTTTTCCCTCGTGTTCGATCGCCAGGACAGTTACGCCGTACTTTGACCGGAATTCCGATTCAAAGAGCGTTGAACCTACCAGGGTTGAAGATTCGAGTATTGTTAGCTCTCGTACCCGGACATGATCATTCAGCAGGTCCTCGATGCCAAGATCCCCCTTCATGGACAGCAGCTGGCTCTGGCGTAATGCGATCATTCGGTCTACCCGGCCTTCGACAACCAGCTGATCGTCGGCCTGCAGCACGGTGGTTGGCTGCGGAGCCAGCATCCGTTCGTGCTCCCGCAGGATGGCGATAACATTCAGTCCGAGGGCAGCACCGATCCGGCTGTAAGCAAGCTGCCGGCCGATGAGTGGCGAATCGGCTGCAATCCGGATGACAAAGAGGCGTTCATCGATATCGTAGACTACTTCGTGTGGGCCTGCTTGGGTTGCGAGCTTATCGCCAGCACCACCATCACGCGGCAGGAGTTTACGGCCGATCAGGCTCATGAATAGGGTGCCAAGAAGCAGCATCGAAAGCCCGATCGGTGTGAAATCGAAGAAACGAAAGGGAGCGATATTCTGGTCGAGGAGAATGTTGTTCACCAGAATATTCGGTGGGGTTCCGATCAGTGTTATCAGGCCGCCAAGGATCGTCCCGAATGAAAGCGGCATCAGCAAGCGGGAGGGGGAGGTTCGGAGTCGGCGGGCAATATCCATGACAACGGGCAGCAGCAGTGCGGCAACGCCGACATTGTTAAGGAATGCGGATAACAAGCCAGCCGAGATCATGATCGCAGCGATAATGCGCGCTTCC
>JBJYWH010000294.1:0-1558 GCA_046259355.1 Anaerolineales bacterium
GCGTCAGCCGATCTCATCGCTTTGGAACATCACGACAATTAGCGTCTCACTGCAGGGGCAGCCGTCCCGCGGAATGGGGTTTGGTGACGCATGATCCGTTGATCCGATGGCCACCGCCAGCTGCACCAACATCCGGGACGTCACCCGTAAGGTCGAGCCGCACGTTCTCGTCCTCGAGCGCCTCCAGCCGGCGCATTTCGTCCGGCAGCAAGCCGCCATACCGCTTCTGAGGTGGTCCCCGGAAATCGGACACTGACGGAAGCTATGATCTGAGGTCATCTTGGTCTTCGAGAAGGAGACGGCAGAGATGGCGAAGAGGAAGCGGCACGCAGCCGCATTCAAGGCGAAGGTGGCGCTGGAAGCGCTGAAGGGTGAGCAGACGGTGGCCGAGCTGGCCACTCGGTTCGAGGTGCATCCGACGCTGATCCACCAATGGAAGCGCGCGCTGCTCGAGGGTGCATCAGGCGTGTTCGAGAAGGGCGCTGCGAGCAAGGCACCTGAGGTGGACTCGGAAACGGTCCGAGACCTTCACGCGAAGATCGGGGAGCTTGCCGTCGCGAACGATTTTTTGTCGCGAAAGCTCAAGCCCTGGGGCGGGACGTGAGGCGCGGCATGGTCGAGAAGGATCACCCGCGGCTGTCGGTGGCTGCGCAGTGCCGGCTGCTGTCGATCCCGCGGTCTACATTCTACCACCGGCCGGCAGGCGAAAGCGCCGAGAACCTCGCGCTGATGGCGCTGATCGACCGGCAATTCATGGAGACGCCGTTCTACGGCGTGCGCCAGATGACGTGGCATCTTCGGAACGACGGCCGTGCCGTGAACCCCAAGCGGGTCCGGCGGCTAATGCGGATCATGGGCCTGATGCCGATCTACCGAAAACCAAACACGAGCAGGCCGACGAAGGGGCGGCGACCCTTCCCTTACCTGCTCCGCGGTCTGACGATCGACCGCCCGAACCAAGTCTGGTGCGCCGACATCACGTATCTCCCTATGCGGCGAGGCTTCCTCTACCTGGTGGCGATCATGGACTGGCACAGCCGCCGGGTGCTGGCTTGGCGCCTTTCGAACACGCTGGAAGCGGAGTTCTGCGCCGAGGCGCTGGACGAGGCGATCGCACGCTTCGGGCCACCGGGGATCATGAACACGGACCAGGGCTCGCAGTTCACGGCCTTCGCCTGGACGGACCGGCTCCGACGGGCGGGTGTGCGCATCTCCATGGACGGCAAAGGACGCTTCCTCGACAACATCTTCATCGAGCGGCTCTGGCGCAGCCTCAAATACGAATGCGTCTACCTGCACGCCTGGGAGACAGGATCGCAGGCGCGCGCGGGGCTGCGCACCTGGATCGACTTCTACAATCACCGGCGGCCTCACGCGGCCCTCGACGGACGGCCACCCGACATGATCTACCGAACCGGCACGACGATTATGCAACCCGACCAGGAGACCCGCAGAGTAGCTTAGAAACCGCCAGATCCTGTCCAAGGATCGGGGAGCAGCTCAGTTTGCGGTCAGGCGGGCGCAGGTCGGCTGTCGAGCCACCGCCAGCGGGTCATGT
>JBJYWH010000295.1:0-2101 GCA_046259355.1 Anaerolineales bacterium
GGATTGTTGAGGAATCAGATGGCGGAAAATAAGGCCCCAAATGTAGGTTTACGTTTAAGGACATTACGGGAGGAAGAGGGTTTATCACTACGCGCGCTGGCCGAGCGGTGTGGTTTGTCAATTACTGCGATCAGCCGGATTGAGCAGGGTGAAAATTCCCCCACGGTATCCACGCTTCATCGTCTGGCAACAGCCCTGGAGATATCGATTGCGGATTTCTTTCGAGAGGATGTAAAACAAAGAACCATCTTTATAAAGCGAGACCAGGGGATGCGTTCCCAAAGTGATAATGTTGTCATGGAAAGCCTCGGGATCGGTCTGTTCAACCAGCAGTTAGAGCCCTTTCGGTTGGTGATCGGATCTAAAGCAGGAAACATCGAAGATCCCGTCTCCCACCCTGGAGAGGAGTTTATTCACTGCCTGGAGGGTGAACTCGAATATAGCGTCGGCGATCAGTTGTTTAATTTGGAACCAGGGGATAGCCTACTGTTCGCTGCCAATCAACTGCATGCGTACAAGAATATAACGAAGGAACCTGCTGTGATTTTGATGATATTCCAAACCCATTGGGATCGCCACCTGGTGAGTCAGCTCCATTTGGAAAATCGCGACAGAGTTTAAAGAGCGTTTTTGCTCACTCTGGGCAGAAGCGCTCTTACTTTATGTTTCCCCACCCCACGTTTAAGGAATTGTAATGAGACCTGCTATCAAAATCACCTTTCTTATCTTCACTATCCTGGCCCTGCTGCTTTCGGTCTGCCGGACAATCCGTCTGCGATGTCCACATCGCTGTCCAGGTCAGCGCCTCTCCTCATAACAAATCTCGCAAACACGCACCGGTGTGCGAACCGGGTGTACCCGCTACCTGTTCCGGCGTCCCCTGGGCGACCAGCCTGCCGCCACCCCCGCCCCCTTCCGGCCCCAGGTCGATGATCCAATCGGCGGTCTTGACCAGCTCCAGGTTGTGTTCGATGACGATCACGCTGTTGCCCGCCTCCACCAGGCGCTGGAGCACGTCCAGCAGGCGGGCGATATCCGCCAGGTGCAGGCCGGTGGTCGGCTCGTCGAGCAGGTATAGACAATTTCCGGTGGATCGCTTCCCAAGTTCCTTCGCCAGCTTCACACGCTGGGCCTCGCCGCCCGAGAGGGTTGCGGCGGGCTGTCCGAGCTGCACGTAGCCCAGCCCGACGTCGTACAGGGCCTGCAGGCGCGAGCGGGCCGCAGGCTCGTTCTCGAACAGCGCCAGGGCCTCCTCCACGGTCATATCCAGGACCTGCGAGACGTCATAGCCCCGGTAATGCACTTCAAGGGTCTTGGCGGTGAAGCGCCGCCCGTGACAAGCCGGACAGCGCACTTCAACGTCGGGCAGAAAGTGCATCTCCACGCTCAGCACGCCTGCGCCTTTGCAGCGCTCGCAGCGCCCACCCGGTACGTTGAACGAGAAATGCCGGGCGGACATACCATTCTTGTGCGCTTCCTGCGTGGCCGCGAACGCCCTGCGGATCGGGGTGAAGGCCTCCGAATAGGTCGCCGCGTTCGAGCGCGGCGCCCGGCCGAGCTGAGATTGGTCGATGGTGATGATCTTGTCCAGGTATTCGATCCCTTCGATGGCGTCGTGTTCGCCCGCCGCCTCGCCCGAGCTGTACATGCGCTGGCGGACGAGGCGGTTGAGGATGTCGAACACCAGGGTGGATTTGCCCGAGCCCGAGACGCCCGTCACCGCCGCCAGCAGGCCCAACGGCAGGCGCACGTCGATATTTTGGAGGTTGTGCGCTCGCGCCCCGTGGATCGTGATGGCTTTTTCGCCCGCCGCCCGTCGCCGCTGCGGAATGGGGATTGACAGTCGCCCTGCCAGGTAGTCCCCGGTCAGCGATCCTGCTTGCTTCATGACCTCGGCCGGCCGGCCCGCCGCTACCACCTGTCCGCCGTGCTTGCCTCCCCCCGGCCCGAAATCGATCACGTAATCCGCAGCGGCAATCGTTTCCAGATCATGTTCGATAACCAGCACGGTGTTGCCCAGGTCGCGCAGCCTGCGCAGGACCCCGATCAGCCGCAGGGTGTCGCGCGGATGCGTCCCGATGGTCGGCTCGTCGAGCACGTA
>JBJYWH010000296.1:0-4645 GCA_046259355.1 Anaerolineales bacterium
GGGATTATAACGGCCTTCAATTTCCCGGTTGCGGTCTGGTCGTGGAATTCGACCATCGCGGCCGTCTGCGGGGACAGCGTGATATGGAAGCCATCCTCCGACACCCCGCTCACGGCGATCGCCGTCCAGCATATTGCCAATCAGGTGATGGCCGATCACAACCTGACCGGGATCTTCAACCTCGTGATCGGATCGGGCCGCGACGTCGGGGAGCTGATGCTCAATGATCCACACGTGCCGCTGATCTCATTCACCGGCTCGACCAAGATCGGCCGTCACGTCTCCGAGGCCGTGGCCGGGCGCTTTAGCCGGACGATCCAGGAGCTGGGCGGGAATAATGCCATCATCGTGACCGACGATGCAGACCTCGACATGGCGACGAGAGCGATCTTGTTCGGAGCGGTTGGCACCGCCGGTCAGCGCTGCACCACCACCCGCCGCATCATCATGCAGAAAGGCATCGCAGGGGAGCTGACCGAACGCCTGCGCAAGGCCTATTCCCAGGTGCGTCTCGGCGATCCTCTGGAAGAAGACACACTGATGGGACCGCTGGTGACCACCTCAGCCGTGGAAGAGATGTTCGAGGCACTCGATCAAGCCCAGAAGGACGGTGGTGAAATCATTACCGGCGGAAAGATGCGGCCAGACCTGGGCCCGAATTTTGTCGAGCCGACGATCGTACACATGCCCGAGCAGACCGAGATCGTGAAGCAGGAGACTTTCGCTCCCATCCTCTACCTGCTGGAATACGACACGATCGACGACGCGATCAAACTCCACAATGGGGTTCCGCAAGGCCTTTCAAGCGCGATTTTTTCGCTCAACTTGCGTGACATCGAACGCTTTCTTTCCGTGCGCGGCTCGGACTGCGGTATCGCCAATGTAAACATCGGAACTTCCGGGGCCGAGATCGGCGGCGCATTCGGCGGTGAAAAAGAGACCGGCGGGGGTCGCGAGTCCGGTTCGGACGCCTGGAAAGCGTACATGCGGCGCCAGACGAATACCGTCAACTGGTCGGACGAACTCCCCCTCGCCCAGGGGATCAAATTCGGCGACTGATCATTGGGACCCGCTGGATATTAAAAGCCCTCGACCGGCCGGTCGAGGGCTTTTTCTGATCTTGAAGGAGTCAGCGTGGCGGAGGTTCGACTTCCGGGATGCTGGCCGGATCGCCGTTGAATGTCACGGCTCCGCTCCAAACCCAACCATCCTTACCTTCATCGATCCGCTCAATCTGATACCAGGTCCCGGTGACGGTGTTTTCGAACCGGCCGACCACATAAGCCCGCTGCCCTTCAAGCAGGAAATCCACGTGCTTGTAGGTTTCATCCGGACCTTCACGCACATAGGCGTTGTAATCGGCTGTCAGGATGGGCCGCCCCGGTGTCGGCGTCAGGGTCGGCGTGATGGTCGGTGTTTGGAAGGGCTGTGTCGGCGTCGGTGGAATGGGTGTTGGCGGTGGTGTTTGGAACGTTGCCTGTCGCGTGAGCTCGGCCTTAGCCTGGGCGGTTTGGAGCACGGAATCGCTGCTGATGGTGGGTGCAGCCGCCCCACCACTCGAACACGCAGAGGGGATCAGGAAGAGGAGCAGCAGGGCAATGTTCGATGAAATCCGGGTCATCAGAGCATCCGAGAAATATGAGCGCATGGCAGGGCGTGACTGGCACAACTCATGCAAAATCAACGACGGTGGAGTATACCTTATCCGGGTGCAGGATGGCTACATTCATCAGCCTTACAGTGGTACAAGTTTCCTCTCTACCGGGGGGATTGTGCATGCTATGATGCATTTGTATGGGACGAGATGCTGGAGCGTCAGCGCCGGCGCGCACGCGCGAGCAGGAGGCGGCCGTGCCGGCCAATCGTGGTAAGGGAAAGCCAGAGCCGAAATCCAATGCCGAGTACCTTGAGGCACTCGAGAAGCTCGAACGCGCCCAGGAACGCATGCTCTCTTCGGCCATCGCCTTCTGCGATGGGCTGATCAGCGCTGGGCAACTGCGTGCCGTGCGGGAACTGCTACGGGAGCAGGAGCGGAAGATCGACGCGCTGGGCGGCATCCAGGCCTCGCCGTTCCTGGAAGATGTCACCCAAACGCCGCAAGCAGAAGCGCCGGTCCCAGAGCCAGCATCCGCGGTCTCCATACCTGCATCGCCAGCGCCTTCTCCCGCTTCACAGGCCGTGACGGCAGAAGAACCATCCCTGCAAGAGATCGAAGACCCTGAACTCCGCAGCCGGTTGGAGGCACTCGATGACAAGATCGCTCGCCTCGAACAGGACTTCCAGCAGGGCCGAATCAACGCTTCCCAATATCGGGCAATCTACCGCCATTACATGGAACAGCGTGAGGTCGCCCTGCGGCTGCGGCAGAAATATCCCGACAGCGATCGCTGGCAGATCGTCCTGGAGGAGGGGAAAACGCGCTTCCTGCTCCAGTTGAACGAAGCCACGTGCTACAGCGTCGGCCTATACAACAAGGAATCACGCGACCGCATCTTCGTCCATGGCGATATGCCGGCCAGCGCCGAGGAAGCGATGGGGCTGCTGGGCACTTTTGGCTCCAATGAGGGCAACTCTCCGGATGGCCGTATCTTCGCCACCAAAACAGAAAACGGCGAAACCCTGCTCCTCATCCCCGGATCGTTCACCGTCAGCCTGGCGGTATTTTCCCAGGATCCTCCTGCGTGGCAGGTACGGGCTTTGCGTGAAGTGCACCGCAACTTCGAAGCCGCCAACCGGCCGGCACTGCAACGCGGCGATACCAAGAAACTGATTTTTCCCGACCTGTCTCGCTTTGTGAAAGACTGAGCGCAGGCCCCATTTTCACCCCCTTCGTTTCGCGCTAAAATCCCCCAACCGCAGGAGCGCAAGATGCCCAGCAGTGGTTTTGCTGCCATTTTCATCTTCTCATTTCTGATTTCATTGGGAGCGGTGGTTTCGCCGGGCCCGGTATCTGCCGCGATCGTCAGCGAGTCACCCCGCCAGGGCTGGCGCGTCGGCCCGTTGATCGCAGCCGGTCACACAATGCTTGAACTGGGAATGGTGCTGCTGATTGCCGTCGGCCTCGTGAGCGGAATGGCTCACCCAAACGTACAGCGCGTGATCGCCGGCGGCGGTGGGTTGTTGCTGGCGTTCATCGGCCTGAGCTACATCCTGGGTGTGCTGCAAAAAAAGATCAGCTTGCCTCGACCAGAAGAGAAGGCCCAACCGCGAGGAAGGCTGGCCCTGTTCTCCCTCGGCGCGGCCACCACGGCATCAAATCCATTCTGGTATGCATGGTGGGTTACCGTGGCGGCAGGATACCTCTCCCAGGCCCAGGAAATGGGGTTGCTGGCAGTAGCCGGGTTTTATCTTGGTCACATCAGCGCAGATTTCGCCTGGGATTCCGGGCTGGCTTATGCCACCCACGCTGGCTCTCGCTGGTTGAATAACGCCCGCTACCGGGCGCTCATCCTGCTGACCGGTATCTTCATGGTCTACCTGGCAGGTGTCTTCCTGCGAACGGCGATCCAACCAACTTGATGAAATCTATCGGACCTTCATCCCACCGGAGGAGCAGGACGCGATGCGCGTAATGGTCATTTGCGATGATATCGACCTGTCCGATTATCTCTCGTATCTCGCCCGGCGAGCTGGTTTTGATGTGAGATATCGTTCTTCGGTCAAAGCCTGGTTGGACGACCAGGGCGAGATCCCTGCAGACCTGATCTTGCTTTATACCGAGCAGCCGCAGGATCAGTCACCGGGGATCCGTGGGCTGCGGGCTGTCGTGAATACACCCATCCTTGCCCTGACCCATGACCCGGATGAAGGCCAGCTGGCCGCGTTGCTGGACGCCGGCGCCGATACCGTCCTGGCCCTTCCCGTTGGTCCAAAGCTCTGCCTCGCCTGCATGCAGGCGCTGCTCCGCCGGACTCGCTCCATGCCGGTTTCGATCCTTCCCACGCTTGATTTTGGCAGCATCCGGCTGACACCCGGCAGCCGCTCGGTCGAAGTGGACGGCCGATCCAGCAGCCGGCTTACCCAGCTGGAATTCCGCCTGCTGTACCTGCTGATGACGCACCCCGGGCAGGTGATCCCGGGCGATGTGATCGTTGATCGCGTGTGGGGCTACGGCGAATCCGGCAGCAAAGAGCTGGTGCGCGGCCTCATCAGCCGGCTTCGGGCAAAGGTCGAACCGGATCCTTCTCAACCACGGTATATCCACACCATTCCCGCCGTCGGATATTTGTTCGAACCCGGCTCACATTCGTACGCTTAATACATGAAATCGACACTATTTCCACAATTTTCATAGATTCTTCTTACCCCAATTGAACGGTTCTTCCGTACACTGCGTGCAGTTTACAAGTCCCTCCAGGAGGTTGGACATGGCAAGGGGATTCTGCCCGGAATGTGACGCGGAAGTTGGGCTAGGCAAGACACCCAAGGTTGGCCAGAAGGTCACCTGCTCGAGCTGTGGAGCCTATCTCGAGGTGATCGAAACCTCCCCCAACGAATTGGACTGGGCTTACGAAGATGAGGACGAGTTCGAATTCGATGATGAGCTGTACGAAGAGGAAGATTATTGAGATTATCTCTCACCCAGGAACGTCCTCCAATCAGCCCGACCGTAGAACAAGAATAATGAGCGCCCACATGGGCGCCC
>JBJYWH010000297.1:0-10635 GCA_046259355.1 Anaerolineales bacterium
TCACAAGAAAGACGCGCCATGACAATCTCACCCGTTGAGCGGAAAACCCGGTCAATTTTGCCGTTAGTACGTCTCATGCAAACGACCATCCCGCTTCCGTTCACGCGCTGGTTCCTTGCGCGCAGCCTGAAAAACGTGCACCTGAGTGCCGATATTTCCCGTGAAGCGGTATCAGCCGATGGCGTGCCATGTGAATGGATCATTCCCCTGAGCGGCTCAACAGGGCAGGTGTTGCTCTATTTCCACGGGGGTGGTTTCATCTTCGGCCTGACACCGATGCATCTTCAAATGGGGGCATATTTGGCCCAAAAAACGGGCCTGCGGATTTTGATGGTGGATTATCGTCTTGCCCCGGAATACCCGTTTCCCGCTGCTCTGGAAGATTGTGCAACCGTTTATCGCTGGCTCTTGAAAACCGGGATCCTGCCGCAGGAACTTGCCATTGCCGGTGATTCCGCGGGCGGTAACCTGACCATTACCTTGATGATGAACGTCCGCGACCGTGGAATCCCGCTGCCTGCGGCGGCGGCCTGCCTCTCGCCTGTGACAGACCTTACGCTTCAGGCGAAGCGGCGCGAGGGGTTTAAGGACCCGCTGCTGCCTCCAAGAGCCGTGAAGCGCTACTCCCGATCCTACGTAGGGCACAGCGATGCTCGCAATCCTCTGATCTCGCCTATGTTCGGTAATTTGCGCGGCCTGCCGCCCATGCTGGTGCACGTCGGAGAGGACGAGATCCTCCGCAGCGATGCGGTTCGCATCACCGATGTCGCCAGATCGGCCGGCGTTGATGTGCGGCTGGAGATCTACCCTCGCATGTGGCATGTATGGCAGCTTTTTCCTTCGCTGCCGCAGGCCGTTCAATCGCTGGACGATATTGCAGAATTTCTTCAATCCCACCTTGGTGAGGGGTTGGCTCCTCGATAGCACAAAAAAGGTCGATCTGGCCGATTTTCTCCTTCCAGCTTTGAGCGGTCATAGAAGCCGGCGGGCTGCTTTGATCCCTGTCATGAACGCGTGGAAGGTCGAGCGCCTCCGAGGCCTGGCGGGTTTCACCTTTATCTCTCCTGGATTCTGATCAATTCCTCGCATTCCATACCGACTTGTTACTTGGAGCGCTGGATACACGGATCTTTTCGAAGATTCGGGTACTTCTGGCAAGGGAAGACAGGGTTTCGATCGATGCGGACCGAATTTTTGCACCTATGACCTGGATCGGGGGGCGGCGGCTATCGAAGGTTGCGGACCGCTATCCTGCGTAACCAAATCCGCAGCGCGATCTTCCAGATGGACGCCAAATGTCGGGTACACTTTAATCAAGTTTGAATGATTCAGCATAGGACGTCACGCTCATGCATGGTGAGGAATGACCCAATCGGTAGGTGTAGATACGATGGAATCGAACCTCGCGCATACGGTCGGTGGAGTGGAAGAAAACTTTGCTATAACCCATCTGGATCAGTTTGTGCGTTTGTGGTCACAAACCTACAACCCGGAAGGGAAGCCCGATTGGTCTCACATCCTTCCCTACTACGATGAGGATATTCATTTCAAGGATTCAGTACAGGAATTGCGCGGCATTAAGGATTTCACCGGAATGGTTGAGCGGCTGACACGCCGCTCCGGTGAGCTCAGGATGCGAATTCTGCATCCCATGATGGAAGGGAACATCATCTCCTTCGAATGGGAGATGACCATCCTGTATCGTAAGACGCGCACCTCCGTTGTCCATGGCGCAAGCCGGTTGGTGCTGAACGAGCAGGGGAAAATCATCGCTCAAAGGGATTATTACGACCTCTGGGGAGATATCTTCGATAATATTCCGGTTATTGGTAAGATATATCGACTGTTCATGCGGAGGGTCTTCGGGTGAGCATGGCCGGGCGCTGGCATTCCATCATCAAGTATTGGCCTCAATACGAATGGTCCAATGTCGGGGAAATGATTCGAAACCTGCGTACGCAGCCGGAGCGCTGCGCGGAGGGTTTTCACGACAGGCTGGTGGTCATCACGGGAGCCACCTCGGGTATTGGCTATCACACAGCCCGCAAGTATGCCGCACACGGCGCAAAGCTGCTAACGATCAATCGGGATGAGGGGAAAAGCGTTGCCCTCTGTGAAGAGCTCCGCTCCGAGTTTGGCGTGGACTGCGACTATCTACTGGGAGACCTGAGCCGGCTTGACGATATGCAGCGGGTCGGGCAGGCCCTGGCCGGGATGGACGAGACGGTCGAGGTGTTGATCCACAACGCCGGCCTGTACCTTTCACGCCGGACAGAAACCGCCGATGGCCTGGAAATGAATTTCGCCCTGCATTACCTGGCCCCTCTTGTGATCAATCACCTGATCACCGAGAAACTGATCTCGCAGGAACGTGGACGGATTCTCCTCGTCAGTTCCGAGGGCTACCGCTTCGCGGTCTGGGGCGTGCGCCTGGACGACCTGATGTGGGAGAAGAGGCGTTATTCGGGGTTGGGGGCCTATGGTTCGGCCAAGACGGGTCAGCTTCTGACCATGCTGCTTTTTGCAGAGCGTTTCCGGGAAACCGGCGTGACAATTAATGCCATGCATCCCGGCCTGGTGCAAACCAACACCGGAAATGAGAATGGAATGATCTACCGGTTTTTCAAGCAGCGGTTTGTCGACCGGATTTCGCAGAATCCCCGGATATCAGCCGAAGCGCTCTACTATCTCGGGGTCTCGCCCCATATCGAGGGTGTGAGCGGGCGGTTCTTCCACCTGACGCGGGAAGAAGAACTTGCGCCGCCGGCTCGAGACCGTGAGGTCGCCCAATGTCTCTGGGAGATGAGCCTCTCCTTGGGGAGGTTGCAATGAAAAAAAAGGACGTGATTATCGTTGGTGGGGGCATGGCCGGCCTAACCGCCGCAGCATACCTGGCCCGGGCAGGAAAAGATGTCCTGCTGCTCGAGAAGAACGACCGATGTGGTGGACTGGTCAGCACCTTTACCAAGGACGGCTTCCTCTTCGAGGGAGGGGTGCGGGCCCTGCTGAGCGCTGGCATTATCTTGCCGATGCTGCGCGAACTGGACATTTCGCTTGACTTCGTGCCCAGCCCGGTTTCGGTGGGGGTGGACGATCACGTCATGCATGTTGAGCGCAAGGAGGACCTGGCTGCGTATGCCAGCATGCTGAAGGCGCTCTATCCCGAGGATTCGGCCCAGGTCGACCGGCTCATCGACGTAATCCAGCGCGTGATGCGCGATATGGGGGTTCTCTACGGGGTGGAGAACCCGCTGTTCCATAATTTTCGGCAGGATAAGGTATATTTTCTGCGTCACTATGTGCCGTGGTTTTTTAAATTCATGCTGACGCTCTACCGCCTCAACCATATGCGAGGACCTGTGGAAGATTTCCTCGCCGACCTCTTGCCCAACCGCTCACTGCGCGATATTGTTGACCAGCATTTCTTCCGCGCCACACCTGCCTTCTTCGCTTTGAGCTACTTCTATCTGTACACCGATTACCTCTATCCGATCGGTGGCGTCGGACAGCTGGCGGACAAACTGGCACGGAAGGCGCAGGAGCTGGGATGTGAAATTCAACTGGAGACCCGTGTGACGGGGGTGGATGTACACCGGCGTCTGCTCGAGGATGAGCAAGGCAACCCATATTCCTACGATGAGTTGGTCTGGGCTGCTGACTTGAAGACGTTATACCGAATCGCAAGGTATGACGGCTTGCCAGCCCCGGAAAAGGAACAAATTGAACAGGATAAGGGCGCCATTCTTGCGAGCCGTGGGACAGACTCCGTTTTCACCGTCTATTTGGGAGTGGACGAACCACCAGAAACGTTCCGGGATATATCCCACGGTCACTTCTTTTACACGCCATCGCGAGAAGGCCTGGGCGAGACACATCGTTCTGAATTGAAGACGATGCTGCTGAATTGGGATCAGACCTCGCGGGAAGACATCTTATCCTGGCTGGATCGTTTTTTCCAATGGAACACTTTTGAAATCTCCATCCCCGTGTTGAAAGACCCAGCGGCCGCCCCGCCAGGCAAGACCGGGTTGATCGTCAGTACGCTTTTTGAATATGACCTGGTGAAAAAAATCTACGATGATGGCTGGTACCAGGAATTCAAGTCGGCCGCCGAAGAACGAATGATCGCCGTGCTGGCAAGCAGCATCTATCCTCATCTCGCACAGAAAGTTGAATTCCGCTTCTCGGCGACACCCATCACGATCGCCAACACGTCCGGAAGTTCAGAAGGCGCAATTGTCGGCTGGTCGTTTGAATACCCCATCCCGGTGACGAACAGTATGCTGCGAATCGCCGAAGCGGTTAGGACACCGTTTTCCCATGTGCTCAAAGCCGGGCAGTGGTCCTACAGCCCGACCGGCGTGCCGACGGCTATTCTGACCGGGCGTTTAGCGGCAGACAATCTATTGTAAAACATGGCGATTACGACCTGATGGCTGCATCTCGTTTTCTCGCGGGCGGCGCTCCATTTCCCCGGGACTACGGTCTGTGCTGCCTGACCGAGCTAACCGACGTATGCAGGCACGCTCCGCAGGTCTGATGGCTGTCGGGGCGGTGTTCGCAGCGCGTCGCCTCCGACCTTTATCGCCACGCAGCACAGCTGCATCCACTGCATGCGACCTCGCAGTTCGAGGGCTTCACGAGGGGTGTTTCGATAGCGAGCCGATAGCCATGGTGAAGTGTTTCTCGCTTTGGATTTAACAACCGATCCCTGCCTTCGTCTCGATGAGCGGTTCGGGAGATTGAACGCACATCTTTATATGGGCAAACCCCACGGAGGGATGTATGAAAGCCATCATGCTGCCGGAATTGCCCGACGCGAAATCGCCTGCAGGTGCGGACATTCGTTATCTCGTTGATGGAGAAACAGGGAACATGATCCATTCCACGGTCCCTCCCCATCAAGTCAATCGTGCAACCGTGCACGCCACGGTCAGTGAATTCTGGTATATCCTGGAAGGCCAGGGGGAGATCTGGCGAGACAACGGTGTGGAAGGTCTGGTTACCCCTCTCCTGCCTGGAACGGCTATTGATATACCCGTGGGGACTGCCTTCCAGTATCGAAACCTGTCAGATTCCGAACTGAAGTTTATCTGCATCGCCATGCCGCCCTGGCCCGGAGAAGCTGAAGCCACGTTCATCCAGGGAAAATGGAAGCCAACCGTGTAATGGCTTCGCATGAATCATCTGGATGGCCTGCAGGCACCGTGGTGTCTTGCCTGACGCCTGTGATGATCAGGTGAACTGAAATTGCCCAACACGTCTGCAGGATACCCTGCTCGTGTTTTTTGCCTTTCGTTCGTTGCCCGGGCAACGGTACCGATGTGCCTGGACCAGCATCGTGAACGTTCGAAAGGGGGAGAAGCAGTGGTACGATGGATACATCGATTCCCACGAGAGAGTTACACACCATGACGAAAAACCGAGGCAGGACAACAGCTTTGGGTGATGAACAACAAGAGAAGCTCCTCAGCATATTGGAAGCCCGCTTTGAGCAGAACATGAATCGTCATCAAGGCATTGAATGGGGCAGGGTGCTAACACAGCTGAAATCGAATCCGGATAAGCTGTGGTCGTTGAATGAAATGGAGCGAACAGGCGGAGAGCCCGACGTAGTCGGACAGGATCAGAAGACGCGAGAATTCATCTTTTATGATTGCTCAGCCGAAAGTCCCGCCGGCCGCAGAAGCCTTTGTTACGATGATGAAGCCCTGCAATCGAGGAAAGAAAACAAACCGGCGAACAGCGCCCTGGGAATGGCCGCTGCCATGGGTATCGAACTGCTGACCGAAGCTCAGTATCGGGCGCTGCAGAAGCTCGGGGAGTTCGATACGAAAACATCCAGCTGGGTGGCGACACCGGCGGATATTCGTGAACTCGGTGGCGCCATCTTTTGCGATCGCCGCTACAACACGGTCTTCGTGTATCACAACGGCGCCGAATCATACTATGGCGCAAGGGGATTTCGCGGCTCACTTAAAGTTTAGGAGACAGTCCATTCCCTGGTAAACCTTTCAGCCGAGGCGTCGGGCAGGGTTATGTCCTATCCAGAAAAATCACAATTGGGTTCAAGATTTGAATAGGGAAATCAAGTGGATCGAAATTCTCGCTGTTCTCATGCGATCTACGAGCGCCGCCTGCGCTTGCGAGTGCGAGATGGCAAATAGGTATGCAGAGGTATTGAGGTGAATCAAAACCATCCTGAATCTTCCAGGTCCGTTCAATTGCATCGAAGGGCTACCCGGCTCGAAGGGTTTACGATCCTGTGGAATATCGTCGAGGCGGCAATCGCCATCGGATCAGGGGCTGTGGCTGGCAGCACAGCGCTGCTTGCCTTTGGAGCGGACAGCTTGATCGAGGTCTCTTCAGGTGTGGCCGTCTTCTGGAGGCTGATACGCGTCGGCCCCACCGCGAGCCCAGAGGAAAGCGATACTGCCGACCGACGAGCTCATTTTCTCGTCGGAATCACATTTTTCCTGCTTGCGGCCTGGGTTCTACAAGATGCTATTCGGTCATTAATTCTCCATGAAATACCGAACGAATCGCCCGTCGGTATCGTTCTCGCCATCGCCTCGCTCCTGGTAATGCCCCTGCTTGCGTATGCCAAGCAGCGAACGGGGCGAGAGATGGGGAGCAAGGCCCTGGAGGCGGATGCCGTGGAGACATGGCTGTGTGCTTATTTGTCAGCCACGCTTCTGCTTGGATTGCTTCTTCATTCATGGTTTGGATTATGGTGGTCTGATCCGGCTGCTGGCCTGGCGATGGTTCCATTCATGATCTGGCAAGGATTCGATACGGTGAAGGAATCTCGTTCCGAAGAGGTGGACGAATCCACCGCCTGACATCACAAGGATCCTGCCCAGAACTTGCTGCACGAATATCGTGGCGGAATGGGACATCAACGAGGCGAGATAGCCAGGAAAATCCAGGCCCAATGGAGACTCTCGACACACTTCCACCCTCAAGGAGGTGCAGAAGTGAAGCATTGGAACCCAAGATTCGTCCGAAATGCCGTTCTCGTGCTCCTGTTTCTTGGTCTTGCAGCTTTTCTGCTCGGGGGTTGCGGCCCGGTAAGCAGCGACAAGTTCCCCTGGGGTTGTTGCCCCAGCGGCCTGCTGCCTCTCGTCCTGCTGCTCGTTGTAGCAAGGCGCTAGACTCGAAGCAGTCGTGAAGAGATGATCCTGCTTGCGCGTAGCGTATGAGCATGGATCGACCGGGTCTTATTAAGGATGCCGCCTCGAAATCCATACAATTCTCGGTGAGCTGCGCGGATTTCATCTTGTGGGTGCAGGCACTTCGAGGCCTGAAGCAAGTGTACCTTGCAGGGCTTCATGACCGAATAACACTCCCGGGTGTTCACCGGATGGCCGGGTTCAAAACCTTCCGAGGTCATGTCGTCATTCACGGATGAAGTTATTACCACCCCGGAGGTATTGGACGGTATGGATCCTGGCGCCTTCCCAATGAAGGAGTGAGATTTCACCCGTTGTTACCGTTGTTCCCTCGTATTTCCCCCGGGGATCTCGAGGCTTGCTGGAGGAATTCGGCATATGGATGCCCCCGACAAATCGAAGCATGGAGTAAGCGCACAAATGACGCCTGAAGATTATATTCAGTCAGTGACGATTGGCGATCATCCGCAGTTGAACGGCAGGATCCACCTTGATCCCTATGATCCGAATTGGCCATCCCGATACGAGCAATTGGCGCAACGAGTCCGCCGGGTTCTTGGTGACAGGGTCTTGATGCTTGAGCACGTCGGGTCTACGTCGGTTGAAGGATTATCTGCAAAGCCGATCCTCGATATGGTTCTGGTGGTGAAAAATTCTGCAGATGAAGAGTCTTATGTGCCACCGTTGGAAAGCCAGGGGTTCACCCTGCACATCCGTGAACCGGATTGGTATGAGCACCGCCTGCTTAAGGGAACGGATAGAAAGGCCAACCTGCATGTATTTTCCGAAGGATGCGAGGAGGTGGCCCGCATGCTGGCTTTTCGCGATTGGCTGCGATCCCATCGTGAAGATCGAGACCTTTACGAGCAGACGAAGCGTGAATTGGCTGCCCGAACCTGGAAGTACACGCAGCACTATGCGGATGCGAAATCAGACGTTGTCCGGGAGATATTAAGTCGGGCGTTGGCCGATTCGGGGGCTTGAGTCGGCCTGTCGCTTCGAACGCATGGATCCCTCGACCATGTATGACATCGCGGATGGAGTTCGCCAGGAAGAGGCAGAACGTTCGATAGGTCACGGATTGCCATCGATCCGTAAGGGCAGGGAACACCCGCTTCCCGCAGACAAGGAGAGGGCTGATGCGAGACTCGACGTTCTGGAATGGCACCTTCGCACGCGTGCTCAGCAGCTACGCCGCCGCGATCTTCGCGCTGCTGTGGATCGGCTTTGCCATCGCCCTGGTTGCGAACAGGGGTTGGCTGGACCAGCTTTGGAGCTGGGTTCGAGCGCTGCCTCCGGTCATGGAAATTCTCGTGTGGGTGTTGTTCCTTCCCATCCTGGTAGGGCTGTTGATCTGGCAATCCTCATGGCCGGTGCTCGTACGCTTGCTGGCGTTCAGCGGGATCGTCGGCTGGACCCTGCTGGCTGTATCCAGCTTTATTCGGAATTTTCGATGAGCAACGGAACCGTAAAGCAAGGCTAGGGTTGCGCATAGTCAATCAATTCTAAAGCGCAATCCCTGAACGGATTGAATGGATCATGGAGAGCGTCCTTCATCACCTGTTCGAGCACAACAACTGGGCAAACAAGAAAATGATCGAGCTGTGCGCGCACCTTCCCGACGTCCAATTGGATGCCGATCCGCGTTCCAGCACGAAAGGCAGCATTCGCGAAACCTTGCTTCATCTCGTTCGCGCCCAGCAAGGTTACCTATCGCTGCTCACATTTCCCGTGGAAAAGAGAACCAGCAGCTCCATGGCGTTCGGTGACCTGGCAGAAGCCGCGCGGGTCAGCGGCGCTGGCCTGCTGGCAATGCTGGAACGGGAGCCCAGCGAATTTCTCAGCCAGCGTTTGCATACTAGTGATGGGTATCTGGTTGAACCGTGGGTGGTGCTCATCCAGGCGATTAACCATGCGGCCGAACATCGTGAGCAAATCAGCAGTATGCTCAGCGATCTGGGTATCGAGCCACCGAATCTTGATGGATGGTCCTACGGGGAATCGGAAGGTGCGCTGACCCCGGTTGATCTATGACGGATGAGCCGCTCAGCACAGGAGTGCGATCATGACAAACGATACGCTCTATAAGGAGAAGCTGTCCTCCCGCGTGACGGAAGGATTATTCATCGGCCTCTGCGTGGTCTTTCTGGCGCTATCGATCTGGATGCTTGCCCGCGGTGGTTCGGCGTTTCTGCGCATCCTGTTCATCGTCCTGTTTCTCTTCTTCCTGTTCTACGCGTTTAATTACCGAATCCTGGTAACACGCATCACGCCGCAATGGATAAAGCTCCAATTCGGTGTTTTCTCGTGGACCATCCCGCGATCGAACATCCAGGCAGTAGAATATGATGACCCTCCGCTCCTGGCGAAGTACGGAGGGGCCGGGATCCACTTCATGGTTGTACGAGGCAGGTATCGGGCTTCCTTTAATTTTCTCGAACATTCTCGGGTTATCGTGTCATTGAAGCGGAAAGTGGGACCGGTGGCCGACATCTCATTTTCTACCCGGCATCCAGATGAAATCATTCGGCTCCTGCAGCCGGCAGGAGAAGCACCCGGTTCGGGTTGATGAGACCCCGGGGGTGACCCCGGTTGCGCCGGGGAATGATTCTGACCATTCTGGCATCATATCGGGAGAATGAGTTCATCCATGAAAATCGAGTACCAAGCGATAGGGATTATCCACACCCCGTTCACCCATTTAGACCAGATGCCCATACAGCCGACGGGAGAGAGTAGCGCACCGGGATACGCCGAGGTCTTTCCCGAGTTTGCAGAGGGGCTCAAGGATGTGGATGGATTTTCACATCTGATCTTGATTTACCATCTGCACAGAGCATCCAATGCAAAAATGACCGTGACGCCATTCCTGGATTCGGTGCCCCGCGGGGTGTTTTCGACACGCGCTCCCACCCGGCCGAATCCCATTGGGTTATCGGTAGTAAATCTCCTGGCCATCCAGGAGAACGTACTGCGCTTCAGCAATCTCGACGTTCTCGATGGAACGCCCCTGCTGGACATCAAGCCCTACATCCCCGATTTCGATTCTCCGCAGGATGTCCGTACAGGCTGGTTCGAACATGCTCGAGGCAGCGTCCGCTCGATGCGATCGGATGACCGATTTTCTTGAGAAAGCCTGCCGGGCTGCTCGGTCATGATCCCGGATCACGAAAACGAAGGAACGGCTCCTGGATGCGTGGACGGAACCGGGGAAGGGGAATCTCATGGACCACTTGCGGGTCGGAAAGCACTGGAATCTTATCGCTTCGACCTGGACCGCGATGGCCCGGGCTGGCTATGATTTCTATCGTGACCACTTCAACACTCCGGCTTTCCTTGACCTGCTTCCGAATGTGCGCGGGCTTTATGGTTTGGACATCGGGTGTGGGGAGGGGTACAGCACCCGCCTTCTCGCCGCGCGCGGTGCGGCGATGGCAGCCATCGATATTGCAGAGGTGTTTAT
>JBJYWH010000298.1:0-10794 GCA_046259355.1 Anaerolineales bacterium
GCCTCAGACTTTCGTCCATTGGGCAATATTCCCTACTGCTGCCACCCGTAGGTGTCTGGACCGTGTTTCAGTTCCAGTGTGGGGGACCACCCTCTCAGGCCCCCTACCCGTCGTCGCCTTGGTAGGCCGTTACCCTACCAACTAGCTGATGGGCCGCAGGCCCCTCCCGAAGCGGATTGCTCCCTTTCTTCCAGAGTCCTCTAACACTCTGGAACACATGGGGTATTAGCCCTCGTTTCCAAGGGTTATCCCCCTCTTCGGGGCAGGTCACCAACGTGTTACTCACCCGTTCGCCACTAGAACACCTTCGTACGAATACAAAGGGTCTCGTTCGACTTGCATGTATTAGGCACGCCGCCAGCGTTCATCCTGAGCCAGGATCAAACTCTCCGTAAGACTTTCTCCACATCCGAAGATGTAGATTAGGTCAACATTGACCGGGTCCACAGATTTCTGGTGCTTCCTATCACTCTTCAGTTGTTAAGGTGCGGCTTCCAGAGCGGGGCATGGTACCACCCGCCACAAGTGCTGTCAAGGGTTAAGGGAACAAAAAGCCGATGCTCAACGTGCCAACATCGGCGAGGCCCGGTCTCCCGCGACCTAGCTTACTTGGTCCTTCAAGCCTATGACCATATTCACTTGTCAAGGTCTTCCCGTTTACCGGGCGAGACCGGTGCGTTGAATCGTTCATATTATAACCCGCCGCCAACCGGTGTCAAGGTCCGTGGGCGACTGTGCCTGCCGGATCTGCCGGGGCGCACCGGGTGGCGTTTCTTTAAGGTTGTGTCCCACAGATCGAAGCGCACGCTTTCCGGCGGGTATCGGCCGCCGATCGAAAAAATCCCGCGGCGCGCGGGATCATGAAAAGCCAGCTCGAAATCTTATAATCTCAAAGTTCAGACCGGCCGGAAAGGGCTTGCGAAAGGGTCGTCAGGTCGGCGTATTCCAGGTCGCCGCCGGAGGGCAGCCCGCGTGCCAGCCGGGTGATGCGCAGCCCGCTTTCCTCCAGCTGCGCCTTCAAATACATCGCCGTCGCCTCGCCCTCGAGCGTGGGATTCGTCGCCAGGATCAGCTCCCGCACCTGGCCCGCCTCCAATCGATGCAGCAGCGCATGGATGCGGAGATCCTCCGGGCCGACACCTTCCACCGGAGAGAGTGCGCCATGCAGGACATGGTAGCGGCCGCGGTAAACGCCGGTGCGCTCGAGCGCCAGCACGTCCAGCGGCTCCTCGACGACGCACAGGATGCTGGCATCACGGGCCGGGTCGCTGCACAGCAGACACGGATCGACACCCGCCGTTGTGATGTTGAAACACTGCGAGCAAAGCCGCGTCTGGGTGCGCATCTCCTTCAGCGCCTCGGCCAGCTCCAGGCTCTCCTGTTCGGGTGCCCGCAGGAGAAAAAAAGCCAGGCGCGAGGCGGTCTTGGGACCGATGCCCGGCAGGCGTGCGAAGGCCTCGATTAAGCGCTCAACCGGTTCGGGTGGACGGCTGCTCATACCCCCCCGCCCAGCGCACCCACACCACCGGCCAGCGGGCCCAGCCGGCGTGCAGCCATCACCTGCGAGTCGTGGATCGCCTGGTTGATGGCCAGCATCAGCAGGTCCTGCAGCATCTCGACATCACCGCTCTCCACCAGCGCAGGGTCGATCACCACCTGGTGGCACTCCTGTGTGCCGCTCATGCGCACGAGCACCGCGCCGCCGCCAGCGCTGGCTTCCACCATCTCGCTCGCCAGGTCGTTCTGCGCTTTGACCAGGCGCTCCTGCAGGTTCTGCATCTGGGACATCAAATCTTTTCCGCTCGGGCGGCTGCCCTTACCTTTGCTCATCTCTACCTCGTTCGCTGCTCCAATCGATCGCCTCAGCTTGAACTACCTTGCGGACGGTTCTCGGGAGGCCACTGCTCGACCTCCACCACCTGGGCGCCCAGCTCGCGAATCGCCGTCGCGACCATGCCGTCCGATTCCATCGGCGTCGGCGCAGCCGGCTGATTCTCGCGGCCGCCCTGCCAGGCTTCCGTGAGCAGGCAGCGCAAGCCAAGATTCATCTGACAGACCTCTGCCAGCGCCTGGGAAGCGATCGACAGGTTATGCTCCTTTTCCATCTTCTCACGCAACAGGTCGCTGCTGAAACCGATCACCAGTTTGCCCTTTTCCAACCCGAGGGGTCGGCATGAGTTCAACAGCGCCTGCACGCGCGGGTCACGCTTGCGTGCCGATTGAAGGACCTCGCGCCAGTGCTCCACGATCGTCTCAAAGCTGATTTCACCGTGGGATTCGGCTTCCGTTGTTCGACCCGCCGGTCGGGCTTCCGCCCGGGCTTGATCACCTTCGCCTCCGCCCTCGTCCGCTGGCGGTTTCGTCGATTGGGGAGCCGGCCTGGAGACAGGCGAGCTCTGTGCGGTTGGCGGCGGATCCGAGCCGGGGTCAGCCGCAAGCGTCTCCACCAGCGCAATCTCGAGCGGCAGTGCCGCCATCCATGTCGTGCGTCGGTCCGAAGCGGCGGCGCCGAATGCTTTAATCGCCCGCAGCACCAATGCGGTGCTGCACGCCGATGCCAGGTCCTCGATCTCGGCCCGGGTCTCGGGGGTGGCATCGATTAATTCGCGGTTGCCCATTTTTGCCAGCAGCAGGCCGCGCAGCAGGTCGACGACCTGCCGGGCGAACTGGCGCGCATCGGCTCCCCGATCCAGCGCGGCATGAATCGCGCTCAAGCCCTGGCCGGCTTCGCCGGCGACGATCGCGCGCACGGTGGCGCGCACCGATTCGCTGGCCGCCGTTCCAAGAACGTCCTCCGCCTGGGACAGCGTCACCCGCTGGCCGGTAGAGGCCAATTGGTCCAGCAGCGAAATCGCATCGCGCATGCTGCCCGTCGCCTGGCGGGCGATGAGTTCGAGCGCAGCCGGCTCGATCTCGATCGATTCCTCTTTTAGATGGGATTGGAGATATGCCACCATCGTGGAGACGGGCAGGCGGCGGAACTCGTGCCGCTGGCAGCGGGAGAGAACCGTGGCCGGGATTTTATGAACCTCGGTCGTCGCGAGAACAAAAACCGCATGCTCCGGCGGTTCTTCGAGCGTCTTCAGCAAGGCGTTGAACGCCGCCGTCGAGAGCATGTGTACTTCATCGATGATATAGACCTTATATCGACCTTCGTTGGGAGCGAAGTTGATCCGGTCGCGCAGATCGCGCACGTCATCCACGCTGGTATTGGACGCGGCGTCAATCTCGATCAGGTCAAGAAAACGGCCCTCTGCCACCGCCTGGCAGTTGGCACAGACGCCGCAGGGGCGGTCCGCGATCGGTTCGTGTGTGCAGTTGAGGGCCTTGGCGAGCAGGCGGGCGGTGGTCGTCTTGCCCGTGCCGCGCGGCCCCGCAAATAGATAGGCATGCGCCTGACGGCCACTCCGAAGTGCATTGCGCAGGGTCTGCACGACATGGTCCTGCCCGACAACATCCTCCCACTTCTGGGGACGCCATTTACGGTAGAGAGCGTATGTCATCAAGCTCCTCGCGGACCCGGGCGCGCTGGCTGCAAACGATAGATTACTCCGCTCGGCCGATTGCAGTGGCGAGTGTATCAAAGCGCGTCAGGCGGCGCAAGGAATATCACCTATTCCACCTCACCCGTGCACGCTCAGGAATGCTATAATGGGTCCAGTAAATTTGCGGGAGGTCCAAATGAGTCTGCCACGCGGTTGGGAACTGATCATCATTCTCTTCATCATCGTCTTGCTATTCGGCCCTGGAAGGTTGAGCAAGATTGCCGGTGAATTCGGTCGCGGTATTCGCGAATTCCGCGAAGGAATTCAAGAGGGTCAGAAGGAAGATACGGAGGCCGAAGAAAAACCCGAAGAGAAGAGCGAATCCTGAAGCCGCTCGCACATCGAAATCAGCCGGCCTGCGGGCCGGCATTTTCATTTAAGGTTCGTCGCCAACCCTGGCCAGTTCATGATCCAACCGCAGACGATGCATTTGAAAAACCGGGTGAGGAACCTCGAGGTTGAGGACGTCCACACGCTTGTTGATCGATTCCAGTTCGCGCCGGAACCGATCTGCTGCAGCCTGGCGCGCTGCGCCAGTGTGTGCCAGCGATCGTGACCGGTGATAAGCGTCCCGCGCCGACTCAAGATCGAGCTCAATGGACTTCCGCTTCTCAATCCAATCCGGTTTGTATCCGGCGTTCTGGAGGACGTGGTAGGCAAGCTGCCATGCACGCGGTGTCATGGGATCCTGCTGGAGATGAAGCGGTTTGCCTTTTCCCGGCAGATGATCAAAGGCGCCCGATTCCTGCGCCTCCCGAATGATGCGCTCGACCCGCGGTTCCCACGCCGGGATCGCCCGGCGCCTGTCAGGTCCGGCTTTGATGGGTGTCATGGGATCGTAAAGGTCGACTGGATCTCTCCGCTCGCGTCGCGCAGCGTGATGACCTTGCCGGGAGTCCACAGGGCCTGATCGAGCCCCCAGTAGAGATCGATGGTGGTGTTGTTTCCGGCAGCAGTATGGATGTCGATCGCGCCGGTTGAGTAGAACGTGAACTCCGGGAAGCGATATGTGTGTCCTTCGCCATCTTCCAGCTGCCAGCCAGCCATCGATATCTCGCCGCCGGTATTCAGCAATCGGACCGATTCGGAGGCCAGTTCACCGGGCCTCTCAACCGCATTGATCTCGACTCGCCCCTGGGCGACGGGAGCCGTGGGAGTCGATGCCTGGACAGTTTCAGCTGTCGATGACTGCCCACCAGCGGCGGACTCCTCCGGAATAATCAGCACCTGTCCGGCCGTGAGCGCATTCGCGTCGGACAGGCGGTTGGCGTCCATCAGCGCCTCGACGCTGACATCGAGCTCCGCAGCGATATCTGAGAGCGTGTCACCTACCCTGACCGTATACGTGTTCGGGGTGGGAGAAGGTGCGGTGGTCGGCGTTTGGGTGGGAACCGCGCTGGCCACCTGTGCGATGACGTCGATAGTCGGCGTCGGGGTGGCTTTTGGCGGTCGCGCCCCGCGTCCGAAAATCGCCAGCACGATCGAGACCGTCACGGCTGAGACAACGACGTTCAGCAGCAGATAAAGGAGGTAGGGTTTCCAGCTTGTGCGCCGCACGCTTCCCATGGGCGCGGATGATAGCACAGGATGGGTTGAAATGAAATTGACCGTTAAGCTCGGCGGGCGATACACTACATGAGGCGATCCGTTGACCGGGTCGACGGAGGTCGCATTGCCGTATCTCATCGACGGACACAACCTGATCGCAGCCCTTCCCGACCTTACACTGCGGGATCCGGATGACGAACAAAAGCTGATCGACAGGATGGAAGCGTACTGCCGGCGAAATCGGCAGCGGGCAACGCTCTTCTTCGATCAGGGCCGGTTCGCCAGCCAGCCATCACGCCGCGGAGCCTGGCTGCAGATCCGCTTCGCCCGCCCGCCCCGTACGGCCGACGACGCCATCCGGAGCGAACTGGACCGCATCGGACGAGAGGCGCCCAACTGGACGGTGGTCTCCTCCGATCACGAGGTCATGGCTGCCGCCCGGCACGCCGGCGCGAGGCTCATCTCGAGCCAGGATTTCCGGCATGTGCTCGACGAAGCGGCCGTGGGGGATGAGCCAGCCAAGCCCGAAGGCAGCATGAACCCGGACGAAGTCAAGGAATGGTTGGAGATCTTCCGCCGCCAGGATGATTCAGAAGGATCCGAGAATTAATTCGAATTTAATGTTATTAAGACCGATTTTGGTGTATTATTGCTTCCGATGCACTAAGAAAGAAGTGAGATGTGCTGGTATCGACGGTGCATCAACGGGGAATCACCCTGTCGCCACCGTGTCACCCCCCTGCACGGCCGACAGGTCCCCCGCACGATCAAGAACCGCCGGATGGTCCCCCCCACTTCCGGCGGTTCGTTTTAACCGGATGGATGGATAAAAAAAGCCCCCGAGCACGGGGGCGAAGTGGAGCGCCAGCGTCCTGCATCACCGCGCGTCTTCGGGAGCGGAAGGCTGCTGGACGAGAACGACGGTTACGTTGTCCGGCCCGCCAGCCTCGTTGGCAGCCTGAACCAGGGCCTCACATGCCAGCTGGGGCGAGAGCGATTCGCGAATGATATTCAGGATGTCTTCATCCGATACGACCCCCCACAAGCCATCCGAACACAAGAGCAAGCTGGACCCACTCGGAAAGGCATGCGTGGCCGCATCTACCTTCACATCGAGCGCTTTCCCCATCGCATTCCAGAGTACGTTGCGCTGGGGATGATCCGCGGCCTGTTCCCGGGTGATCGTACCGGTATCGATCAGTTCTTGCACCAGGGAATGATCGCGCGTGAGCTGCTTGATGCTTGAACCGTTGATCATATAGGCGCGCGAATCGCCGACATGAGCCAGCGTACATCGATCGCCGATCACAAGCGCGCAGGTCAGTGTCGTTGAGCCGCCTTCGGCATTGGCCCGCACCTCGCGATTGGCCTGCTGAACAGCCAGTGTGACCATGTCTTCGACCGAGGTGAGCGCCTTGGAGGCCGTGCCCGTGAACAGATCGAGCAGGATCCCCTGGGTCAGCCCCTGCGCCAGGACGCGCACAGCCACCGCACTCGCCTCGGCGCCGTGCTCATAGCCTCCCAGGCCATCGGCCACACAGAACAAGCCGAAATCGGGAATGTTGTCATTGCTTTCCGAACTGCCAGCGAGGGTCAGAAGCGAATCGTCATTCTTCTCGCGCTCCCGTCCAATCGATTGCGCCGATCCAAAACGGAGGTGTTGCCGCACGTGGTCGATGAACGGCTCGGGGAGTTTTGAAGGATCGAGCGGCGCAGTTGAGGCCTGATCCGGAGGCGTTTCGGGTTTTCGGCGGATCAATCGGCGGATCGCATCCATGCAGTTCGCAACTCCAGTTCTCGTCGGTCCATTCTACCTGCCGCCGTTCGCTACAGCAAGCGAACGCAAGTCATCCTCACGCGGCCATGATTTCACCCCGGAAGGTTATTGCATGAGCCGCCTGCGGGGCTTTCCACTCAACCGACGCAAGGTGGGCCCGGTAGGATTCGAACCTACGACCAACCGGTTATGAGCCGGCCGCTCTTACCACTGAGCTACGGGCCCTGCGCCTCGATTGTAGCAGACCGGTTCGACCGGTGGAAGGGAAATCCAGGCGACTGCTGGAAAAAAAGCCGCCCGAACGGGCGGTCAAGGAGCGGGCGACCGGATTCGAACCGGCGAATGTCAGCTTGGAAGGCTGATGCCTTACCACTTGGCGACGCCCGCGCACCCGCATTCTACCGTTGCGGCATGGGCCGGTCAAGAAGAAGATATCCGGAGTCAGCCTGCTCCACCCTCGTCCGTCAGACCAGCGGCAGGCCCAGGTCGTCCCCAGGTCCGGAAGAATTCTCCGCGCGCAGGGCCTGGCTCCCGTTCTGGCCGACCAGTTCGACTCGGGCCAGCAGCTCGAAATCACCCGGCAGGTCCACCGGTTTTCCAGCCGCGACCTTCTTCCCCTGGCTGACTTTCTCGATCAGTTCATCCCGCCGGATGAGCTTCAGATCACTCCAGATCGGCCCCGTTCGGACATATCCCTGGGCGAAATCGAGTTCTGCTGTTTGCGGACGATACCGGGCTGCGACCAGCACGACATCCAGCTTACGGGAGGCGCGAGAGACACGTTCGCCGGGCATCGAAACCTCCTAGTTCCTTGGGGTTATAACAGTCAGTCGGGGTGGGCGGATTTGAACCGCCGACCTCCGCGTCCCAAACGCGGCGCGCTTCCAGCTGCGCTACACCCCGGCACAGGAGAGAGTATACGGCCCGCTACCACACCGGTCAAGGAGCTTCGAGGATGGAACCAGACATCATCTATGAGCGAGATCGCCGGGGAGTAGGGCTGCTGCGCTTCAACCGACCGCAGGTTCGCAACGCCCTCTCATGGTCCGCTATGGAACAGTTTCGCGATCGCATTGAACAGTCCTATGACGATCATGATCTGCGGGCGCTGATTCTCACCGGCGATCCTCAGTCCTTCTGCGCCGGCGGCGACCTGTCCGAACTGCACCAGCACCTGAGCCGCGTCGACGGTGTGCGCTTGATGACGCTGATGGGAGAAGCGCTCAACCGACTCGCCGAACTGCCCTGTCCCACGATCGCCGCCATCGAGGGCGCAGCCATGGGTGGCGGGGCAGAGATTTCGCTGGCGTGTGATATGCGGGTGCTCGCGCAGGATGCGCGCATCGGCCTGATGCACGTCCGCCTGGCCATCAGCCCGGCCTGGGGCGGCGCGCTCCGGCTGCTCCGGACCGTGGGATACGCCCGTGCCTTCGAATGGTTGGTGGCCGGCCGGGTGCTCTCGGGTGAAGAGGCTTACCGGTATGGCCTCGCCAATCGCCTCGCGCCACCCGGCCAGGCGCTGTCTGAAGCACAGGAGCTTGCCCACACCATCGCCGGGTACGATCCGCAGGCGGTCCACGCCATCAAACGCATGCTGCGTGCCGGGCGCACGCTCGACCCTTCCCGTGCTGCGGCAGCCGAACGCAGGGAATTCCCCGAACTCTGGGCTGCCCCCGCCCATCGCGAAGCTTCCCAACAGTTTGTCGAACGGAAGCGCTCCGGCTGAGGGAGCAGATGCACAACAAGATCTCCTTTGCACAGCTTTACGATGCGCAGTACCACGACTTCGACGCGGATCTTCCGCTGTGGCTCACACGCGCCCGGGAAGCGGGGGACCCGGTGCTCGAACTGGGCTGCGGCAGCGGTCGCGTGCTGCTGCCGCTGGCGCAGGCCGGGCACCGCCTGGCAGGGGTGGATCACGATTCGAACATGCTGGAGCTGGCGCGAAGGAGGCTGTCGTCCGCGGGCGTGGAACAGGTTGCGTTGATCGAGGCGGATCTGTCGTCGTTTGCAATAGAGGAACGCTTCAAGCTGGCACTGGCCCCCCTCAACACGCTGGCGACTCTCGAAGACGGTGCCTTTCGGGCGGCACTTGCCTGCACCGCCGATCACCTGCTCTCTGGCGCCGACCTGATCTGTGATCTGCCCAATCCCCTCACAGCCTTAGAAGAAAAACCTGACCCGGATGAGATTCTGGACGAATTCATCGAACCATCCACTGAAAGTGCCGTGCAGGTCCGGGCTGCCGTGGAGCCGCTGGTCGATGGTTCCGTGCAGCGGGTTGCATGGGTGTATGAGGTTCTCAGCCGTGAAGGTTTTGTCGAGCCGATCCATATCGAACAGCGTTTCCACCTGCGTGGCACCGCCCGGCTTCGCGAGCTGGCCGCGCAATCCGGATTGCAGCTTGCGGGAACGCTTGGCGATTACGATTCCAGCCCTTACACCGACGACGCGCCACGTCTGATCGCGATCTTCCACCGGACGGCTTGATGCAAATGGAAACCGGCCGGCCGAAGATCCGGCCGACCGGCATGATGGATTGCCCGGAGTTCTCCCTGGCGCTTAATTCAGCTGGCGGATCACCAGCATGACCTTGCCCTGCACTTCGAGCCGCTCGGGATTGTCGATATAGATCGGCCCCATCGTCGGGTTTGCAGGCTGCAGCCGCACGCGCGTGCCCTCGTCATAGATGTACTTGAGCGTGGTCTCTTCGGTGTCGTTCATCCAGACCGCGACCATATCGCCGTTGTGCCAGTTCAGTTCCCGCTTCATGACGACGATATCACCCTCATTCACCATGGCGTCGACCATCGAATCGCCCTTCACCTGCAAAGCGAAGAGATCTTCGGTGGAGCTCACCATGTCGCGCGTGATTTCAATCGCCTCGTCGGCACCAAAGATGGGCGAGTCGGTGCTGGGAAGCGGCACAGGCTCGCTGGCGAAAATTCGTCCGACCAGCGGAACACGAATAACATCCCCCAGCGTGTCTGTTGCACGGATCAGCTTCTCTGTCAGGCGGATGCCGCGTGAGACGTTCTGGTCCCGGTCGAGATACCCCTCCTCCACCAGGCGGTTGAGGTTGTAGTTGACAACCGAAGTGGATGAGATGCCGACCGCTTTCCCGATCTGCCGGATCGAGGGCGGGTACCCATTCTCGACCGTAAAATGCTGAATGTGATCCAGCATTCGACGCTGACGCTCGGTCAGTTTTCGCTTCGCCATGAACGCCTCCTTACAATACGGGGCGCCTCGAGCTCTGTCCGTGCTGCCAAAGGCGCACACTTGTTCGTATTCTAACGGAACATACGTTCTATGTCAAGCGGTCTGACCGGGGCAGAGCGAGAAGGCAGGGTGCGGTCACAGCAGCTGGCGATCGCGCACCGGTTGATACGACACCCATCCAAAACGGGTCAGCAGGACGGCGCCAAATCCGGTTGCCAGCATCAACGCGCTCAGCGCGCCACCTGCATAAGGGAGCAGATTCAGTAAATCAAGCAGCAGGGACACCCCTGCACTGCCAAGCGCTGCCAGCAGAGGAAGGGGAGCCCGGGATTCGATGCGCGTCCCGATCTCACACCCCCAGCGTACGCCGAGCGCGATCAATCCATAAGCTCCGGCACAGAACAAAAGTAACAATCCGAACATCGTGACCGGCAGCAGGACCACGGTGAATGCCATCTGCACCAGCAGCACCAGTGAGACGATCCCCGTCAGGACCCCGACGGCGCCGCTCATCAGCGGGTATTGTCGGACAGTCCGCTCGATCCGCTCGACCGGGCGTGGAAGGAACTTCTCCAATATCAATCCCAGCACAGCGAAGAGAATCGCCTGCCGGATCATCGATGGAAATCGTTCCGAAAGCGATGGAGAACCGCCCAGCATCGATTCCGGGAGCGGCAGCGGCAGCCCTTCTGTCAGGCTGCC
>JBJYWH010000298.1:10894-74352 GCA_046259355.1 Anaerolineales bacterium
GCGCTGCTCGCCATCAAGGATGATGACCCCCTGGTAAACCGACTGGCAGGCCGACAGAAAGAGCAGGAGCAAAAGTGGGGCCCATCTGAATGGCTTCAAACCTCGTCCTCCTCGCCCGCTCGATTCCCGGTTGGGCGCGATGATGTTCCGGAGACATACAGCAGGAGAAGGACGGCCAGAAAGAACACGATGGCCAGCGCATCGACCCACTGCAGGTAGCGCTGCGTCGTCACGTCAAGCACCAATGCCAGCCCGGTGCTGAGGAACGTCGCCAACCAGCCGCTGATCGAGACGCCGATCGCGGTATTGCGGCTGATCGTATCCGGTGTGGAGATATCCGCCCAGATGGCAAAATTTACGACGGTGTACAGACTGACCGCGATGGCATACATCATTGGCATGGCCAGATTCGTGCTCAAGGCACTGCGCGAGAAGAAACTCCCGATTGAGAGCAAGTGCGTCAGGGCGAAAACGCCAAAAATCCACAGAAAGAGCTGCTTGTCATCCCCGTTCGCATACAGCACCCCACCGACCAGGGCGGCGGTGATGTGCACGATCGCCAGGATGAACCGGGGTTCCAGATCCGGGGACTGCCAGGTCGCCACCATCAGGCTGGGGGTATCAAGCAGCCGCAGGAAACCCAGGCTGTCGATAAAGTAAATGGCAAACATCAAGCCCATCAAGCCCAGCAGACGGGCCGGCACACGCCGGCGGTCTTCCTGCAGGCCTCGCACGTAGCGGCCGTTGGCAAACCGGGCGAGCTCGTGCTGCCGTCCCAGGCGATCGATCCAGGCAGGAGGCCGGAAGACCAGCCAGCCCATCACCAAACTCGCGGCCGCCATCGGACCGATGAAGATCCGCCCTAACGCACCGATCGTCCATGAGCCGACCAGCAGATTGCCGACTGCATATGCCACGGCCGTAATCGCGGCCGCAGCGCCCCCCCGCCAGCGCACCGGAACCAGGTCCACGGTCATTCCAAAGGTGCTTGGCACGCCCACCCCCATTCCGATCGAGGCGGCGATGATCCAGACTGTGAAAGCCTGCACGCTGCGTATCTGGAGCGCGGCGACCGTGAGCAAGGTTTGAAGCACAAGCACGCCGAAGGTCAGCCGCATCTTTGTGGAAAATTGGCGCCCCCACCCACGGCGATCCATCCAAAAACCAAGGGCGACGGCCATGCCGGCCGTCAGCAGGGCGAACAGGGCCATTGCACCCGCCACCCGGGAAGGATCCAGCCTCAGCACGCGCTGTCCAAGATCGACCAGGCCGAGCTGCACGAATGTCAGGTTGTATGCGTAGCCACCGGCCATCAGACCAATGAACAGCACCGTTCCCAGAGTCGCCAATCGTGTCGCTGATTTCACGCCTTCCATGATAACAAAGAGTGATCCTCGCGTTCCTCATCACACGGGCATTCATGTCGATTGTCACCCTCGTGATCGTATCGGATAGCGCAAGCTCAGCCATGCCAAGTGGGTCCGCTTGCGTTGTGGTCTTACTTTGATTTGCCCGTTCAAGCGATCATCGTAGAATCGAGCGATGCGAGGAGGAGAAGATGGAAATACTGCGGGAACGGATACTGGCAGAGGGCAGGAATCTCGGCGACGGCATTCTCAAGGTGGATGGCTTTATCAATCATCAGGTTGACCCGGTGCTGATGGACAAGTGCGGACAGGAATTTGCCCGGCGGTTCCAGGATGTGAAAGCGACCAAGGTGCTTACCGCCGAGATCTCCGGCATCGCGCCGGCCGTCACCACGGCCCTGCATCTCAATCTGCCCGTCGTGTATGCCCGAAAAAGCAAACCCATCACCATGCCGGACCAGATTTTTCTCACCCTGGCGCCATCGCACACCAAGGGCAGGACCGTGGAATTGATCGTCTCGCCCGAATACCTGGGAGCGCAGGAGCGCGTCCTGATCATTGATGATTTCCTGGCCTCCGGGCAGACGATCCTCGGCCTGGTGCGGCTGGCCCGGGCGGCCGGGGCGACCGTCGTCGGGATCGGTGCCCTGATCGAGAAGACCTTCGAGGGAGGCCGTGAAGCGCTCAGCTTCCTCGAGGTTCCGATCGAATCGCTGGCGCGAATCTCCGAGATGCGCGGCGACAAGATCATCTTTGCGGATTAAGCCGCGATGGATTCGATCGTCATCCTCGATTTCGGCTCGCAATATGCTCAGCTGATTGCCCGGCGCGTGCGTGAAGCCCGGGTTTACTGCGAACTCCTCCCTTTTGACGCCCCGGCCGAGCAGGCCCTGCAGTTGAATCCGCGCGGTTTCATCCTCTCCGGCGGGCCGGCCTCCGTCTACGAAAAGGACGCCCCCCGCATTCCGAGTTACGTGCTGGAGAGCGGACTGCCCGTCCTCGGGATCTGCTATGGAATGCAGGCGCTGACCGAGGCGCTGGGCGGTGTTGTCGCCCCGGCTGCGGCGCGCGAGTACGGCCAGGCTCAAATTCGTGTTCCGGTGGGCAACCCGTTGATCGCAGCCGGACAGCACATCGTCTGGATGTCCCATGGTGACCGGATCGATGAACCACCTCCCGGCTTCGAGATTCTGGCGCAATCCGACAACTCCCCGATCGCAGCCATGGGCCATCCTAAAGGGCGTCGCTACGGGCTGCAGTTTCATCCCGAGGTGCAGCACACGCCGGAGGGTGGTGCCATCCTGGAAGCGTTTGTCCATGAGATCTGCGGCGCAGCCCCGGAGTGGATTCCGGAATCCATCATCGATCAAGCCGTGGAGCGGATTCAAGCTCAGGTCGGTGATGAACGGGTCGTGGCGGGCGTCAGCGGCGGAGTCGATTCGACCGTGGCCGCCGCACTTGTGCACCGGGCTATCGGCGATCGGCTTGACTGCGTATTCGTCAACAACGGCCTGCTGCGGTCAGGTGAACCGCAGGCCGTGGTCGAAACCTTTCGGTCCCTTCTCGGCGCCAGGCTGCATCCGGTTGATGCATCGGAACGCTTCCTCGATGCGTTGAGCGGTGTCACCGATCCGGAGATGAAACGGCGCATTGTCGGAGAGCAATTTATTCGCACCTTTGAACAGGAAGCCCGGCGAATCGGACCGGCTCGATTCCTGCTCCAGGGCACGATCTATCCAGACGTGTACGAAACGACCTCACCCGACCGGAAGAAAGCAGAGCGGATCAAGACCCACCACAATGTAGGAGGGTTGCCCGAGGATCTGTCCTTTGAGCTGGTCGAACCACTGCGCTACCTGTTCAAGGACGAGGTACGCGCGGTCGGCCGCCAACTGGGACTCCCCTCAGAGGTGGTGGATCGTCAGCCTTTCCCGGGACCGGGGCTGGCGGTGCGCTGCCTGGGGGAGGTCACCTTCGAACGCCTGGCGCGCCTGCGTCAAGCGGATGAAATCGTGCGGCACGAATTGGAGGCCTTTGGAGCCCGGGCCCGCAGGAGGGATCCCTCCGGAGACGAGCGATCGATCCCGATCGCGCAGGCTTTTGCCGTCCTGCTTCCGGTCCGATCGGTGGGCGTGATGGGAGACCAGCGGACATATGCCGAGACCATCGCCATCCGGGCTGTGACGACCGATGACTTCATGACGGCCGATTGGGCTCGCATCCCGGACGAATGGCTCGCCCGGATCAGCAACCGCATCGTCAATGAGGTGCCGGGAGTGAACCGTGTGGTTTACGACATCACCAGCAAACCACCGGGCACGATCGAGTGGGAATGAGAAATCAAAATAAGAAAAGCCCCCGCCGTATGCGCGGGGGCTTTCGATTTCGTGGGACGGCAACAGATCCGGGCGCGTAACGCCTCTCGCTTCGATTGCCGAAGGGGCCGGATCAGCGCGGGATGAGCAGCGCCTGCACGAGCAGCCAGGCTTCAACCGACAGCACGCCCACGAAGCCCGCGATCAGGATGATCCGGATAGCCCTTTCAATCAGATTCGTGCCTTCGACCATGAGTGCCACCTTCTGCAACCACTCCTGCCAATCCGCTTCATCTCAATGGGAACAACACCGCTAACCTACCGCCGTTCCGATCTGCTTCGATGATACATTGGTACCAGCCTGCCATGTGAAGTTTGTAAGGGAGGTGTAAAGTCGTCTCCGGTCAATCATTTCACGCCGTGCTACAATGGCCGCATGAGCTGGTCGCGGCTCAAGACCTCCCTAATCTTTTCCCTCAGTGTCATGCCCCTGATCGCATCCACCGTGGTGGTCCGTGCCCAGGAAAGCTGGCGCATGCAGCTCTCCGATCCTCTCATCGAGAGCTTCCCGATTGTGTCCCTTTTCGCACAGGTGCTTGACGAAAACGGTGCACGGGTGGAGGGGCTTGGCCCGGCTGACTTTCAGCTTTTCGAAGATGGAACGCCACTGCCCGGCTTCACGGTTAACGAGCTTTCGGTCGGGGCTCGATTGGTCTTCGCCATCAATACCGACGCCAGCCTGCGCATTCGGGATTCGCTCGGACGATCGCGTTTCGAGCTGGCCCGTCAAGCGCTGCTCGCCTGGTGGAGCCGTCCGGATGCAACCCGCTTGAATTTCGATGATCTGACCTTGTTGGACAGCGAACGAGTGCTTGTAGCCCACAGCGATAGCACAGCCGAACTCGCCAGCACGCTCGATCAGACCACACCCACCTTCAGTGAAGTGGACACCGGCTATGAACTGCTGTTCCGGGCGCTGGACTTCACCAGCGAACCGGCCTCGCACCCGGGCATGACAAGCAGTATGATTTTCATCACCTCCCTGCTGCGCCAACCGCGCGACATCCCGCTCACCAACATCATCACGCGCGCCCGCAGCACGGGAACCGTGATCTATCCAGTCCTGATCGGCCCGATCGAAGAAGCTGATCAACCCGAGGTCGAGATTCTGGAGCGGCTGGCGCAGGAGACCGGCGGGAGGTTGATCCGGTTCGATGAGACGCAAGGGCTCTCGGAACTGGCGGATTTGATCACCGCAAGCCGAAAACAGTATGAACTCGGCTACACCTCGCGCGCATCCGAGTCAGGTCCGCATGAAGTTCGGGTCGAACTTGCGAGCGGAGCCGGTGAGGGACTTGCCGCCAGCAGCACCTTCGTGCTCGAAATCCAGCCGGCGGAAGTAACTCTCCTGGGGGTGCCGTCATCGATCCGACGCTCGACGGACGATCCGGAGATCTCACCGGAATCGATCCCACCGACTATGCTTACGGTGCGGTACGCCATTCGATTCCCGGATGGCTACTCGCGTGCAATCCAGCTCAGCCAGCTGTATGTCGACGGCACCGTCGTCGCCCAGCGAGCAGAGCCGCCCTTTGAAAGTCTGGATTGGGACATCAGCGGGCTGCTCGAATCCAGCACGCACACTCTGCAGGTTACGGTTGTCGATTCGCTGGGCTTGAAGGGCAGCTCCCTCCCGGCCCGCATCGCGCTGGAAGTCCAGCTGCCTCCGGGCGGCCTGACAGCCATTCGGCCGGCGCTCGGCTCCCTGCTGGCGGCACTGGCGGTGCTGGTGGTCGGCATTGCGCTGGCATCCATCATGCTGAGCGGACGGCGTCCGCGGCTGCGACCGCTGGAGGAGGCCCAGCCCAAACCGCAGCCGAGCGTCCTGCGGCGCGCCGCCCTGCAGCGGGAATTGCCCGAGGAACCAACCGAGGCCGTGCTCGTCCCGCTGACCGGAGAACTCGACGAGTCTGAAGTGATCCCGCTGATCGGAATGGATACGGTGCTCGGGCGGGATCCCTCGCTCGCGGCCATCCCGATCGAAGACGCGTCCGTGGATCGGCTGCACGCGCGCCTGATCCGCCAGGCAGATGGCGAGTACTTGATTCGCGACCAGGACTCGACGGCCGGCACCTGGGTCAACTTCCGTGAGGTTCCAAAATCCGGCCTACGATTGAAACACGGCGACCTCGTACATCTCGGAGACGTTGCCTTCCGATTCCAGTATGTCGATCCGCCTGCACCGCGCCCCGTCCGGGTTGTTCCGGAGCGCGAATCATCCCGGACACCTTCCGGTGAGGGGAAGGAAGAACCATGATCCATTCCGATCAACCCCACCTCATCGCAGCCGCCCGCAGCCATGCGGGCCTGCAGCGCCAGAACAATGAGGACCGCTACGCCGTGCGCAGCTACCGCCTCGAAAAGACCGCCGCGCCGGTTCTCCTGGCGATCGTATCGGACGGCATCGGAGGGCATCAGGCCGGGGAAGTGGCTGCCCAGATAACCGTCGAGACGATGCTGAAAGAATTGAAAGCGTTTGAAGGAGATGATCCCACCCAGCAGATCAAGCGCGCAGTGCTGCTCGCCAACCAGGCCGTTTCGGAGGCCGCTGCAGAATCCGTCGATCGAAGCGGAATGGGCGCAACCCTTGCGCTGGCCATGATCATCGGTGCCCGGCTCTATACTGCGACCGTGGGGGACAGCCGAATCTACCTGCTGCGCGGAGGCCGTTTACGACAGATCAGCATCGATCACACCTGGATCCAGGAAGCGATCGAGTATGAGATCATCTCCCCCGAAGAGGCCCTTGATCACCCCCAGTCCCACATCCTGCGCCGTCATATTGGCGGCGAACAGCCGCCGGATCCCGATTTTCGCATGCAGCTCGAGGATGGCACGAACGAAACCCGGGCGATCGCCAACCAGGGAGTGGTGCTCGGGGCCGGAGATCAGGTGTTGCTGTGTACGGATGGACTGACCGACATGGTCGAGGATCAGGAAATCTACAACGCTCTCCACACCCGCCCGCCCGAACTGGCGGTCGAGACGCTTCTCGACCTGGCACTGCAGCGCGGTGGGCTGGACAACATCACGCTGGTCATTCTGGGGATGCCGGAATCGATCGCCGACTACCTTACCCCGCCGCGTCCGGGACGGGTGCGCCGCCTGATACCTGCCTTGTTAATTCTCGTCCTGCTGACACTGATTGGTATGGCCGTGATCTGGTGGACCGGGCTCTGGCCGTGGTAAGCCTGAACTAGCGCCGGACTGTCAGGCGGGTGACGAAGCGATCCACCCCACCGAGCCGGTATTTGTACTCCTCATCCCCGCGCAAGAAGTCGATCTCGTGCCGGCCCTGTTCAATCGCCCACTGGATCAGGTGACCCATCAACACCCAGCCGGGTGAAAGGCTGGCGTGATTCGGGTTAAAGCCTGAATTGTAAATCCACAATTTCCCGTTGAAATCGAAATTGAAGTAGCCAAACGCCGGTTCGCCGGCTACGTCCAGCACCGCCAGCTGCAGCCACCCCTCCGCCGCCGCTGCCTCCGCCAGCAGGTGGAAGTGCCTGCGCATGCTTTCTGTAAGGAAATTTTCCTTCTGGGAATCCATCGCCATCAATCGCAGGAATGCGTCTATCTCATCATGGAGATCGGCGCCGGAGTCAACGAGACGCCAATCGACACTGACCGGGTAGCTGTCTGCCCGGCGCAGCTTGCGCTTCAACTCGCGCCGCTGCTTGCTGTCCAGCGCCTCGAGGTACGTCTCCCAGGAAGTTCCCAGCGTTACATAGGGAGCGGGCTGAAGCTGAATATCCTCGGTCGACCAGCCGCGCGCCCGGGCCGCCTCTCGCACGACGGCCCGCGTTGGTGTCCCTTCCAGCAGATTGCTCAGCTCCAGGCGGTCCCAGCCCTCAACCGACTCCAGTGCTTCCAGCAGTGCCGGGATGAACCCTGCAAGTTCCCCCTCGGCCGCGATGAAATCCAGCACGTCCGCGATCTCGACGCTGCCCAGCAGCATGAGCGCCTTCTCTCCATCCGCCTGGCGGGCAAGGAAGAGCGGCGCGATCGCTGAGACTTCACCATCATCTTCCTGGCCGAGCGCCAGGAACAGCTCCGCCGTGGGCCATTCTCCACCGCCGCGCGTGCTCCACCAGGTCCGCTGGAATGCATGCAGCAGGAACGGGACCCGAGTCACGCTGTTCTCGAGCAGCCGATCCCAATCGCCGGCAAGGGCATGGAACGTCTGCTCGTCATGGATGAACTTGATCTGCATGGGCGAATCCATTCGACGTGTTTTGAATTCTACCAGCCGCGGCAAGCAACTTGCATCATGGATTGCGAGCCGGAATCCGTTTCTGTACAATACACGCTATGTCCCAGATGTTCGAAGCTGATGTCGCATTGCTCCACATCGTTGGCGGCGGAGCCCGTATGACCTCCCCTCCGGGCACGCTCGCCCAGACAGCCCCACGGCGGTCAGCGCGCGGGCGCGATCAGGATTATCTATTTCTCAACATCAATCTGGAGGGCGCACGCCCGGCCTCACCCAGCCATCTCGATCATCTGGCCAGCCTCGCCTCGGCCGCATACTACACCACACCGGGATCGGTAACCGCCGCAATGCGGGAGGCGATCGCCGCACTCAACGACCAGGTCATCGACGCCAACCAGACCAGCGAACAGTCCACGGCCTTCCAGGGCTACGTGCTCTGCGCGGTGCTGCGCGGCATGGACCTCTATATCGGGCAGGTAGGTCTGGGCCAGGCCGTTCTCGTCCGCCCGGGCTCGGTGACCCGTATGACATCCGAGGAAGCCGCACAGCGACCGCTTGGCATCAGCCTGTCACCGCACATCCGCTACTACCACCTGGAAGTGAAACCGTCCGATCTGATCATTCTCACAACCTCCTCGTCCGAAATCTGGTCCGATGCAACCCTTTCCGGATTGAGCACGCTCGAACTCGACCAGGCCGTGGACCGCCTGGTAGCGGCCAGCGACCAGGATCTGACCGGCATCCTGGCTCGAATTGTCCCCCAGGGCTCAGCGGGAATTCAGCCGGTATTCTCGGGAAGTGGAAGCGCACCAGAACCCGTTCCCGAAACCTCCGGCCGGGTGCGCGGCAGCACCATCGGCATGCGGCAGCCCAGGACCTCAAGCGGCCTGAAACCGTACCTCGATCCACTGCGCCGCGGCCTGACCGGATTGTACGTGCGCGGCCTGACGCTCCTCTCCAACCTGATCAGCCGCATGGCGCCGGGCTTGAGCGAACCGCTGGAGCCCGATGCGCTCTCGCGTCGAATCCTGATCGCCACATCGGTCGTTGTTCCGCTCATCATCGTGGCCATTGCAGCCCTCATCTACTACGGGCGCGGCCGCGGCGAGCAGTTCCAAAGCTACCTCGACCAGGCGATCCAATCGGCAGCTCTGGCCCAGACCCGGCCCGCAGCGCAGGAAGCGCGGGGCGACTGGGAACAGGCCATGCGCATGCTGGATCTGGCAGCCAACTACGGCCAGAGTTCTTCGGCCGAAGAACTTCGCACACAGGTGCAGGGCGCGCTCGATGAACTGAACCTGGTCAAGCGGCTTGATTTCCAACCCGTCGTTCGGGGAGGCTTTGGAAGCGATGCCGAGCTTACGGCGCTGGCCGCTTCCGCTACCGACCTCTTCGTGCTGGATTCCGCCAATCGGATTATCCGCCATGCCTGGGGAGCTCCCGAACGCGGCTTTGAGATTGACTCGACCTTCGACTGCCTGGGACCTTCGAATCCATTCCCGGAGCTGGGCCCGCCGATCGACATCGTGCTCCAGCCCGCTCCCGGCGCGCTGGGAGCGGAGGGCATCGTAGCCATCGACGCCGATGGCACATTGCTGTACTGCGCGCCCGACCGCCAACCGGCCCTGGCGCAGCTCACCACTCCCGATCTCGGCTGGGGGCGGATCCAGGCCATCGATGTGTACAGCGAGTCGCTTTACGTGCTCGACCCGGTCCTGAACGCGGTCTGGATCTACGAAGCCACCGGTGGGCTGTTCAGCGGCAACCCCGAGCTCTATTTCGTGGAGGAGGTCCGGGACCTGAAAGGTGCCATCGACCTCGCACTGGCGCAGGACGAGCTCGTCATCCTGTATGCCGACGGGCGACTCGACCGCTGCCGGCGCACGGTCGGACCCCGGCAGGAGGATGGCAGCCGGCGGATTCGCGTGGAGTGCGACGACAAGCCCTATTTCGAGGATGAACGCCCCGGATTCGAGGCAACGGCTCAGATCTCCGGTGCTGTCCCGGTGGAGATGGCCTATTCTGCACCTCCCGAACCAGCGCTCTATTTTCTCGATCTGCTCAGCAACAGCGTGTTCCATTACAGCATGCGGCTGGTCTATCAGGCTCAGCTGCTCCCGAAGGAACCGTTTGACGGTGAAATCAGCTCGATGACCCTCGGACCGCCCAATGACCTGTACCTGGCCGTGGGATCTCAGGTATTCCACGCGAGGCCAGAATGAAAAGCAAAGCTTTGACATCGAACCGGGGCGCGGCTAGAATCAAATTTCGAACCCCTCGCAGGGAGGAACCCTCTTGAGCCGCTGGCCAGGCAAGTACGTCATCGGACTGACGGGCAATATCGCCACCGGGAAGAGCGTCGTACGCAAGATGCTTGAACACCTGGGTGCGTACGGCATCGATGCCGACGCGCTTGCCCATCGCGCCATGGCAAAAGGCGCGCCTGGCTATCCGCTGGTGCTGAAAACGTTCGGCGAATGGATCCTGGATCAGGAAGGCCAGATCGATCGCACCAAGCTGGCGAAAATTGCCTTCACCGATCCGAACGCGCTCGCCAAATTGGAAGCGATCGTCCATCCGCTCGTCGCCCATGCCGTCGATCTGCTCATCCGGCGTGCCAAACAGAGCATTGTCATCATCGAAGCGATCAAGCTGCTCGAATCGGACCTGGCGGCCGGATGCGACACGATCTGGGTGGTTGACGCACCGGCGGAACTGCAGATCGCTCGCCTGATGCACAAACGCCGCATGTCGGAAGCGGCAGCCCGCCAGCGGATCGCCGCCCAATCACCCCAGGCCTTGAAGCTGCGGGCAGCCAAGATTGTGATCCGCAACAACGGCTCGTTCGACAGCACCTGGGAACAGGTGCAGGAAGCCTGGAACAAGCTGCCCAAACCGGAGGAGCCGCTCCTGCCCGAGCCGCCGGTTGTCCGTCCAGGCGAGTTGATCGTGCGACGCGGTCGACCGCAGGACGCGGATGATATCGCCCGCTTTATCACGCAGGTCACGCACGGCAAGAAACGTATGACCCGCCAGGATGTCATGGCGGCTTTTGGTGAAAAGGCCTACCTGCTGATCATTCGGTCCAACGAAATCGCCGGACTGGCGGGTTGGCAGGTCGAAAACCTCGTCACCCGGATCGACGAGATGTACTTCGAGTCCGGGCTTCCGCTCGATGAGGCCATTCCCGCCCTGATGGAAGAGGTCGAGACCGCTTCAACCGAACTGCAGAGCGAAGCCTCCCTGCTCTTCCTGCCACCCTACCTCGCACAGCACGTCGGAGCCTGGCGCTCCGTCGGCTACCGGCCGCAGACCGTGCAGGCTCTTGGTGTGCGCGCCTGGCAGGAAGCGGCTCTCGAATCGATGCCGCGCGGCGCATCGCTCTGGTTCAAGCAGCTGCGCGCCGACCGCGTGCTCCGGCCACTGTAGTTCCACCTCACACACTTCGTACGCGAACACTACCATTCCCAGAACCCATCAGGTTGCAATTCTCGCCCGGGCGGCGATGCCTTGCGGACGATGAAAGTTCCCTTGGCCTTGCTCGGGTGAGGCCCGAATCCTGTCATTCCGATCCCGCCGGGTGAGGAATGCCCCGCTGGGCGTGATCTGCGGGCTGTCCGCCATGCGCGAAGCCCCTCAGTACATCGTCGTGGTGCTCGCTCTTCGCATGCGCCTCGGGATGACATCTTGTGGCTTCCCGAGGCGGCTCTTAACGAAGACCGCTTGCGATCGAAGCGTTCGAAAGAGCGAAGCCGGTCAGCCTTCCGCCGACCCCCACAGCTCGCGCAGCCGCTCCTGGAACGTGCGCGCGGTGGCAGCCGGATCCGGGGTTTCGCGAATCGCGCGGCCGATGATGAAGACTGCAATCGGCAGGCCGGCAAAGAAATCCAGCGTCGCCAAATCCAGCCCGCCTGCGACCGAAAGTTTAAAACCCATCCCCGCCAGCGCCTCGAGCGTCTCCCGGTCTGACCGATCCCAGGTGCGGGATGTATTTCCCTCATCCCAGCCGCGATGGTAGACCATGCGCTCCACGCCCATCTCGCGCCATGTCCTGGCCCGCGCCAGGATGTTCTGGATGCCAGTCAATTCAACCAGGATCTCGTGCCCCGGCCGTGCAGCCGCCTCTTCCATCGCCAGCCGCAGCGTGTCGGTTGGGGCCGCACCGAGCACCGTCATCCAGTTCGCACCCGCATCGAATGCGATTTTTGCCTCCAACCCACCCACGTCCGGTGTTTTCATATCGGCCATGAGAATGTGGTCAGGACAAATTTCGCGCACCGCCCGCACAGCGTGCATTCCCTCCGCCTTGCAGAGCGGGGTCCCGATTTCAATTGCCTCAACGACGGGCGCCACGACTCGGGCCATTTCGACGGCGTCCCGGGTCTGGATGTAATCCATAGCGACTTGAATGATAGGTTTGCTGGTCATGTTATGCTCCATGATGTTCATCCGGCTTCCGTTATGCAAGGGAATCATCGAAAAAGCGAGAGCCGGGGTGATGGCGGATGAGATTGCATTCGGCGATCGGCACAGGTGCCTGCACGAGAAAACCCCCGACACGAGGGGGGCGCGCCGGGGGCTTTCTTCGGCGATGTCTGCAGCCATTCGCCATGGTTTATTTTGTCATCTCACATCAGTCTTTTCAAGGCACATATGTGAAGAAATGGGGTTCCGGATGGGCGCATTGCAGCGCCCACGCATGGGAAAGGTTGCGCCGGGATTGCCCGAGGCAGCCCCGGTCGCAAGCGCCCCGGATGACACGCTGTGCCTTCCCAAAGGCTTCTGTGCTGCGGGATGACAAACGGGGCTACACCAGAATCTTGTACATCACGTGCGCGTCGACATATCCATGTTCGGGATGCTTGAACGCTCCAGGCAGCGTACCCACGATGTGAAACCCGTGCTTCTGCCACAGCCGCACGGCAGCGGTATTGGTCGCAACCACCAGGTTGTACTGCATGGCGCGAAACCCCATTCCCCGTGCCGTTTCCTGTGAGTGCTCGCACAGGGCGGAGGCGATGCCCTGCCCGCGAGCCCGCTCGGCCACGACGTAGCCGCAGTTGCAGACATGGGCACCCTGCCCCGGCTGGTTGGGCTTGATGTAGTAGGTGCCGAGAATCTCGCCATCGACCCTGGCAATGAATGTCGCTCGCGGGAGTTCGACCCAATAGCGTTGCGCCTCGACCTCGGTGATCCCCGTTTCGAAAGCGTAGGTCGTTCCCTCACGGAACGTCGGCTCCAGTATCGACCAAACTCCCGGCCAATCGCTCGCCTGCATTTGCACGATTTCCATTCTGTCGGCCTCCTCAGCAACGGCACCCCATCAGGGAAAACCGATGAGCAAATAAAAAAAGCCGGGCTGTTCAGCCCCGGCCGGGTTGCTTTGACGATCGAGTCGAAATTCGCCTCACCACCAGATGCGGAAGGAGTCTCGCGTCGTGGTCAGCACGGTGCCGGATGAGACGAAATACTCCAGATCGACTTCGGTGCCCGGAGTCTGACTCTCGAAGCTGAGCTCCAGCGTGCTCACGCCGTGCTCATCGGTCGGGGGGAGCAGCAGCGTGCGGGTCTCCCCCTGGAAGTGCGCCACGAGCGTGACAGCCGCCGATTCGACCGGCAGCAGATTTTGATCCCGCACGACGACGAACACGCGCTGGACACCTTCCGAGCCCAGCACCGGATAGGCGACCGCTGCCTGTGGGTGCAGGTCGATTACCTCATACAGCATGGCGTTGCTGGGCGTCTTCGGCCGCAGCAGATCACGGTCGTAGCCCATCAAGTCGAAGTGAAGGCGTCCCAGAGGGGCGACCTGAACCTGCTCACCGGGCGGGTTCTCCGGGTACCAGTCCAGGCGGAAGCCCTGGAAGTACTGGACCAGGCGGTCGTTCTCGATGGTGAACTCGGAAACCGGGTAGCCGAACAGCTGTGGGCCCCCGTGTGCGCGGTAGAAATCGAGGAACATATAGCATACGCTGTGGCCGCTGAGGGCGTAGTACTCGCAGTCAGCGCTGGACCCGCTCGCCAGCGGATCGGCCAGATTCAGGGCGCGATCACCGACAAAGACCACGCCGAGCTCCTTCAGCGCCACCTCCATGCTTTCGGAATTCGGATCGGCGAAGAGTTCGAGCCGGCTGTTCTGGGTGTACTGCACCACCAGGCCGGTCCAGTAATCAACAAAGGCATCCGTGATGGGAAAGCCGAGGATCGAGAGCCCGCCGTGCGCGTCAAAGTAATCGGTGAACTGTGGATCGAGCGTATGACCGGTTTCGGAGTAATAACGGCCAATGCCGCCCTGGGCGACGACGGGAACGGTCAGCCCAAGCAGGAGAAACGTGGCGAGCACGTAGGGCAGGACGCGGCGAATCCTGATGGAGGAACCCCTTTCACGGCTATACGAAAAGCCGCCCACAGTCTAGATTCGTTTCAAAGGCTGCGCAACAGGACCAGAGTACTATCAATCCCCCTCACCGGATCGCATGCGCAGGTATGAATCGTAGCGTTCCGGTGACACCCGCCCCTCCTCAACCGCTGCGATCACCGCACAGCCGGGTTCGTGGATGTGGGTGCAGTCGGAGAAGTCACACTCGGCGACCAGCTCCCGCAGCTCCGGAAAGTAGGCGTCCAGCTCCTCCGGCTCAATATCCCACAGGGCCAGGGCTTTCAAGCCGGGCGTGTCGGCAACGTAGCCGCCGAAGTCGAGTTCGATTAATTTGGGAGCGACGGTGGTGTGCCTGCCCCTGCCAGTCGCCTGGCTGAACTCGCGCGTTCGAAGGCCCAGGCCCGGCTGCACCCGGTTCAAAAGGCTGGTCTTGCCCACACCGGACGGTCCGGCCAGAACCGAGATCTTCCCCTTAAGCTGCCTGCGGAGCCCACGGATGCCCTTTCCGCTCACCGCCGAGGTGAAGTGCACGGGATAGCCCAGGCGCTCGTACAGCCCGAACTCCTCTTTCGCACTGCGGGGTACGACCAGGTCGACCTTGTTGGCGATGATCACGGCGGGAATGGATTCACGCTCCGCGACGACCAGGAAACGGTCGAGCATGCGGAAGTTCGGATCGGGGTCGGCGCAGGCGAAGACGAAAAGCGCCTGATCCGGGTTGGCGACCAGCACCTGCTCGAGATCCGGGCGACCCGGTGCCTGGCGCGAGAGAACACGTTCGCGTTCGTGGATTTCCTCGATGATTCCGCTCCCGTCCTCCAGAAGCTGCACGCTCACCCGGTCACCGATTGCTGCCGCATCGCCCTCTCGCCGGCCCTGGGTCAGCCTGCCGCGCAGCCGACAGGTGAAAATCCCGTCGGACGTTTCCACATCAAATAAACCCGACTGGGCTTTGATGATCAGGCCGTCAAGGATCTGGCTCTCGGTCATCATCAGGGTGTGGGTGTGGTATCACCCTCCTCGGGTTCGGGGGTGCGTTCGACCCACAGCCTCGATTCCCAGGGGAAGGGTTGAATCGGCCGGCCTTTGAAGTAGGTCTCCATCAGGCGGCGGAAGATCGGCGCGGCCCAGTCCGAACCTTCGCCGATATTTTCCACGATGACCGCGATGGCGATATCCGGCTGGTCCTCGCGGTTCTCGTAGGAATATCCTGCGAACCAGGCATGCGATTCGGCAATCCCGGTCGTGGTTGCGGTCCCGGTTTTGCCGGCGATGTTCAGGTTCAAGCCCAGCATGCGGCGGTAGGCTGTGCCGCGCGTGTCCTCGATCACCATCACCATCGCCTCTTGAATGGCTTTCAACGTCTCCGGGCTGATCGGCAGTGTGCCCTGCTCGATCGGCGCGAACTGCTTCAAGACCTCGCCCTCGGCGTTCTGCACCCGCTCCACCATCTGAGGCTGATAGAGCGTACCGCCGTTGCCGATTGCGGCCACGTAGCGCGCCACCTGCAGCGGGGTGACCTCGAGGAAGTTCTGGCCGATAGCCAGCTGGACCGGGTCGTTGTAGTCCCATTCCTGGCCCAGGCGTTCCATCTTCGTCTCGGGGCTGGGCACCGTTCCGGCTTCGTCCCCGATCTCGATCCCGGTCGACTGGCCCAGGCCAAAGCCCTTCGCCATGTCGGGTATAGCCGTCGGCAGGCCGTTCTGGTAGAGCGTGTACCCGATGTGGTAGAACCACGGGTTGCAGGAGCGCATCAGCCCTTCCTGCAGCGTCAGCTCGCCGGAGGGCGGCAGCTCGCGATCGTAGCGCCAGTCCTTCAGCTCCAGCCCCGGGACTTCCGTCCAGAGCAACTGGCAATCGTAGATCGTGTCCGGCTGGAACAGGCCGCTCTCGAGCGCGGCGGCCATGGTGATGATCTTGAAAATCGAGCCGGCGGGATACAGGCCCTGTACGGCTCGGTTGACGAACGGTTGATTCGACTCGTTCAGCATCTGCAGCGTGGCATTGTCCAGGTTCGGATTCTGCGGGTTGAACAGATTCGGGTCAAAACCGGGTGAGGAAGCCATCGCCAGCACGGCACCCGTGTCGCGTTCAACCACGACCACGGCTCCCGAAAAGCCCTGCAGTGAGCGCTGGGCCACTTCCTGTAGATCGCGGTCGAGCGTTGTGTACACGGCGTAAGGCGGCTCGGGATCCCGCCGCTCGAGAGTTTGCAGGAGATTGCTATCCGCATCGAGCAGGGAAAGCGTGCCGCCCGGCTGGCCGCGCAACTCACTCTCGTACACCTTCTCGATCCCAATGCGGCCGACATACTCATCGCCGCGGTAGCCTTCCTTCAGCTTCTGCTCGAGTTCCTCGGCCTGGATCTGGCCGACGTAGCCCACGGCATGCGGCGCGACCCCGCCCGCGAACGGCGTCAGCCCGCTGCCATAGTAGTAGCGGGCAGCGTAGGTGTAGGCCAGCGTTCCCCCGACCGAATCGAGCAGCCCCCCCACGGTCTGGTAATCCTCGATCGGCACCTCGCCCAGCGGGGTGAACCAGTCGGTGTCGCGTATGTTATCGTAGCGCTCGAGAATCGGATCGGTGGACGCCAGGTTGAACAGCCGGCGCAGCGTGGAGAGCATGGTCTCCTCAGCCGCCTCGTCTCCGATGCGGTTGGGCACCAGCCACAATCCGGCGACGTTGTCCTGCCCGGCCGGCGGCTCGACGGCCAGCGCCTGGTCATTGCGATCATAAATGTTGGCGCGCGTCGGGTTGACAATGGTGAGCGAAAGCCGGTTGCCGCCTTCCAACTCGGGCAGGATCGTGGCATGGGTCCACGCAACCCGCCAGCCCTCACCGGAAGCACGCTCCAGGTCCATGCGGGGCTCGCGCGTGAAAGCTCCCAGCACTGTGCTCTGCAGCGTGACCCGAAAACGGACTTCCGCCCGCTCCGGGCTGGCAACCAACGCCGAGACCAGTTCGTAATCGACCTGGTTCGATGCCAGCGCATCCTCGACATCGCCGTACGTCTGGGTGAAATCTTCGAGTGAATTGGCAGCCTGGGCACTCGGGGTGAGCATCGAGTACATGCGCTCGTAATCCCCCACCACCCAGGCATCGAGAAACGCCCGTGCGGCGCTGTTGGGGTCGGGAGCTGGCTCGGTCGTTTGAACCGGCTCGGGAAGGGTCGGCGTGCCCCCGGCTTCCGGGCTTCCACCGCCGGCGAGCGAACAGGCACTCAGGACGAACAGTATCAGGGCCAGAACCAGTGCGCGTCGTTTCACAGATCTCCCTCGAGGATCGCCTCGTAGACACCACAATCATACCCTGTATATTGCTGGCAGGCTGCCGGGACATCAGCCGGCGGTTCATACCCCATGCTGCGCATGGCGCGCACCAGGTGGCAGAGCGGCAATCCCATCACGTTGGCGTAGCAGCCGTTCAGCGCGTCCACATCCACTGGATTGAAATCCGCGTCCTGGATGCCGTACCCGCCGGCCTTGTCAAACGGTGAACCCCCAGCGATGTAGTCCGCCTGCTCCTGCGGGCTGTATTCGCGCATCGGCACATCCGTGCGGCACGCTTCGACCTGCTGGCGATCGGCCCCCGTGAGAACAATGGCCGTTATGACCTGGTGCACGCCCCCTCGCAGCATCTGCAGCATCTCAGCCGCCTGCCCGTCGTCCTGCGGCTTGTCGAGAATACGTTTCCCGGCCGCCACAACCGTGTCTGCCGCCAACGTGACGCCGTTCTCCCGGCACACCCGGGCAGACGCACTTGCTTTTTCCCTCGCCAGGCGCACGGCCCTGGCGAGCGGCTCCTCGCCTTCCGGGCGGGTCTCCTCCACCCGGGTCTCGCAGGTGTCGAATGTCCACCCGGTCAGCCGGAGAAGTTCCGCCCGGCGCGGTGATCCCGAAGCCAGCGTGATCTGCATTTCGATTCTGCCAGCTTGTCTCACACCCAATCGGCCTAATGCTCCCCGTGCCGGTGTACGTGGCCGTGGTCGAGTTCTTCCGACGTTGCCGGCCGCAGACCAACGACCTTTACATCGAACAGCAGATCCTTGCCGGCCAGGGGGTGGTTGAGGTCGACCTCGACTTCCTCGCCCTCCATACCGATTACTCGCGCCAGCAGCGTATCACCATCCGGTTCACGCATTTCGAAGACCATGCCCATCTCGGGAGACATCGTATCGGGAAAATCCTCCCGCTTGAGCGTGATAAACGCTTCAGGATCGACATCTCCATAGGCGTGAGCCGCCTCGACGGAAACCTGGCGCGTTTCTCCCACCCTCATCCCGTACAGTTCATTTTCCAACCCGGGGATGATGTGCCCCTGGCCTTGAATGAATTCAATCGGTTCCCCCTTTTCAGGGTCGGTTGAATCGATCATTTCACCTTCAACCGTAAGCTGGTACTCCAGCTGCACGACCATGGCGTCCTTCACAACTGCATCTTCACTCACGAATATCCTCCCGCCTGCCGTACTCGTCCGGTGCGGACAGGTCCGGCGGATTCTAACATAGAGACCCTGTGCGGGCCGAAAAATCGATGGGGAAGCCTGGACCGGGAAGGCCGGCGCCGGATGGTACAATCGGCGGATATGGATCTTTTTGAGCACGCCATGCAGGATCGCATCCGGAGCGAAGCCCCGCTTGCAGCTCGCATGCGCCCGCGCACGCTGGATGAGTTCGTCGGTCAAGAGGAAATCGTCGGGGCAGGCCGCCTGCTGCGGCGGGCGATCGAGGCCGATCGGCTCTTCTCATCCATCCTGCTGTGGGGCCCACCCGGAACGGGGAAAACCACGCTGGCGATGGTCATCGCCAACACCACCCGCTCCCACTTCGAAACGATCTCAGCCGTTCTGGCAGGGAAAGCGGAGCTGCGCGAGGTGATCAAGGCCGCGCTCGAGCGCCGAAAAATGTACGGCACCAGGACGATCCTCTTCGTGGATGAGGTGCACCGCTGGAACAAGGCGCAGCAGGATGCCCTGCTTCCGCACGTCGAAGCCGGCACGATCACGCTGATCGGCGCCACGACCGAGAACCCCTACTTCGAAGTGATCGGCGCACTGGTCTCACGCTCACGAATCTTTCAGCTCCGCCCGCTCGAGGATCAGGCCGTGCGAACGATCCTGGATCGCGCCCTGACCGATTCGGAGCGCGGCTACGGGAAGCGCCAGATCGTGCTCGACCCGGAGGCTGAAGACCACCTGGTGCGCGTCGCCGGCGGTGATGCCCGCAACGCCCTCAACGCGCTCGAATTGGCAGTAGAAACGACACCACCCGGCCCGAAAAGAAGCATCCATATCACGCTTGCCGTGGCGCAGGAATCGATCCAGCGCCGGGCCGTGCTGTACGACAAGGACGGCGACGCCCATTACGACACCATCTCAGCCTTCATCAAGTCCGTGCGCGGCTCGGATCCGGATGCTGCGCTCTACTGGCTGGCCAAGATGCTCTATGCCGGCGAGGACCCGCGCTTCATCCTGCGGCGCCTGCTGATCCTGGCTTCGGAAGATATCGGGCTGGCCGATCCGCAGGGCCTGGTGGTCGCGGCGGCAGCCCTGCAGTCTTTTGAATTCGTAGGCCTTCCCGAAGGCGTGTATCCGATCGTGGAGGCCACGCTTTACCTATCCACGGCACCGAAGTCCAACAGCGCCGGCGCCTACTTCAAGGCCTACAGGCTGCTGGAGGAGCGCGGTGTGGTCGAAGTCCCGCGCCACCTGCAGGATACCAATCGCGATGCAAAAGGGCTCGGACACGGTGAAGGCTATCTCTACCCGCACGACCACCCCGACCACCACGTCGGGCAGGGCTACCTGCCGCAGGACCTGCTCGGGACGTATTTCTACCGCCCAAGCGACCAGGGATACGAAACCCAGGTCGAAGCCCGGCTCGAGCGCTGGCGCGCCGCTCAACGCAAGGCGCTCGACATCGAAGAGACCTTCGAAACGCCCGACCTCTCGGAGGACGAGATCGAATCGATCAAGCGCGGCCTGACCGCACGACGGCGGTCGGAGCGGGAAGAGTAGCGATGGCCATCTTCTATCTCATCCGGCACGGACAGAATGACTACGTCGCCAGGGGAAAACTCGCCGGGCGCCTGCCCGGGGTACACCTGGACGAGGTCGGCCAGAAACAGGCGCGTGCGCTGGCCGATCAACTGAAGGACGTGCGCTTCCAGGCCATCTACGCCAGCCCGCTCGAGCGCGCCATGGAGACCGCCGCACCGCTGGCGGCCATGCAAGGTAAGAAAATCCAGCCGCTGGACGGCCTGCTCGAAATCGATTATGGAAAATGGCAGGGCGCATCGCTGAAATCGCTCCATCACCGCAAGATGTGGGATGTGATTCAGCGCCAGCCCTCCCTGGCGCATTTCCCAGAGGGGGAGTCATTTTCACAGGCCCAGGCACGCGTGGTCGCCGCCCTGGAGCTGCTTCGAGAACGGCACCGCTCGAAGAAGGCCTGTGTGGCCTGCGTTTTCCACTCCGACCCGATCAAGCTCGCCATCGCCCATTACCTCGGACTGCCGCAGGATCTTTTCCACCGTCTGACGATTGAGCCGGCTTCGGTCAGCGTGCTCGCCATCGGCGAGAATTTCACACGTCTCATCACGCTGAATGACAGCCGCGCCACGCGCGCCGGTGCCGCGGGGTGATATACTTCCGTCCGTAGCACGGGTTGTTTTTGCCACGCACAGCGGTGGGGTTTCATGGCTTCGATCACCTACGAACTTCGTCCCGTCGAACACATCACGACCGGCGCCATCGGGCAGCCCGGCAAGCGCGTCTTCTACCTTCAGGGCAGCGCCGGCGACCAGCTGGTGACCCTGATCGTCGAGAAGCAGCAGGTGCAGTCGCTGGCAGTCGGGCTGGAGCAGTTCCTGGTCGACCTGCAGGAGCGCCTGCCAGACCTGCCGGAAGCTTCGGTTGATTTCGAAGAGGATGAAATGACGCTGCGCGAGCCGATCGACCCGGCTTTTCGAGTCGGTCACATGGGCCTCGGGTACGACGAGGAAGACGACCTGCTCGTGCTGGTGGCGCGTGAAATCCAGCCGCCGGATGCGGATCCGGAGCTGGCTGCGGTGGCCCGCTTCTGGTGCACCCGCTCACAACTGCGGAAAATGTGCGCATGGGGCTTGATCGTATCCGAACGCGGGCGTCCGATCTGCGGCAACTGTGGCGAACCGATCGATCCTGAAGGCCATTTCTGCCCCAAGCGCAACGGCCACAAACACTGAATGACGAGATCCGGGCACCTGCGCCCGTCCCCTTTCCGCTCACGGCATGATGGACGAACGCCCTTCCGACGTTGAAATTCTGGAGACGCTGAACTGCGGTTCGATTGAACCCATCGGTCAGGTCGTCTGGGGATCGAACTACACCTTCCTGGTCAGGGTCGTCCACGGAACCGATGCGCGGCAGGCAATCTACAAGCCAGCCCGTGGTGAGCGACCGCTGTGGGATTTTCCGCACGGCAGCCTCGTGGAACGCGAAGTCGCGGCATACCTGGTGAGTGAGGCGCTCGGCTGGCGATTTGTCCCTCCCACGGTCCTGCGGACGGATGCACCAGCCGGCCCGGGATCGCTGCAGCTCTACATCGAATCTGAACCCGAACTTCACTATTTCACCTTCAGCGACGAACAGAAAGAGCGTCTGCGCCCGGTGGTGCTCTTTGATCTGCTGATCAATAATGCCGATCGAAAAGCCGGTCACCTGCTGATCGATGCGGAAGACCGCCTGTGGCTGATCGACCACGGCGTGTGCTTCCACGATGAACCCAAGCTGCGCACGGTCATCTGGGATTTCGTGGGCGAGCCCATCCCCACCGAACTGCTGGACGACGTGCGCTCGCTGCTCCGGCAGCTGGAGGCGGGTAAGAGCCTGCACGAACGGCTGCTGGACTTGCTTTCGCCGAGCGAAATCACGGCGCTGCGTATACGCGCCAATGACCTGCTGGCCGAACCCGCATTTCCGGAACCCGGGCCGGGGCGGCCCTACCCCTGGCCGTTGGTATAATCGCAAGACCCGTTTAACCCATAAGGATCCCCATGCCCGAGATCAAGCTGGCTTTCCTTGGATTTGGCAACGTCGGACAGGCTCTCGCCCGGCTGCTGCTGCAGAAACGTGCCTCGCTTCAGCAGGAATACGAGCTTACGTTCCGTACAGTGGGCATCTTCACACGCTCGCACGGCGCGGCGATCGACCCGGCGGGCATCGATCTGGAATCCGCCCTGGAGAACATGAGCACGGAAATACCGCTCGATTCCATGAACGCCCATCCCTCGATTCCCGATGCGCTCGCCTTTATCAAGGACTGCGCTGCCGACGTGCTTTTCGAGAATTCACCCGTAAATTATGCGGACGGCGAACCTGCTCTCACACACCTGAGAACCGCCCTCGAATGCGGCATGCACGCCATCACGGCCAATAAAGGTCCGGTCGTTCACGGTTATCAGGAACTCCAGCGCCTGGCTGCTTCCATGGGCCGACGCTTCCTGTTCGAATCGACGGTTATGGACGGCGCGCCGATCTTCTCGCTGTGGCGCGAGGCGCTGCCGGGAGCGGAGCTCACCTCGCTGCGCGGGGTGCTGAACTCAACCACCAACCTGATCCTCACCCGCATGGAAGCGGGCGAGTCTTTCGACGAGGCGGTTGCGTATGCGCAGCGCATCGGGATCGCCGAGACCGATCCCTCCGGGGACATCGACGGCTGGGATGCCGCCGTCAAAGTGGCGGCGCTGGTGACGGTCCTGATGGGCGAGCGCTTGCTGCCAGCCCAGGTCGACCGCCAGGGCATCCGTACCATCACGCTCGAAGACGTGAAGAATGCCCACGGGGAGGGGAAACGCTGGAAGCTGGTTTGTGAGGCCGAGCGCACGGCAAGCGGTCTCCGCGCCCGTGTTCAGCCCCGCTACCTCAACCACGAAGATCCGCTCTTCACCGTCATGGGCACTTCCTCCGCGGTGACGTTCCACAGCGATGTGCTCGGCGCGCTGACGGTGACGGAAGAAGATCCCGGACCCCACACTACAGCCTACGGGCTGCTGGCGGATCTGTTGAACGCGGCAGCACCCGGTCGCCAGGACCCACGTCCATCGAACTGACTGCTTTTTCACCGTCGATCAACGGTATCCACTGGGAGGCTCGAGCATGGAGCACAACCCGTTTGCTGCACTGCTGCTGATCACCGGACTGGCTCTGGTCGTCCCGATCCTCGCCACCCGGGTACGCCGCATCGCGCTGCCGATCGTCGTGGGCGAGATCTTGGCCGGCGTCATTATCGGCCGCAGCGGGTTCAACCTGATCGAACCTTCTCCCATCCTCGATTTCCTCTCTGAATTCGGGTTCGCCTACCTGATGTTCCTCTCGGGTTTGGAAGTCAATTTCCAGCTGCTGATTCCCGACTCGCCCCGTCAGGCCCTGGACCCGCGCAAGCCACTTGCGCAGGCTGTCCTGATCTTCCTCGGTACGCTCGGGCTGGCTTTGGGATTTTCCGCCGGGCTTCACCACTTCGGGCTGGTTGAGAGCCCGCTCCTGATGGCTTTGATCCTGAGCACAACGTCGCTCGGTGTGGTCGTGCCGGTCCTGAAGGAGCGCCAGCTGATCGGCAGCGACTTTGGCCAGGTCATGCTGGTCTCGGCATCCGTCGCCGACTTTGCCACCCTGCTGCTGCTCACCCTGGTGATCGCCATCCGCAGTAAGGGTCTGACGCTTGACCTGCTGCTGATCCCGCTTCTGCTGGTGCTTTTCATCCTGGCCGTCCGTCTGGTGCAGCGCTATGGCCGGGGTCGATTCCTGCTGCGGCTCCTGCGCGAGGTGTCAAGCGCCACAGCCCAGATACGCATACGGGGCGCCTTTGCGCTGATGGTGGCCTGGGTCGTCCTGGCGGAAGCGCTGGGCGTTGAGGTGATCCTGGGCGCATTTCTGGCCGGTGCCATCGCCGGTCTCGTAGCCGATATTGATGATGACGCCGCTCAGGAAAAATTAGATGCCATCGGCTACGGTTTCTTCATCCCAATCTTCTTCATCATGGTCGGGGTCGAGTTCAACCTGGCGGCGCTGTTCGAATCGCCGCGCGCCATCCTGCTTGTACCGCTGCTGGCGGGAGCCGCCTACCTGGTGAAGCTCGTCCCGGCCCTGCTCCTGCGGCTCAATTATTCGTGGCGCGAGTCCCTTGCCGGCGGGATGCTGCTCGCTTCCCGTCTTTCCCTCATCATCGCCGCCGCCTCCATCGCGCTCAGCCTGGACCTGATCAACGACGCCATCAACGCCGCCGTGATCCTGCTGGCCGTGATCTCGGTCACGCTATCGCCGCTGGCCTTCAACCGTCTTCATCCGCAGCAGGATGAGTCCCGCCGGACGGGTGTGATCATCGCCGGGCAGGATCAGCTGGTCGAGTATCTGGCCGAACGGTTGGCTCCGCGCGGCGAGACGATTTACATTCTCTGTCCCGATCCGAGCCGCAGGGCTGCCTTCGAACGCCTGCCGGTTGAGATCATTTCCGACTGCACCGATCCGGCATCGGCGTTGGAATCTGCCGCTGCGGCCACTGCCCGTGCACTCGTAGACCTGACGAGCAACAACGAGGAGACCCTCGAAATCTGCCGCCTGGCACGGGAAGCGTTCCACATCCCGCTCGTGATCTCGCGCGTCAGCGAAGTCGACCTGATCCCCCGCTTGCAGTCAGCCGGCATCAAAGTCGTCCAGCCGGCGCTGGCAACGGCGATGGCCCTGGAGGGAGCGCTGCGCTATCCAGGGTTGTTCGACGTGCTCACCAGCCAGGAAGGCGATGACCTCGACGTCATGGAGGTCCGCCTCGACAACCAGCAGTTGGCCGGGCTGCAGCTGCGGCAGCTGCGCCTTCCGGGAGACGCGCTGATTCTCAGCCTGGCACGGACCGGCGGTGTGATCGTGCCGCACGGTGAAACCCGCCTCGAGCTGGGCGACGTGCTCGGACTGATCGGCAGCCCGGGGTCCCTGGATGAAGCCCGCTCCATGTTGAGCGGTTGAGGGACAGGCCTCTGAACATGGTATCACCGCAATCGTGCAGGCATCCATCACAAATCCCCTCCAACGCCACGAGCCGCATTCTCGTAGGGGCAAGTTCCATTGTGCGCCTGGCTCCTATCGCAGACGCATGCCGCCAGCGGATTCCGCACTCCTGGATGTTGGTCCTTGACAGCCTCCCGGCCTCGTTGTAGACTGGCCAAGTATTCTCAAGAAAGGAGAGGCGCAATATGGCGAACGTATTTTGCTCATTTCTGCCGGCTGCACGCACCGCCCTCGTCGGTGCCGTAAAGCTCACGCGTAGTGCGCCTGCTCCCAGGTAGCGTCACCTCCAGCATTTGTGACCGCGGGCGCACTCCAGCGCCCGCGGTTTTTCTTTCATCATGGCTCGGCCGCGGATTCGCGCGACCGAGCCATGTTCGTTCAGAAGGAGTGTGACATGTTCGAAGCCAGATTCCATTCAGGTAGCGCATCACAACGCCCTGTGCATCAAGCTGCCAGTGCCTCCGCATTGCAGCTTGAGCACACCCTCGCCGCGGCGGAGATCGCCCGGTGGAGTACAGCGTAGATGCCAGCCCCCGCATGGCTTCTGCCCGGGAAGATGGCATCCGACGCGATTGACAGAAACGAGGTCATGATGGATACCATACGAATACGGGAACCGATGGAGAACCTGCTCGAACGCGGCTTTGAGGTGCGGGCTGGAACCCCGCGCGACCTGCGCTACGTCGTACCCATGCTCAACCGCGCCTCGCTGGCGATGTTCGGTGCGCCGGAGTTCCGGCTCGCACGCTATCACGCAAGATGGCGTTCGCCCGATCTGGATCTGCTCGCGGATACACGCCTGATCCTGAATGCGGACGGTCATCCGGTCGCCGTGGGCGAGATCTGGCGCTTGACGGATCCCCCGGTGCACCCCACCTTCTGGTGGCGTGTTGATCCGGAATGGGAAGGCCAGGGCATCGCCAAGGCGCTGCTGGAATGGGCCTGCCTGCGGGCACGCCAATCGACGAAGGATCTGCCCGCCGGCCAGCGCGTTGCGCTGCGGGCTGTCGCTCCATGCGAGTACGAACCGGCAAACAAGCTGCTGGTTGAAGCGGATATGCAGCCGATTCGCTCGACCTGGGAGATGGCCATCGAACTGGACCAGCAACCCGAAGCACCGCAGTGGCCGGCGGGCATTCGAGTCCGGACGTTCGAATTCCCCGCCGAAATGGAGGCCGTCTACCGGGCCGAACAACAGATCTTCCAGGATCACTGGGGCTTTCTGCCGGACCCGGATGAGCGTGGGTTCGCACGCTGGCGGCACCACGTATTTGAACAGCGCCCGTTCGATCCCTCGCTCTGGCTCCTGGCCTTCGAAGGCCAGCGGATGGTCGGAATCTGCCTCTGCCGGCCGTACGCGGAAAAGGATCCCCGCATGGGTTGGGTTGCGTCCCTCGGCGTGGTGAAGGAATGGCGCCGCCGCGGTCTCGGGCGGGCACTCCTCCAGCATGCGTTCCGCGAGTTCTACCGGCGCGGTTTACGGTGGGTGGGCCTCGGCGTGGACAGCAACAACCTGACCGGGGCGACTCATCTCTACCGGCAGGCCGGTATGCAGGTGATTCGCGAGTTCAAGATCTACGAACGGGAACTGCGTCCGGGCGAAGAGCTGCAGGCCGAGTAATTCGGCCTGCAGCATCGGGCGGTCCGATGAGCCGGCTCCATGGACGTCCCAAAACCGGCGAAAGATCCAAAGGAGAATCGATGATGGCCAAAGAACGACCGAACATCGAAGCGGTGATCTGGGACCTGGGTGGCGTGATCCTTCGCACAGAAGACCAGGGGCCGCGCCAACGCTGGGAAGCCCGGCTTGGCCTCGCCCCCGGCGAACTCCACCGGCTGGTGTTCGATGGCGAACTCGGCAAAGCCGCCGCACTGGGGCTGGCGGATACCAGCGATATCTGGGCTTCGATCGGCGAGATGTTCTCCCTGCCGGCCGATCAACTGCAGGAGATGGAGCAGGATTTCTGGTCCTGCGATCGGATCGATGAGGACCTGGTGCGGTATATTCGCGATCTGCGCCTGGAGTTCCGCACCGCCCTGCTTTCGAATGCATGGCCATCCGTGCGCGATACGCTCGAGAATCGCTGGGAGATCGCCGACATCTTCGATGCCATCACCCTCTCCTGCGAAGTCGGGCTGGCCAAGCCGGACCCGCGCATCTACCAGATCTCGCTGGAGGCTCTCGGCCTGCCGGCGGAGCGGGCCCTCTTTATCGACGACTTCGAGCGCAACATCGAAGGCGCACGGCGGGTCGGAATGGCTGCCATTCGGTTTCAAACAGCGGAGCAAACCCGCCGTGAGATCGACGATCTTCTGCAGCGGACCGAATAGCCGTCCTGCCAGGGAAATTGCCGTTCGGGCAGCCGGCACCACTTCTTTCAGGAGAACCTGCAGATGCCAAACGCCGTGGAGTGCACTCTGAAGTCCGCTTTTCCCGTATCAACCGCATGAAACCACGATCCGGGGCACGCCTCCAGAACGTCGGTTTGCCTTTCCCCTCCCTTGAGCAGGCAACAGCCGAAAAATATTCGGGCGTAATAATCGGAAACCCTCTGAAGCCGGGTCGATCGATTCCAGATTGCTGTCTCTTCCTATGAAACTGAACCCAAATCCCACCAATATTTATCTCTTCATCGAAATCGTCGCTTCAGCCATATTCCCGATGATATTTGTGGCCTCCTCGCTTTATCAAGTCACGACGGCGGGATTATCACCGCTGCAGCTCGTCCTGATCGGTACCACGCTGGAATGTTCGGCTTTTGTCTTTGAAATTCCTACGGGGGTTATCGCCGATACGTATTCGCGCAAGCTCTCCATCATCATCGGATTTTTTCTCATGGGCGTTGGATTCTTCGTTGAGGGTTCATTCCCCGCCTTTTTCCCCATCCTGGTCGCACAGGTGATTTGGGGGCTTGGCTACACCTTTACGAGCGGAGCCACGCAAGCCTGGATCAGTGACGAAATTGGTGAGGAAGAGGCCAATAAGCTCTTTCTGCGCGCAACGAGGGTTGGCCTCTACGCCTCCCTTCTGGGCATGGCCTTGGCCGCCGTCATCGGTGGAGGAAACGTTTCGCTGCCCATTCGTTGGGGCGGGTTGGGGCTCATCCTTTTAAGCATCATGCTCATCTTTTTAATGACGGAAACCGGTTTCCAGCCCACACCCCGCGAAGACCGTAACACCTGGGAGCATATGTTCCACACCTTTCGCGAGGGCATTGTCGCCGTACGTTCACGTCCACGGCTATTTTCGATTTTTGGAATCGGTCTATTTTATGGTCTTTACAGCGAAGGGTTCGACCGTCTCTGGGTCAAACACATCGTTGACACATTCGAACTTCCCGCCCTGTTCATCGGTTCTCAGGTCGCATTCTTCAGCGCGCTGAGGGCCGTTGGGACCATCGCCACGATCATCGTCATGCGTTCCATCGAGAGAAGCCTTGACACCACCAAACCCCGGGCCATAGGACGCGCAATGTTTCTTGTGACCGGAGCGATCTCGGCAAGTCTATTTGGCTTTGCATTATCTCCTGTCCTGGGATTGGCCCTCATCGCATATCTTCTACTCAACGTCCTGCGCACCATCGCAATCCCGATGTACACCTCCTGGGTAAACCAAAAATTGGATCCTGAAACGCGTGCGACCGTCCTATCCATGTCGAGCCAGGTTGACGCGATGGGCCAAATCTTGGGCGGGCCCGGAGTAGGGTTGATAGCAAAAATGGTATCTGTGGTTGCCGCGCTTCTCACTTCAGGCCTCCTTCTGGCTCCTGCGCTTCTCCTCATTAAGCGTGCGAATGCTCAATTTGGAGCGCCGCAGGATTCTGTGCCGCGTGAATATGAAATCGACTTCCCGCCCCGTGTTTCATGATTCGGAGGCCGGGCTCGATGTGCAGAATGGCATCCTGATTTGGTACAGAAGAGATGGAATGGAAGGCGGTTACCAGGCGGTAGGGTTTACGCCGGCGCCTGGATTCAAGCACGATCGCAAGGGACAAGAAGGTTTTTTCGTGGAGAGCGGCGAAGCGATTTTTAAAGGGGAGAGCCCCCTGCCATCCTCACAGCGGCCGGCATTGCCGCGTTCGCCGGATGATCTCGCGTTTTTGCGCTGCGGCGAAAGGGCGTTCCTCCAGTCGGTCGGCGCTATCTTCATGATCGCCTCAACCTGCGAGGGATCCTCAGATGAGCCGGAGGTTGCCACAGCCAGCGAGATATGCAGCCATTTGGTGGCCTGGGGCTCCTATAAATTCACTTTAAGACACCCCCTTGCCGCGAGTCAATCACCGCTACACTTAAAAAGTTTGGTGGGGGCCCCTTTTCTGCGGCGCTGAATACGCTATAATCGCCACGCGATCCCGCCAGAGGAAGAATGGATCCAGCACGGACTGATGATTTGAGATGCTATCCGTACAGCTTGCCAGCCTGCCGGCAGCGACGGAACGGCTGACATCTGGCTTGCCTGGAAGTCTCGCTTGTTCTCAAAGTCAAACACTTCCAGCATCCTATCGATCCGGTGCATATCACAGATGGAGTGAGCAGCGATGACCCGTCGAGTGAAGCTGATCTTCAATCCGCATGCAGATCGTGGACGTGCCTGGAACATGGCCTCCGCCCTCACACCGATCATCGAGCAGCGTGGCGGCGCATCCTGGTCTGCAACCGAATATCCCGAGCACGCCACCGAATTGGCCGAACAGGCTGCCCGGGAGGGCTACGATGTGGTCGCGGCTGTCGGGGGAGACGGAACCGTTCACGAGGTGGTGAACGGCTTGATGCGCACACCAGCAGACAAGCGGCCGGCGCTCGCGGCCGTCCCGATTGGTTCCGGGAATGATTTCTGCAACAACATCGGCATCAATCCCCTCAGCGAACAGGCCATGGATCGCGTCTTCGAGGGCCAGCCACGCCGGATCGACCTCGGCCTGATCACCGACCAGGATGGGCGCAGCGAGTACTGGGACAACACGCTCGGCATCGGATTTGACGCCACGGTTACCCTCTACTCCTACGCCATCACCCGCCTGCAGGGCTTCTCCATGTACCTGTGGGCTGTCATCAAGACCATCATTCGCAACCATGACGCGCCGCAGATGAAAATCGTCACCGACAGCGAGCAGTTCGACGCCCGCGTGCTCATGTTCGTCGCCTGCAACGGGCCGCGAGAAGGCGGCGGATTTCATGTCGCCCCCGACGCCGTTCCCGATGATGGGCTGTTCCATTATGCGATGATCGAGCACGTTTCACGGGCGAAGATGTTCCGCCTGATCCCAGAGGTGATGAACGGAACGCATGGTCGTTTCAAGGATGTCCGGATGGGTTCCTTCCGCGAGCTTGAACTGACCTCCGAGCGTCCGGTTACGGTGCACGTCGACGGCGAGATCTTCGCCGGATTTACCTCCGAGGTAACCGGCCTGAAGATCAAGATCCTGCCGCAAGCTCTGAACGTCATCATCTAAGGCGCACCGTACAGCTTGTTGAGCCGAAAGAGCGATGCCCACACTGCTGCGCTTCCTCGAAGACCGTGACGCGGGCTACCTGCGAATCGTCGCTGAGCTGGCCGGGCTCGAGCTTCCCGAGATTGCGCGCGAAAAGCTTGCCGGATGGTTGGCCGAAGCTCTGACCGGGGAGGATCAGCTCCAGGAGCAGCTGGATTCGCTTTCACCGGATGCGCAGGCGGCGCTGGATCACCTGCTTCAGCACGGCGGACAGGTGCCTTTCGCGGACTTTTCACGCCAGTTCGGGCCAATGCGCGAGTTCGGTCCCGCCCGTCGCGATCGTGAGCTGATCTGGCGCGATCCAATCTCACCCCTGGAGGAACTGTGGTACCGGGCCTATATCGGACGTGCCTTCCTCGACACCGCCGCGGGACCCCAGGAATTTGCATTCATCCCGGATGAAATATTCACTGCGCTGGGCGCGCCTGACGTCAGGCCGGAACCCGCCGCAGGCCGCCCCGCGACGCAACCCACGCGCCTTCAAGCCGCAACCAGCGCCCTGGTCGACGATGCGACAACCCTGCTGGCACTTCTGCGGCGGCATTCGGGCGAAAAATCGATCCAACCCGATTCGTTCTCGTCCCTGGAACTTCACCACCTGCGGTTCCGCACGGCCATTTCGCTCTTGGTCACGCTTCTGGGCGAACTGAAAATTTTCGATTCGAACGCCCGATCCCTGCAGCCCGATGCTGCTCGCGAGTTCCTGCAGTCAGACCGGCCCGCCGCGCTGCGTCAGCTGCTGCTGGCCTGGTTGGATTCGCCGAACTGGAACGACCTGGCCGCCGTCCCTGGCCTTCATTCCTCAAAGGGAGGCTGGCCCAACGATCCGCTTCTCACCCGGGCAGCCGTACTCCAATTTCTGGCCGACGTTCCGCCCGGTGTCTGGTGGGATTTCGCCTCCTTCCTCGAGGATATTCGGCGTGAGCACCCCGGTTTCCAACGACCTGCCGGTGATTTTGGCTCCTGGTACTTCCAGGATGACGAGGGACAGATCCTGCACGGGATCGAAGCCTGGGATCAGGTTGAGGGGGCCATGCTTCGGGCGCTTCTCGAACGGACGCTGCATTGGCTGGGGGCTATCGACCTCGGCTTTGACCATCCCGATGCCCCCGCCGTAGCATTCCGCCTGACGCCGGCCAGCCCGCTGCTCTTCGGAAAACCAGCAGCAATTGAAATCCAGGCCCCGGCGGGTGGAGTTGAGATTTCGAGCCGCGGCAGGCTTCGCTTCGCACGCAGCGCACCGCGTGCGCTGCGCTACCAGATCGCCCGCTTCGCCGATTGGAACGCATCCGAAGAAGGCTCCTACAGCTACTCCCTGAGCCCGAAAGCCTTGCAGCGCGCCAGGGATCAGGGGCTCCAGGTGAACCAGATCCGCTCGCTTCTGGAGGAAACGGGCGCCGAGATCCCGCCCAGCCTGATGGATGCCCTCGATCGGTTTGCTGCGCAGGGGATTGAAGCGCAGATTGAACGCCTGTGCCTCCTGCGAACCGAATCGCCGGCGGTCATGGATGAGCTGAGAGAGAACCGGTCCACACGGCGTTTCATCAAGGAAGTGCTGGGACCTCGGATTGCGCGGGTCGAGGAAGGGCAGGTCCCACGCCTGCTGGAGGCGGCCCTGCAGGCCGGTATCTTTCTGGATAGTTATTCGATCGGTAATGCCGAGGAGGAATAATCCTAGGGGTCAGGTCAGCGGTGCGCGGCTATCGCCCGCTCTATCGCCCCTTCGAGTTCTTCGATCGTCACAGGTTTAAAGACGAAGGCATCCGCTCCGAGCTGCATGGCCTCATCGACCTGTACGTCGGTGGTTTCGGAAGACAGCATGACGACCGGGATGTGCTTCAGATCGGGCCGCATGCGCAGAAATTCGAGCAAATCGATTCCGCTGACTTCCGGCATATTGATATCGAGCACCATCAGATCCGGACGTTCTCCGGTCAGAAGTCGGCGGGCTGCACTGCGGGCGTCGCGATGGGTCTCGACGGTGCAGTCGAGCAGTTCCAGCATCAAACGCACGGCGTGACTCATCTCGTCGTCGTCGTCAACAATCCATACTGCCGGCATGCCTGCCTCCCTACACCTGTAGTGCTTCTTTGACCCGCGTCGCCAGTTCGCGGCTGATGCCCGGAATTTGTTCCAGTTCCTCGATTTCGGCGCTGCGTACGTGGTCGAGATCCCCGAACTTCTTCAGAAGTGCCTTCTTACGGGCTGGTCCGATTCCTTCGATCCCATCCAGCGAGGAAGACAGGCTCGATCGCCGCCGCTGGCGGTGATGCTGCTGAAGGGCAAAGCGGTGGGCTTCATCGCGAATGCGCTGCACGAGGTACAACCCCTGCGAGCGCCGGGGCAGAATGACCGGATCCGGCCGGTTCACCAGATACAGCTCTTCATTCTCCTTCGCCAGCCCGACCACCGGGACCCGCCCATTGAGACCGTACTTCTCGAGCACGTCTCGAGCCCGGTTCAGTTGACCCTTGCCGCCATCGACGATCAGCAGATCGGGCAGGATGCCAAATCCCTGATCGAGCTTCCCCCCGGGCTTTTGGGCTTCTTCATTCGCTATTCCCCAGCGGCGGAAACGCCGGTCAAGCACCTCCTCCATGCTGGCGAAATCGTCCTGCCCCTGGACATCACGAACGGTGAACGTCCGGTAGAGGCGCTTGCTCGCTGCGCCCTGCTCGAAGACCACCATCGAACCGGCTGCGGCTGTGCCTTGCAGATTCGAGATATCGTAGCACTCGATTCGATTGGGAGGCTCTGCCAGATAGAGCGCGTCCTTGAGTTCGGAAAGCGCCTCGACATGCTTGCTGCGGTCGGCTTCCCACTTCGCCCGCAGGGATGAAAGCGTTTCGGCCGCATTCTCGGCCGCCATCTGCACCAGTGCCCGCTTGGGCCCGCGTTGGGGCACTTTCAACTTCACGCTTGGCCCGCCGCGTTTTCGCGCCAGCCACGACTCGATGATGCGGGCTTCTTCAATATCCGTCGGGAGCAGCACCCGGTCAGGAATATGTGCCGCCTCAGTGTAGAACTGCTTTACAAATGCCTCTACCAGCTCGGCATCGTCCGCTTCCTGGGCGCCATCGAGCACGAAGTATTCCCGGCCGATCAATTTGCCGCTGCGAATGAAAAAAACCTGCACGCAGGCATCATGCTCATCGCGCGCAAATGCGATGACATCCGAATCCTTTCGGTCCTGCGAGACGATCTTCTGCCCTTCCACGACCCGCTCGATCGCCTGCAGTTGATCGCGTAGGGCCGCCGCCCGCTCGTACTCGAGAGCCTGCGAGGCGCGCGCCATCTCGCCCTCCAGCCGCTCCACGATCGCATCGGTATGCCCCTGCAGGAAACGGCACAGGTCATCGATCATCGCCCGGTAACCAGCCTGGTCGACCCTGCCAATGCAAGGTGCAACGCAAAGCTTGATATCGTAATAGAGGCAAGCCCTCCGGTCCTGGCCCGTGATGACACGGTCGCAGGTCAGATAGGGAAAGATCTTGCGCAGCACATCGAGCGTCTGGTGGACAGCCCAGGCACTCGTGTAGGGACCGAAATAACGGCTGCCATCATCCTTCAGCCGCCGAGTTACCGTGACCTTTGGAAAGGAGTCAGCCCAGTGCACCCGGATATAGGGATAGCGCTTGTCATCCTTAAGGCGTACGTTGTACTTGGGCCGGTGGCGCTTGATCAAGTTCATCTCGAGGATCAGCGCCTCGAGCTCGGATCCCACAACGATCCATTCGATGTCCGCGACCTGTGCCACCATCTCGGCCGTCTTCCGGCTGTGATTTGCGGAATCGTGGAAATAGGAACGCACCCGGCTGCGAAGGTTGACAGCCTTGCCGACGTACAGCACGTGCCCATCCCGGTCCTTCATCAGATAACACCCGGGCCTGGTGGGCAATCCCTCCAGAATCGGTTGGATTGACATCTTGGCAGTCATGCTGGTTCGATTCTAGCATATCCATGCCCGGCTCAGCTTACGGCCGCCCTTCAAATGGGGCCGGCGACGGCCGCCTGGCCGAGTACACTTTCCGGCCCGGATGCCGTTATAATCACGAGACCATGTCGAGATCGCTTTCGATCCTGCTCCTTTTCTGCCTGCTCATCCTGACGGCCTGCGCACCGGCGGCATCGACAGGAACTCCACGCCCATCCACGACGCCAACCGGCATGCCGGAGGAGCCCACGGCGACTCCCTCGCCGGAAGCTCCTTCCAGCCTGACACTCTGGGTGCCGCCCTTCTTCGCTCCGGATGTGGACACGCAAGCCGGACTGCTCCTGGCGGAACGCGTGCATGCCTTCGAACAAGCCCATGTCGGGCTGACGATCGATGTGCGGGTGAAAGCCGAACGGGGAACCGGCGGATTGCTCGACAGCCTGGTATCGGCCAGCGCCGCCGCACCGGCTTCGCTCCCGGATCTGGTCCTGCTGGATCCCGATTCCGTACGCAGCGCAGCCGCGCAGGAAATCCTCGCCCCGCTCGACGATCTGATAACGGCACCGGCTGATTCGGACGGGTACGAATACGCCATCCCGGTCTCTTTCGATAATGGATCGCGAGTCGCATCCCCGGTGGGGGCCACGACAGACGTACTCGCCTACCGCACCGATCTCTACCCGGAACCACCCCGCAGCTGGGATTCGCTGCTGGAGGTCACGCGCACATTCCTCTTCCCGGCCGGTGATCCACGGGCACGCTTTACGCTTGCTGAGTACCTGGCTTCGGGCACACCGCTTAAGGACAGCAATGGAAATCTCCTTCTGGATGCTGCCGCTTTGAGCGACATCCTCGATTTCTACGCCCAGGCAGCCGAGAAGGGTGTGATTCCCTCCGCGGCACTGCAGTACACCCGCTCGGATGAGACCTGGGATGAATTCGCCGGCAACCGCTCTGCGAGCGCGGTCGCACCCCTGACACGCTTCCTGGCTGAATACGACCCGGCCCGCATGGCAGCCATCCCACAGCCTACGGCGGATGGGGCCGGCATCGCACTTGCCACCACCTGGTCGTGGACAGTCGTCGACAGAGGACCCACACGATTGAAGCTCGCGGCGGAACTGGTGGATTGGCTCTCGACACCCTCCTTCCTTGGCCAGTGGACGTATGCCCTGCGCGTGCTCCCCACGCGAAGTGCCGTGCTTGCCAATTGGCCAAGCGGCAGCGAAGCCGCTCTGGTGAGCAGCCTGGTGACGGTCGCGTACCCGCTTCCCGATGAAGATATCCGCACGCGGCTCGGCCTGCTGATCGACAATGCCGTCAAAGCGGTGCTGGAGGAAGGCGTCGCCCCGACCAGCGCTGCCCAGGCAGCCATCGAAGCCCTGCAATCGCCCTGAGCATTCGACCGGCACGTATATGGCTGCGATGCCCACCCTGCGATTTGAAGATCACGAGCGCCATCTTCACGCGATTCGAGCGGCCGCCATGCAAGCCGCTGACCCCGACCGGGCTGTGCGCGAGCATTTTCATGCCAACGGCTCGTGCTGGACCCTTGATGGCCAGGATCTGATCCTTCCAACCAACGGACGGGTCTTCCTGCTGGCGGTTGGTAAAGCGGCCAGCAGCATGACCTCCGCAGCGCTCGACCGGCTCGGAGATCAGCTTTCAGCCGGCATCATGATCGTTCGCCCTCCGGTTGATCAGGTTCCAGCGAGGGCAGACTGCCGGGTCCTTGCCGGCGGCCATCCGCTGCCGGACGAAAACAGCCTGCACGCCGGCCGGTCGGTGCTCGAGATGCTGGCCGGTGCGCACCCGGAAGACACCCTGCTCTGCCTGCTTTCCGGGGGGGCGTCCGCAATGCTGGAGCTACCGGTCGATGGAATCGAACTCGACGACTTGATCGAAGTCACCCGGCTGCTGCTGCGCAGCGGTGCCCCGATCCAGGACATCAACTGTGTGCGCAAAGCCATCTCGCAGTTGAAGGGCGGCCGGCTGCTGTCGCTCGCTGCGCCGGCCCGGGTGGTCACTCTGATCATGTCCGACGTGATCGGTGATGACCTGGCCGATATCGGTTCGGGTCCCACGGTTCCGCAGTCCGTGAGCGGATCCGCGGCGCGCGCGATCCTCACACGAAACGGCATCTGGGAAAAAACCCCGGCCTCGGTTCGCGGCGCACTCTCCCGTGAACAGCCGGACGTCCGGCCACACCCACGACCCTTGAATGTACTTATCGGCAGCAACCGGATGGTCGTTGCCGCCGCGCGGCAGGCCGCCTGTGACCTGGGCTTTGAAACCGAGATCGAGGCGCAGCCCCTGCAGGGCGAGGCCCGGATTGCAGGCGCGGCGCTGGCTTCGCGATGGATCGAACAGAAACAATCGGCGCTCCAGCCGTGGGCGTCCATTTATGGCGGCGAGACCACGGTCACGGTTTCCGGTGACGGCCTTGGAGGGCGCAACCAGGAGCTGGCGCTTTCCGCCGCGCTGGCGATCGAAGGCCAGGGCCATCTGGCCGTGCTGAGCATCGCCACCGATGGAATCGATGGGCCTACCGATGCGGCCGGGGCCATCGTCACCCCGGCCACGGCTGGGATCATTCGTTCACGGGGCGTGGATCCACAATGCGCGCTGGAAGCGCACGATTCCTACCACGCCCTCGAGGCGGCCAGCGCGCTCATCCGGACCGGTCCAAGCGGCACCAACCTGAACGATCTGCTGGTTGTGCTCGGTTATCCCGCCTGATGGCAGGTTCGTTGTTTGACCGGCCCGCAGCGCGCTGATACAATCCCGCCGCTCACCCATCCCCACCTGGAGGTCGTATGCCGGTTCATTTCGGTACTGATGGTTGGCGAGGCGTCATCTCGGACACCTTTACGTTTCACAATCTGCGCCTGGTAACCCAGGCAGTGGCTGATGCGGTCGCATCGGAAGAGTGGCTCAATGGCAGCCAGCTCGATGCCGCCCCGGATCCGCACCGCATGGTTGTCGGATTCGACACCCGCTTCCTCTCCGATCGCTATGCCGTCGAGGCGGCGCGCGTGCTGGCGGCGAACGGCTACAAGGTCTACCTGGCAACCTCGGATGCCCCAACGCCGGCCATTTCCTATGCGGTACGGCACCTGGGCGCCATTGCCGGCTTGATGATCACAGCCTCCCACAACGCCCCGCGCTACAACGGCATCAAGCTCAAGGCGGCCTACGGGGGCTCGGCCGCCGCCGAACAATGCCGGCGGGTCGAAGTGTACCTGAATGACAACGAAGCACGTGGGCGCGGTCCCAATTTGATGGATTTCGAGCAAGCGCGTGAGTCCGGCCTGATTGAACGGTTCAACCCCACGCCGGCATATTACGATCATCTGCGCCGGCTGATCAAGCTGGAGGCGATCGCCGAGAACCCGCTCCACATCGTCGTCGATTCGATGTACGGCTCGGGCCGCGGCCAGATCAAGGGCATCCTGCAGGGATCCGGCTGCGAGGTGTTCGAGATCCGGGGCGAGATGAACCCGGGCTTCGGCGGCATTCATCCCGAGCCCATCATGCGCTACCTGGGCGCGCTCGCAGGCGCCATCGCCGCCGGACACGGTCAGCTCGGCCTGGCGACCGACGGGGACGCGGACCGAATCGGCGCGATGGATGGGCGGGGGAAGTTCGTCGATCCCCACCGCATCATGGCGCTGGCGTTGAAATACCTGGTGGAAGTCCGGGGCTGGAAGGGAAAGGTGGTCAAGACGGTCTCGACCACACAGATGATCAACCGCCTGGCGGCCTCGTATAACCTGGAGTTGATCGAGACGCCGGTTGGGTTCAACCATATTGCGGACCTGATGATGACCGGGGAAGTGCTGATCGGAGGCGAGGAATCAGGCGGCATCGCGTTCCAGGGCCACATCCCCGAAGGCGACGGGGTGCTGATGGGATTGCTGCTGGCCGAGATCGTCGCCTCTTCCGGCGCTGCACTTGAAGACCTGGTCGAAGATCTGCTGAAAACCGTTGGACCCGCCCACTACACCCGCGTCGATCTGCGTCTGGCGCGACCGATTTCTAAAGCCAAAATGGTCGAGCACCTCTCGCAGTCTGCGCCCGCCAGCATCGGGGGAGCGACCGTCCAATCGGTTCAGACGATGGATGGGGTGAAGTACCTGCTGAGCGATGATTCTTGGCTGCTGATCCGGCCTTCCGGGACCGAGCCGGTGCTTCGGGTTTATGCAGAAGCCCGCGAGCCAGAAATGGTCGATGCACTGCTCGGCTTCGGCCAGCAGGTGGCCGAAGGCTCGCCGGAGAGCATCAGCTAGATTCTGGATTTTCCCGTTACCCAACGCCTGGAAATACCCTACCCGGGTTCGATCGGCAGGGCGATGCGGAACGTGCTGCCCTGTCCGACTTTGCTTTCGACCGTCAGCTCGCCGCCATGGAGCGCGACGATGCCGCGGCAGATCGCCAGGCCGGAGCCGATGCCCTGCTGCTCCCGCTTGGCGCGATCGATCTGGTGAAACAGATCGAAAAGGCGATTGAGCTCTTCTTCCGCAATGCCGATGCCTTGATCCTGAATGTGGAGCAAGAGTTTGCCGTCTTCCTCGCTGGCGACAAAACGGACCCATTGGCTGTCCGCTTCAGAAAACTTGATCGCGTTCTCCAGCAGACGGCCGATCGCATCGGACAGATAGGTTTCATCAATCACGATCGGGGGCAGGTCGTCCGGCACATCGATTCGCAGTTCAAGCTTCTTCCGCTCGGCCTCCGGGGTGAATCGCCGGGCCAGGATGCGCAGCCAGGCGCTGGTTTCTTCGACTTGAGCCCGGCGGAAATTATAGGCGTTGCGAGCCTCTCCCGACTCCAGTTCCACCAGGATAAGGAAATCTTCCACCAGTCGGTTGAGCCGCTCTGCACCGCGCTTGATGCCGAACATGAACTCGTCGAAGTCCTCCGAGGAAAGGCTGCTGCCCTCCTGCGAAAGCAGGTCCGAGTAATTCAGGATGTACGTCAGCGGTGTGCGGAACTCATGCGAGAGGGTGAGCAAGATCTTGTGCTTGAAATCTTCGATCTCCTCGCTCTGCTGCGAACGTACCGCTTTGAAGCGTGAAAGCTTGCCGTGAATCGCAGCCAGCAGATCTTCGTCATCGAAAGGCTTGGTGATGTAGTCATCCGCACCCGCCGACCGGCCGCGGCGAATATCGCTCTTTTCCCCGCGTGCGGTCAGAAAGATGAAGGGCACCGATGTCAGGCGGCCGATCTCGCGCACGGCAGCGTGGAAAGTGTAGCCATCCATCTCGGGCATCATGATGTCTGAGACGATCAGGTCCGGTCGTTCATCCTCCAGCGCGGCGAGTGCCTCACGACCATTGGAGGCGGTCATCACCCGGTAGCCGCTGATTTCAAGCAGCTCGCGAATGCCTTCCAGGAGCGCCAGATCGTCTTCCACGACCATAATGAGGGCTTCTGCCATCACATCAACTCCGCTGTGCTGAACGGAACCGAAACATCTCGAATTCGAGACATTTCATCCATGGATCCGCTTGTCGGGCATGTTTTGCAGGGTGCCGGTGATTCGATACCGGCCATGGGCCTGTTAACAAGATACGACGGAGGGAGAAAAAAGCAAGCAAACCCCCTGGCTTCTTTGGAACCCTGCTTAGCTTTCGCGTGAGGTTGAGAGAAGCTTGTAACCCCGGCCGCGGCGGGTGATCAGGTAGCGTGGTTCGGTTGGATCCGGCTCGATCTTGCTTCGCAGCCGGCTGATCAGTTTTTCCACCCGGGCGTCATCGACGCTCCCCAGGTAATCCTCGCCCCAGACAGCCGTTACGATCTGGTACTTGTCCGTCAGCTTATCCCGCCGGGCATAGAGCAGATCGAGCAATCGATATTCGAGGTCGGTCAGGACCGGCACCCGAATTCCATCGACCCACACATCGCCCGAATCGCTGTCCAGGAACACTCCTTGTGTATCCACATCCGCGCCACGGCCTTTGCGGGCCACGAAGTCGGTGAAGATCGGGGAGAACGGCTGGCCATCCCGCAGCAGCCCGAGCGTTTCCAAGCGGTGGACCTGGCGGGGCGGCAACCCGGCATTCGGCTCCAGCACGATGCTGATCAAAGCCTCACGATCGCTTTCTTCCAGCTGGCTCCACAGTTTGAGGCATTCCGCGCGCGGCTGCGGCTCCACCCGCGCCAGGTACTCCGGATCGATTTTTCGATCGCGGGCGGCGTTCGCCAACAGCTGGGCCACGGCGATCAGCATGCCAGGATGCCCGCCAGCAAGTTCATGGATCTTCTGCCGGGCTGCGGCCGAGATGCCATGCAGATCGAGCCGGTCGAGCAGCAGCTCCATCTCCTCATCCGAGAGCAGCGGCATGGTGTAGGTAAATCGGGAGAACAGCTCCGCGAACTCATCTTCGACAGCCTCGCCCCGCAGCTCAGGCAGGCTCCGTTCGGTCGCAACCGCGTAAACCAGGCGATCATGAAAACGATCCCGCAGTGCCCGCAGATTGAGCAGCGCCCGTTCATCGAGCGCGGCGTAGATTTCGCCGAACTCATCGAACAGCAGGCACAGGTTTTGTTCCACCTGCTCACAAAGATCGGACAGCGCCAGGTTGAAGGAGAGCGAGGCAGCAAAGGATGAGTCGGCTTCTGTGATCGTCTGGTGGTGTTCCCGTAAAATCGGCGATAGGGTGCTCTGGATCTTCCGATCTAGATTCTCCAGGATCGAACGCAGCACGACTTCATAAAACGCCTGGTCGGATATCGCCACCGCCCGGTTGCAGTCGATGTAGACCAGGTAGCCCGTACGGCCGGAGAGCTTCTCGTACTGGCGCTGCGAATCCTCTTCTACCAGCGAACGCATCAGCATCGACTTGCCGGTGTTGCTCAGCCCAACGATGGATACGCTGTGGCCGGCAGCCATGTCGGCCAGCACGCGTTCGCGCATCGCCTTGAATGGGAGTTCGGGTTGCGGCATGCTTGCTCCAGATACGAAGGCAGGGCCAACAGTAGGCTGACCCTGCCCGGGCGTATTTGAAATCGGCGCGCGTTATGGGCGGCCGCTACGAGGTCGTGCGCGTGCGCAGGCTGCGTGCAATGAAGATCACTGCCAGCAGTGCACCGCCCATGAGAGCCAGGGCTGGCACGCCGAAATCCTCTGCAAAACCGGTCGCCGGCAGGGCGGTTGCCGTTGCAGTGGCGGTTGCACCGCCGCCTCCCTGCCCCGCCGCCAGCGTTTGCTGGGCCGCGGCGGTCGCCGTCTCCGGCGCCAGGGTTGGCAAGGTCAAGAACGGCGTCGCAGTGCTCGTCGGCAGAACCACGACCTGCGTCGGTGTCACGGTTGCGGTGGGTTCTTCCGTCTGCGTGGCGGTCGGCGTGCGGGTGGGTGTCAGCTGCACCACGGCCGCCGTCTGCGTCTGCGCCTGCTGGGTGTTCTGCAAGTTGACCTCAATTACGTCGGTCGCACGCGCTTCTCGCTGGCGGGGCGCCACAACAAGCGCATACACCGCGAGGCAGATCATGCTCAACACCAGCAATGCCCCGAGGCCACCCGCAGCGATGACAAATGTGCGGTTGGATGACTCTTCCGGCAGCGGTGCTCCTACATCAAAGTCTTCTGCCATCGTCTCTACTCCTCAGCGTCCAGGCCGCTATCGCCGCTACCTGACCGGTCTGCGTGCCCGCCTGCTCGCCATTTTTACTGTAAGATCTCCAAGTTCGCCAGTGGAACGGTCGTCGTACCTACCCCTTCAATTTCAACGGCGGCGCTTCTGGCACGCACACCGCTCGGATAACTTGCGGCTGCGGTCAGCAGTTCCCGTACGACTCCGACCTCGCCCTGGTAGGGTGGTTTCAAGATTCGTACCCGCCGGCCGGGTTTCAATGCAACGACTTCTTCCGGCAGCGCAACCTGCCGGCTGGCCGGCAGCGGAATGACGACTTCGGGACGTGATCCGGGCTGCGGCCAGGGACTGCCGGCATCAACCGCCACCTCCCGGCCAACGTTGTTCAGCAGCAGGTGGTAGGCCAGGCTGTTCAAGGGTCGTTCGCCGAATCCCTCAATCAGCAGCAGCGGGTATGGCAGCTTGCGCGCGACCGGGATGAGCTCGGCCGCCATCCCACCCAGAATGACCCCCCGCACCGAGAGTTCCGTCGCCTGGTGCAGGGGCGCGGAATGATCGCAGAGCCCCGCCACCAGGACAGCCCCGCGCAGATTGACATCGAGGTGGTCGGTCTGCAGGCGGGAAGCCGGGCTGTCGCCCACCATGCGCATCACACCGTAATCCTGCAGCCCGTTGCCCCAGACAGCCTGGACCAGCGCGCCGGTCGTCTCGACCGTCACCACCTGGCTGCCATCGCTGCCGATCACGACACCGGGAAAACCGGCCCGCAGCTGCAGCAGTTCGCCGCGCGCCTCCAGCAGCACCCGGCCCTGGCGGATATCCGCGATATGGCCCTCGGCCGGTGCCCGCACGCTGCGCCGCGTCAATCCCACCGGGCCGGCAATCAGCTGGCCCGCTTCGACCCGGTCACCCTTCTGCGGCACGATATGCCGGGCAGCCGCTTTCGGGGTCATCCCCAGGCCGCGGGCGATATCGAGATAGTAGTGCTTGGGCTCGATCTCGGCTTCCGCCACCACATCGGATGCCTGGACCTTTTCGTTCACGCGCACCATGATCGCACCGGGCACAGGCAGGATGCGCTGGCGGCGAATAGCCGTCATCGGCAGCACATGGGTGATGGAGGGTAAAAAGATTTCAGACATGGCTCATCGGCCTACTGGGATGCAAGAAAGGTGCCAGGGATCACGTTCGGGCTCCAATATCGTGCAGCCACTTCAAATTCAGCTCCTGCTGGCGCTCGGTATCCTCGAGAAGTTCAAGCGGGCGCCCGCGCGCATCGATGATCAACCCGACCACACCTCCGGCCACTCGCAGGGCACCAGCCTTGCCGGGGCCGCCAAAGCCGACATCGAAGCCGCGTTCGGGACGCAGCGTGAGCTTGCCGTGGTCACCGGGGCGCAGGGGGACCACAACCAGCTGGCCCATGCGCACCTCGCCGGCAATATCCTCCGTCCCCTGGTCATATTCAAGCCGCAGGCTGAGCACCTTGCGCCCGGTGCGCGCCGTGCCCACGGGCGAAACGACCGTCCCCAGGCTGACGTAGCTGCCCGATTCGAGCACATGCACGGTGAGCATCGGCACCGAGCCGGCCGCAGCGCCGAGCGAGGGCGAAAGGCCATGCGGGTCGAGCACCAGCGTGGAGATGCCGGTTGGCTGGAGCGCGTCCAGCAGCGCCAGTGCAGCATACCCCGGCTTCGGCGCCCGGCCGAAGACAGCCCCGCTGGCGATCACGGGCTCGATCGGCGGCAGCAGCCATGAGGCGTTTAAATTCTTGCCGCTCGGCCACTGCAAACGGGCCTGGTGCAGGGCTACCCGCAGGATCTCCCGCGCCAGCGCAAGCTCGATTTCCAAATCAAGGTCTTCGGTGGGAATCGTGCTGGGCGCCACCGATTTGTTGTACATGTAATCGAGCAGTTCACCCGGCGGGATCTCCCGCGGCAGCCAGCGCAGGATGTCCGGCAAGCGGACGTGACGCAGCAGCTTCGGCAGCGGCTCTCCCATCCCCAGGCCGGTTTCAACCCGCATGCGCAGGTCGCCCTCAAAGGAAGCGGCCACCATCGTGTGGCTGGCGCCGACGTCCACGCCGAGCACACCTTTTTCGGGGTCATAAATCCGGCTGAGATAGCGGATGACCCGGCCGAAGGCATCAGCGGTGAGCATCAGCCGGCCGCCCGACCACTGTTCGAGCTCCTCATAGCCGCGAATCTGGCGGGCACGTGCCTCGGAAATCGCTTCACCCAGCGCCAGGCGGGCGTGAGCCAGGTCCTCCACCTCGAGACTGGGGCGGACGTTCGGCGCCTGCGCCAGGTCGTAGCGGTCATCGAAGCGGTCGGCGACCGTTGCCGCCAGGCCGCGGTTGGCCGCGTAGACAATGCGCGGACGTTGTGACGGTGGAAACTGGCTCACGGCAATAGACGCCAGATCGATCAACTGCAGGACCGAATCCTGCGCCCCGCCATCCGTGCCGCCGGCGATCAGGATCAGGTCCGGCCGGGCGGAAAGGATGGCATCGATTTTCTCTTCCTCCCGGCGGCTGTCCAGCAGGTGAATCGTCTCAACAGCTTCCAGGTAGGTCGAGTCAGCCAGGCGCAGCGCGCTCTGCGTGGACACACCCGGCATCAGGCCCAAGATGACCGTGCGGACCTTGGGGCCGGCCGAGCCGGTGGCGACGAACATGTCCACGCCAGCACCCTGACCGGTCACCGGCATGATCAGCAGATCCGAATCATCCACCAGCTGGCGGCCGGTGATGGTCTGCACGCGTTCGATCGCCATCCGCACGCCCTCGCTCACATCAAACAGCGGCGGTCCGGCCGTGGACGGAGCCCGCCCGGTTGCAATCAACCGGTAGCGCCCATCGACGACATCGAACAGGCTGGCGCGGGTGTTGACCGTACCCACGTCAATCGCTAGCAGCGTATCGGCATCGAGATAGGTGCTCATTGTCTGCTCAGGATCCACCGATGAGCGAGTTGATGACTTGCCGCAGGAATTCGAACCGCTGGCCAAGCACGAGAATCGCGGCAGTCAGCGCGCCGGCATACATCACACCAAACGTGATCGCAATAAAAACCTGGCCGACGTATGCCAGGATGGCGGTCAGCCGTGAGCGGCGGGTTCCCCCTGTAACATCGCGCTGCGCGGCAAACCGGAAATAGATCAGAGTGCTGATCGTCGCCAGCAGCACGATCAGCGAACTGATCGCACGCTCGAGCCAGATCGAAGCCGGCTCACCGGCGACGGGGAACAGGCTTTCAGGGGCGAGCGAATCCGCGGCCGCCATACTCTGCGGTATGAGCGTCCCGGTGATTCCGCCGCCCACCACCACCGCTGCCCCGACCCCGACCAGCATCGCCACCGGGAGGCTGCCGAAGCGGGCCAGCCGGGGCGAAAGTTTGAACGCGAAAAGAATGGTCAGGATCCACGGGACGATGAAGGTGCCCAAGGCCTCCCAGCCCAGAATGCTGGTCCCGTCCCCGCCCAGGATCGGATCGACCAGCGCCGGCAGGATGACATTACGCACCGCAATCGCGCCGGCGTAACCCGAAGCGACGCCGATGAAGAGGTACGTGGCAATGCGAAACAGCACATTGTCCTTGATGACATAACTCAAAACCATCAAGGTCAAGAGCGCGCCGAACACCATGCCGATCAGGTCAAGCGAAAACTCAGCCACGGTACCTCATTCCGTCCGCCGCCTGCGCAGGCTCACCAGCCAGGCGCCGGCGCCGTAAAGCGCGCCCGCCAGCAGAATTAATTCAACGAACAGCATGCCGCTGCCGAACGTATTCCAGATATCGCCGGTCGTGCTCTGCTGGCCATTCAGATCTTCATAGGCCAGTGCAGCCGGCAGGCCGGTGAGAATACCGTTCACCAGCGGTTCACTCGATTCGTAATAAGGCCGCACGAGCGGTTCGGCGCCGGCGCTCAGCACCATGATCAGCGGTCGATCGCCGATCCAGGGGTGGGTCTGCTCGGCCCAGTTGCGAGCCGTTTCCGTCCCGGAAGTGATCACGACCACCATTCCAAAGTCGGACAGCCGGGTGATTCCGGCCAGGAGCGGATGGCTCCAGATCGCTGATCTTGCCTGCGGTCCCAGTCCAAGTGTGCTGGCCTCCCCGGTTTCGGGGACGAGAAAACCGGTCAGCACAGCGTCGCGTGGCGAGATGGCGAACAGCTGCACCGCGGTTGGGCCGCCGGCCAGGTAGCCGAGATGGACGTACGCCTGTCCGTTCACCGCGGCATACGGCGCGCCCAGTTCGCTCAAGAGCCGTTCCGCCAGCGGCGGTCCGGTGGGGCGCGTGGAAAGCGTGACCAGCGGAATAGCCCGTGCGAATGCGTGCCGGATCAGCGCGCCGGCGACATTATCCAGCTCGCCGCTGTAGCTGGGCGTGTAATCGAAGATGATCAGCGCCGGCCGATCAGCCGGTACGCTGTTGACCAAGCTTTGCAGCGGGACAAGCTCGCGAGGAATATCGACCGGATGGGAAAAGCCCTGCAGCCCCAGCCGGCTGAAAGAAGGCGGCAGCAGCACCGCCAGCAGGATCAAGAAGCTGATGATCCAGCGTGCGATCGGGAGCGGCCGGCCGGGACGGCGTGCGATCATCGATTCGCGCTGCTCCTCCTCGATCAACCGGTGCAGCAGCTCACCCTGGGCGTACTGCCGTTCGCTGACCTCGAGCCGTGCCGCCGCCGCGGAGGAGGTGCGCGGGATCGCCACGACCGGCTCCGCCATCAGCACACCGCGCAGCCCGGCCAGCGGTCCGACCGATTCAACCGCCTGCACATCTTCCGGGACGATCTCGATCTCAGGCCGGAAGGTGTCAACCGGCCGCATCGCCTCCAGCCAGGAAGGCAGCGTTGCCGGCGCCAGATCGGCTTCCTCGGCCTCCTCTTCGGGTTCGGCGGGTTCACCCTCTTCGGGCATCTCCTCCATCGGCTGGAGCCGCAGGTTGTCCAGCCAGGCGGGGAGTTCGATCGAATCGAGCGCCCTTTCATCAATTTCGATGATGGGGCGCTCTCCGCTCTCGTCACTCACCAGGGCCGGTACATGCGGCTCTCCATCCTCGCCACCCGCCTGCTCCTGGTCTACCGGCCTGCCTTCCCCCTCGCCCCAGTCGATGCCGAAGCCGCTCGCCGCCACGCGACGTTGACCTTCTTCAGCTTCCTCTTCTGCGCGCGCGCCAAGCACATGCGGCGATCCGGGTACGCCGGGTACGTCTGAGAGCTTGCCCAGGTCAATCGAAGGGGGTGTGGGATAAATGTCGCGCCCCTGCCCAGGCTTGAGATCGGGCAGCTCGCGCTCTTCGGCCGGCGGCTCCTCCTCCGACTCTTCATCCTCGCCGGGAAGCAGCCCTTCAAGGCCGGAATCGAAGGGTTCTGATTCTGCGGCGGAAAATTCGGCCGGCTCTTCTTCCTGCGCGCTGCGCAGTTTATCGAGCCAGTCCTCGCCCGCATCACCAGCAGCTGGTGCTTCTTCCTCCGGCTGGAATCCCTTCCGGGCGCGCACGCGCGCCAGCCACTCCGGAACGTCGCCTGCGTCCTCTTCTTCGACGGCTTGCGGTTTTTCTTCATCGCCAGCGGCGATGAACTCGTCCATCCACTCCGGGATCGCCTCCTCAGGCCCGCCCAGGTTGTAGCGGTCCTCGGCGTCCCGCATGCCGCCCAGCCAATCGGGCGAACCGGTGGCGCTCTCGGAGTAACCCGGCTCCGCCGGTTCCTCCGGTTCGGGTTCTTCCTCCGGCTCGCTGACGCCAGCCCGAATGCGGGCCAGCCAATCGTCGACCTCGCCGGTATCGCCCTGGTCCTCCGCTGAAAAGTCCTCCCGGCGCGGTTCCTCCGCCTCGGGGTGGGCATCGCCAGCAAGCAGGGGCTTGAGCCGCGCGCCGCAGGAGACGCAGGTTTCAGCCTCCGCCGGGTTGAGCGTACTGCACATCGGGCAGCGCTGCTCTGCCATCTACTTAATCACCGTATGGCCGGTCGATCGCCAGCAGCACACGCAGGCCGGTGACGATCGATCCCAATGCGACACCCAGCAGAACGCCGCGCGCTCCGCCAGCCGCCGCGACCTGAGCCAGCCAGTTTCGCAATCCACTGAACAGCGCAAAACCGGAGCTGGCATTTGGAACGATACCGGGTCCGGAGCCGATCAGAACCAGCACAGCCGTGAGGATGAACGCCAGGCTGATGAGATCACGCCGGCGCTGCAGGGTGCGGAATCCGGCCAGCGTCAGCGTGATCGCCAGCAGCGCACCCAGGCTGGCTTCCACCGGCAGCTGGATCGCATTGAACAGCAGCAGCACGATCCGGCTGTCCGGGCCGAAGACCAATCCGAGGATCAGCGTGATGAAGAAGGTCAGAATCAGCAGGGCGCTGTAGCCCCAGCCGCGCTCCTGGTCGCTTACTTTCCGCCAGTGAACCGTGAACAGGTTGATCAAGCCCAGCAGCAGGCCGACCGCTGCGAGCAGCACCGCCCAGCGCATGATCAGCAGCCGCAGGCCGAAAATCGTGCCCAGCAGTCCGGACGACGCCACGGCGTCGATCTCGACGAAGTAACCCAGCAACACGATCAGCCCGGTGCCAACGGCGGTGGCAGCCCAGAGCATATAGGAGCCGAGCTTCATACGCCGATTCCCAGCAGGCGCAGCAGCCCGCCAAGCAAGATGCCGCCGATCAGGATGAAGCGCACGGCATCCTGCACCCGCAGGCTGGCTCGATGGGAGGGATCCTTCTGCAGGTAGGCCCCGCCAGCGAAGACCTCTTCCCCGATGAGCGGATAGCTTGCGGTCGCGTACAGCAGCGCCTGGGATTGTGCGTCATCGGTGCCGGCCAGCACGAAGATGCCCGCTCGCTCCCCGAAGTCAGCCGCCAGCGCGCCCTCCGACCCGAAAGAACCGGCCAGGACATGGGCGGAGACATCTTCGCTGGCAATCAGGATCGGGAGGCTTGCCACGTAGGAGTAGGGTGTCGGACCCAGCATGCGAGCCCGATTGGGGCCGAAGCGGTCGAGTGCGCCTGCCGCCCGGTAGACGCTGCGCAGCGAATCCTGCGCCAGAATGGCCATGGCTCCATCGCCGGTGCTGACAACCATCGGTTTGTCGCTGAGCGTGGTCATGCGGGCGATGTAGCCGAGAATCGCCAGGCCGGCCAGCGCCGGCGCGCTGTCGGTGCCGATCAGCGAACCGGTGCCGAGCGAAAGGTGGACGCGCTCCCCGGCCTCGACGGCGCGCTCGATCGCCCGGTCGAGGGCCTCGTAGCCCGGAATCGACCGGAACAACCCACCGCGCCGTTCCCCGATTCCCAGGAAAATGAACAGCAGGACGAGAAACAGCCCCAGGACCAGCAAGCCGAGAAGATCAATGCTGCCCATGACGTTCCTCACCCCGCAGTTCTGCCGTCAATTCATCCATCTTCACCGGATCCTCGAGCGCTTTCACGACCGACTCCCAGGTCTCGCCTCCGCCAACGAGCGGCTGCAGGAGCAGCATGCCCTGGGCGCCAAGCGGCGCCAGAGGCGCGAATCCCTCCAGCAAAGTGGCCGCAATCGATCCAAGGCCCATGCGGCGGAACCTCTGGACGATCTCTTCCCGTGTCTGGCCCATACCTCCCACCGTCGCGCAGTATAGCATAACCCGCATGCGCCGTGAAACAGGTGGCAACCGGTATTCTCCTGTCAGCCCGCTCCACCCGCTGGATTGTAGACCCCGGCTCGAAGGCCGGTCAAGCATGCAGCGTTGCAGACCCGTGGCCATCGGCTATAATCCGGAACAGTTGTTCCAAAGGCGGTACCGATGAGTCTTGACCTGCCCGAACTGCTTCCTCAGGTGCAACAACTGAGCCAATCTGTTCAAACGCAGCAATCCCGGCGCGCGGAACAGCTGCAGGCAGCCCTTGCTGCCTACCGCAGCCTGCTCGAGCTGCCCCCGGATGAACTCCATCACCGGCTGACACAGGCTGGAAGCCGCTGGACCGGCGCCCGGCCGTCCCATGACGCGCTGGATGAGAGCTTCCCGCCGCCTCCCTCGACCCCGGGCCTGTACGTGATCGGTGCCGACGGATCCCAGATCTATCCCGACCGGCACGCGGCGGCGTTCTTCTTTCTGGTCAATCTGGCCGGAATTTGCCTGCAGCACGGTTCGGAATCCGCCCCGCGGACGCAGACCAGCACCCGTCTTTACTTCGAACCGGAGCAGCTCCGGTATGAGAGCGACCTGCCGGTGGAAAGCGCATGGGTCAACCTGCAGCGCGACCTGGGCGAGATGAGCATGCTGGCCGATCTGGCGGAAGGAGCTCTTGAGGGTCACGGCCTGGCGCTTCTGGACAACAGCCTGCTGCTGTGGATGCTGCTGCAGGCGCGCGGGGCCGGTGAGCGGGAGCTGGACCGGATCCTGAAGGCGTATCTGGACGCCATGCGCAGGCTGCAGGCTTCGGGCGCCGCGCTGGCTGGCATCGTCGACCGGCCGCGCAGCAGCAACGTGCTGGCTCTTGCTGGCCTGGCAAGCCCGAGCGATGAAGGAATGGAGACCGAAGAAACCCAACGGCCCCCGTTTCCAGGCCTCACCGACCTTGATCTCTACCTGCAGCTGCTTCCGGAAGGATCCCGCAGCCCGTGTTTCGAACTGGTATCTCCGCTCAATCGGGACTTCAGCACAGCCGGGCAGGCGGTCCACTTCTTCTACCTGCATATTGCGAATGAGCAGCTGCTGCGGGTGGAGGTGCCGGACTGGGTCGCCAGCGACCGGGCGCTGCTGGACCGCGTGCACGCCGGACTGCTGCGTGAAGGCCAATCGACCGGCGGCTATCCGTATGTGCTGGTTCGAGCTCACGAACTGGCCGTGGTGACCCAGGCGGAACGATCGCTGGTCGAGGAATGGATCGGCCGCGAGCTCAGCGCCCGTGGCATACCCCCGGCCCGCTCGCGTAAGTCGCAGGCAAAGACACTGACCTCCGGCGTTGGGCGCCGGCGATGATTGGAGACATCCCCATGCCTGAAACGACCGGTCCGATCGGACGCATAACCCGCTGCAGCACGCAGTTGTTTTCCGGGGCCGTGCATCCTTCCGCGCTGTCCCGGCCCGCGTTCGGCGCATTCTGCCAGGCCGAGGACACGGCCGGCGAGATCAAGGTCATCGGTGTGATTTACGATCTGCGCATCGAGGATGATCCGCTTGCGCGCCAGATGGCCGCCCTGGAGGACCTGCCAGCCGAACAACTGGCGGACGCGCAGAAAAACCGTCAGGCACCGGTCGAATTCAGCGCGCTGACGGTGGGTTATGAGCAAGGGGATCGGATCATCTATGCTCTCCCGCCCCGGCCGCCGCTCACGCTCTCGCCGGTTTTTCTGCTCTCGGGGCAGGACCTGCTTCGATTCACCGGAGAGGCCAGCTTTGCCCGCCTGATCCTGGCGAGCCCCAATCTTCCGTCCGAACAGCTGCTGGCCGCGGCCCTGCGCTCCGCGATCGCTGCCCGGCCGGAAGGCGATCGCGATCGCTACCAACTGCTCGCCGGGCGGACCGTTGCCCGGCTGCTGGCCGGCGATCTGCCGCGCCTGGAAAATGTCCTGGGGGCGCTGCGATAGGTGCTCTTGAGCGTGAAGATGGCCGGTTTGAATCCACTTTCAACGGAGTATGGACCGCATGAGCGAAACGCCCCGTCTCGATGAAGTCTTTGGACCCGCGCGGTCCGAGCGCCCGCTGGGCCAGGTGATGGAGGGATCGCTCTCCACCGGCCTGAAGGTCCGCCTCGACCCCGGTTTCACGCTCGAACGCATGGCGGTTGGGCGATACGTCGTCATTCTCGGCCGCCAGACCGGGATCACCTTCTTTGGCTTGATTACCGATATCGCCCTCGAAGCGAGCGATCCCGGCCTGATCCACCGTCCGCCGCAGGCCGACGACCGCCTGTCGCTCGACGTCTACCTGGGCGAGGTCGCTTACGGCACGCTGCACGTCAGCCCGATGCTGATGCTGGAGGCCGACCAGGACCAGCCCCGCCCGATCAAGACCATTCCGACACATTTCTCGCACGTCTACGAAGCCTCGGCCCAGGACGTCGCGCGCGTCTTCGGAGAGGAAGACGAAACGCACTTCTTCGTCGGCACGCCGCTCGACATGGAAGCCGTGCAGGTCAACCTCGACCTGGGGCGCTTCGTCGAGCGCTCGTCGGGTGTTTTCGGCAAGACCGGCACCGGAAAATCCTTCATCACGCGCACGATCCTGGCCGGCATCGTCCAATCGGGATTGGCCTCGACCCTCATCTTCGACATGCACAACGACTACGGCTGGAGCGTGAAGGACGAGAGCGGCCGGGCGTACAAGGGCCTGCGCCAGCTCTTCCAGGATGGGCGGGTGAGCGTGATCACGCTGGATGAGAATACCTCGCGCGCCCGCGGCAGCAAGATCGATGGACGGCTCACGATCGGCTACGAGGATCTCGAACCGGAGGATGTCGAGATGCTGGCCTCGCTGCTCGGCCTGACCGACGTCCAAACCCAGGCGCTTTACTTCCTGCACCGTCGGCTGGGGGTGGACTGGATCAGCCGGTTGATGAGCGAGAGCGGCGAGGAGGACGAGCTGCAGGAGATGATCGACAGCGGCCGCATCGTGGCCGGGACGCTGGGCGCCATCCGGCGAAAATTCGAGTCGTTCTTCCCGCGCATGGGATTCCTCGTCCCGGGGAGCGCCAACCAGTCCGTGGATGATGTCTTTCAACGCCTGAGCATGGGCACGAGCGTCGTGCTCGAGTTCGGGAATTACGGCAACACGCTGGCGGCCTACGTGCTGGTGGCGAACTACCTTACCCGCCGCATCCATGCCCGCTACGTCCACCTAAAAAACCTGGCGGCAGGACAGAAAGCGGAAGAGCCGCGTCCGCTCGTGATCGTGATCGAGGAGGCGCACAAGTTCCTCGATCCGCAGGTCGCCGGCCATACCATCTTCGGCACCATCGCCCGCGAGCTGCGCAAGTACAACGTGACGCTGCTGATCGTCGACCAACGACCGAGCGGGATCGAAGACGAGGTGATGAGCCAGATCGGCACGCGCGTGACCTGCCTGCTCGATAACGACGCCGACATCCGGGCGGTCTTCTCCGGCGTGAGCGGGGCCGGCGCGCTGCGGGAGGTGCTCGCCCGGCTCGACACCCGCCAGCAGGCCTTGATCCTCGGGCACGCGGTGCCGATGCCGGTCGTGGTGCGCACGCGCGATTACGACCAGGATTTCTACGCCTCGATCACCGGCGTGGCAGCCGGCAGCGCTTCGGCCGGCGAATCGCTCTTCGGCGAATGATTTTCGGGACGGACATCAGGCTTCGGGCTCAGCCAGCAGCTGCCGGATGGCGGCTTCCGTTTGCTCGTACGCGCCTTCTCCAATTTGCACGTAGCGCAGGTTCCCACCCCGGTCGATCAGGTAGACCGTCGGCCAGTAGTGATTTTCGTACGCCCGCCAGGTGCTTCCCTGGTTATCCTGGGCGACCGGGTACGTGATTTCCCAGCGCTGGACGGCATCTCTCAGGTTCTGGATGTCCTTCTCATAGGAGAACTCAGGGTAATGGTTGCCGATCACAACCAGGCCCTGATCGCGGTAGGCCTGGTACCATGCCTGCAGGTGGGGGATCACATGCTGGCAGTTCACGCATCCAAAGGTCCACATCTCGAGCAGCACAACCCGCCCGCGCAGATCGGCCAGCCGCAGTGGATGGTCGCTGTTCAGCCAGGTCTCGTTCTGGAGTTCAGGTGCCGGGCCAAGATCCGGAAGCGCAACCAGGGTCGGATCCACGGGAAAATCTGAACCACGCGATTCATCAGCCGTACATGCGCTCGAGAGAATCAAACATACCAGCACGATGAAAATTCGCAGCACGGTTACCTCCGGAGTTACTCCGTGGATTGTGGAAGGACAAACTGAAGGGTGGTCCCGCGGCCCGGGCTGCTCTCCAACCAGATCCGCCCACCATGCGCCTCGACCAGCCCGCGGGCGATCGCCAGACCCAATCCTGCCCCCCCTTCACCGGCGCCACGCGCCCGGCTGGCGTCCCCGCGAAAGAAGGGCTCGAAAACATGCCCCTGATCATCCGGGCTCACGCCTTCCCCGGTATCGCTGATCGCGACGATGACGATCTCCCCCATTCTCTGCGCGTTCACACGGATCTCGCCGCCCCCGGGGGTGTGCCGGAGAGCGTTCTCGAGCAGGTTGTGCAGCACACGGCCGACCTCACGCGGGGCGATACGCACCGGGTCCACGTCATCCTCGACATGACCATCGAGCCGGACGCCTTTCACATCGGCCCGGGCACGGAAGCTGCCGATGGAATCCGAGATCAAATCGGAGAGCGAAGCGGCCTGGAACTCGAGCGTTAGCTCGCCAGAATCCAACCGTGAAAGTTCAAAGAGCTCATCGATCAAATCGCTCATGGCGTTGATCTCGACCTGGCACTGACGCAGGTAGCGTGCGCGCGTGCTTTCGTCCACGACCACGCCTTCACTGAGCGCATCGATCATCGCCCGCAAGGAGGTCAGGGGCGTGCGCAGGTCATGGGAAACCCAGGCCACGAAATCGCGGCGGGCGTTTTCAATCCGGCGCGCTTCCCGGTCGGCGCGCTCGAGGCGGGCGGCCATCTCGTTGAAGGCACGCGCCAGGCTGGCGACCTCATCCCGGCCGCTCTCCTGGATGCGGGTCGAAAAGTCTCCCTGGCTGATGCGTCCGGTGGCTTGAGCGATGTTTACCAGCGCGCGCGACAGGGTTCGCGCCAGGAGAGCGCCAAAGGCGATCGAAATTCCGCTCGCGAAGAGCAGCAGCAGCCCGGCCAGCGCCAGGTCGTGCTTGTTGATGAACATCAGCCGGGCCGTCACCCAGACGTTCAGCAGCATAATCGCCGCCGCCAGCACATAGCCAAGCGTGATCGTCCGGCTCAGGCTTCCCACTTTGCGCCAGAGTCCGGCACGATGCGTGAGATAGGCGATGCCCCCCGAGAGCAGGGCTGTGAGACCCGAGGAGAGCGCCAGCAGCCGCAGGTCGCTCCACGGCGGTCGCATCACGAGCAGCACCAGCAGGACAAAGGCCAGCAGGGGTGTCAGCACACCCAGGAGAATCGCCAGGAGCGGATACCTCTCGCGCTTCATTCTGACTCCTGGAATTTGTAGCCAACGCCCCACACGGTGATCAGGTGGACCGGGTTGGAAGGATCGGATTCAATCTTCTCCCGCAGCCGGCGAATATGCACGGTCACGGTCGACGGGTCGCCCAAAAACTCAAAACCCCACACCTGGTCGAGCAGCTGGTCGCGCGAGAAAACCTGCCTTGGATGACGCATCAGGTGGTAGAGCAGATCGAACTCCTTGGCCGTCAGGTCGACGACCTGATCATGGATCTGCAGCGTGTGGGTTCCGGGATCAAGCATCAACTCGCCACTGGAAAGCGGCTCGGTGTCAATTTGATTTTCTCCGGAGGAGCGCCGCAGCACGGCGCCTACCCGCAGGACCAGCTCGCGCGGGCTGAATGGTTTTACGACATAGTCATCCACGCCGCGTTCGAGTCCCAGGATGCGGTCATTCTGGGCCCCCTTGGCGGTCAGCATGATGATCGGCACCTTCTTCAAACGACGCAGTTCATCCGCGACGTCCAGGCCATCCGATCCGGGAAGCATCCAATCCAGGACCACCAGCGCCGGGAGCGCGTCCTGGAATGCCTGCAGCGCCTCCCGGCCATCGCCTGCTTCGGCAACCCGGTAGCCTTCCCGTTCGAGATAGCGCCGCAGCACTTCCCGGACGGTGTCCTCGTCGTCGACTACGAGCACGAGCGGTTTCACCATCGATCCTTTCAACGCCCTTTGTGGATTTCACGCCCGCTGCAGTGGAGGAGGCCTGGAATCCGCCGTGACGTTTTTCGGAACCATTATGCCTCCCAAATCTTACCCCGACCTTAATGAAGGTGCCGCAAATCAGCATGGATTCTATAGAACATATGTGCTATACTGGGGGCATGGATGCGGTCGACAAGCTGGCGTATACAGCCCAGGCTGCGATCTTCGAGCAGGATGGCAGCGAATCAGCGGGGGCAGGCTGCGCCGGCTACCTTCCTGCAGGAAGTACAGCATCCGGCGTGGCCTTTCGCGGTCACACGATTCCGGTTTACCAGGCAGCGTTTCCTGGCGGACGGCGCTTCCCCCTCTTGAAGGCGATGCTGACCACGGCCTGCGAGCGCGGCTGCAATTACTGCTCGTTTCGAGCCGGGCGTGATATGCGCCGGGTGACGCTCAAGCCGGAGGAAATGGCGCAGGTCTTCTTCGATGCCCAGCGTGCCGGGATTGTCTCGGGCCTGTTTCTCTCCACCGGGATGTTCGCCGGCGGGCCCAATACCCAGAACAAGCTGCTGGACTGCGCCGAGATCCTGCGCCGGCGGCTCGGGTTTCGCGGCTACCTGCACCTGAAGCTGATGCCGGGAGTCGAACGCGGGCAGGTCATGCGGGCGATGGAGCTCGCCGACCGGGTTTCGATCAACCTGGAAGCCCCCAATCCGGAGCGCCTGGCCTTCCTGGCCCCCGGGAAGCAGTTTTCCAGCGAACTGTTTGAGCCGCTGCGCTGGGCGGAGGCGATCCGCCGCGAGCACTCCCCCGAGCACGCGTTCAAGGGCACCTGGGCTTCGACCACGACCCAATTCGTGGTCGGTGCGGCCGGCGAGAGCGATCTCGAACTGCTGAGCACCGTCGAGCGGCTTTTCAAGCAGTTCAAGCTGCGCCGCACCTATTTCGAGGCCTTCAACCCGGTCGCGGATACCCCGCTCGAGAACCATCCGCCTGAAAACCCCACCCGCCAGCAGCGGCTGTATGAAGCCTCCTACCTGCTGCGGGATTACGGCTTCGACCTGGAAGAGCTGGCGTTCGAATCCAGCGGCCGGCTGCCGCTCGATCGCGACCCCAAACTGTGCTACGCAGACCAGGTGCTGCGGACGAATCCGGTCGAGTTGAACCGGGCCGAGCCCGGACAATTGATGCGCGTCCCCGGGATTGGCCCGAAGGGCTGCGAGCGGATCGTGCGCGCCCGGCATGAGCGCCGGCTGGTCGACCTGAGCCAGCTGCGCCGGATGGGGATCCTGGCCGAGCGCGCCGCGCCCTACATCCTGCTCGACGGCCGGATGCCCGCCCGCCAGCTGCCGCTCTTCCCTGTCGAGCAATCCATCCCGCAGGCATGAAGCGGGAATCCACCGACCCGATCGGTGACCGGGAGCAGCGCTCCCGACCTCCTCAAAGTGTCTTTGACTCTGGCCCCGAACAAAAAAGGGCTGCCTGTGTGACAGACAGCCCACGAAACACAATGCTGCAGGATCAGGCCGCTTCACCGCCGGCGTGCGGATCACCCAATCGCTGCACGTAGCTCTCCACGAACAGCAGCTGGTCGCCGGCGCGCTTCACCACGCCCAGCATCTGGTCCATCGTCGAGACCTCTTCCAGCTGCTCATCGACGAACCAGCGCAGGAAGTTCTGCGCGATGTGATCGTTCTGCTTGATGGCAAGCTCCATCAGGCTGTTGATCTGCTTGGTTACTTCCAGCTCCCAGTCAAGGGCCATCTGCAGCGCTTCCTCGGCCGTCTTGATTCCCGAAGGCGTGGCTGCGATCTGCGGGATACTCACCTCGCCGCCAGCCTCCAGAATGTAGTGCACGAATTTCATCGCGTGCATGCGCTCTTCATCGGACTGGCGGAAGAAAAAACTCGACAGCTCGGGCAGGTCCTCGCTCTCGAAATACGCGGCGATCTTGATGTACTGATTCGACGCGCCCAGCTCGCTGCCGATCTGTTTGTTCATCGCTTCGTTGAGTTCTTTACTGATAAGCATTTTGGTCTCCATTTCTACGGATGCGGTTTCCATGCAGCGGAACACTCGAAAATCCACCGCTGAAACCTTATTATCACGTACGTTTGTTAGATGTACATAAATGCCTCAGGTTACACGGCATCCATGCGCTCACAGGCCGAGGTAGTCAAGCGCATACTGGGCATCGAGGTAATTCGGGTTGATCTTGAGCGCGGCCTCGAAATCCCCAACCGCACCGCGTGTATCGCCCAACCGGTAGCGAGCCCAGCCACGCCAGAGCAGCGATTCCTCCGCCTCGGCGGTACGCTCGAGGGTGGCATCCGCCAGCTTCATCACGTCCTCCGTGCGGCCGGCATGGAAATAGGCGATATAGGGACCGAACTGATAGCGGGTGAAACGCCACGGCAGGCCCAGGCTGAAAGCCGTATCAAACGCTCCCGCAGCCTCTGCGTATTGCTCGAAGTAGACCAGGTTTGTCCCCAGGTTGAACCATGCGAAGGCATTTTCTGGATTCGAGTCGATCGCCAGGCGGGCTTGCTCGATGGCTTTCTGGCGGTTCCCATCAGGGTCGAGATCATCACCCAGGATGGCCGCCAGGTCCGGTGGCTGATCAAGCGGGTAGACGTACATGTAGACGTGGTTGAACGCCTGCCAGGCCTGCTCGAGTTCGTCGTAGCGGATTACTTGATCCGGCCCGAGAAACGTATCCTGGCCGGTGAAACGTCGATCCGTGTCGTTGTAGCCGGTGAGCAGCATGTAGTGCCCGGCCCAGCCGTTGTCCGGTCCGTCGCTCTCGATCAGGTAGCCCTTCTCGACGATCACCGGCAGACCGGCGGCCAGGAAACGCTTCAAGGTGTCGATCGTGCCGCCGACCCGAAAATCGGCCGCCAGCCAGCCGGCATGGTTGCGGACGAAATACACCAGTTCATCGATGTTGACATTTTTATCACCCCGGTCGGGCTTTACCCGGTCGGAGATATCGAACTGGTCCCCGCCCCAACCGAAGGTGCGCAGCGCGAGCGCCAGCGTGGCCGGGCCGCAGTTGTTCCAATCCTGCTTTTCCCATGCGGGAGCTGGGAGCTGGACCTGCGCTGGAAGCGGTGTCGGAGAGGGGGTTCGTGCCCATGGAATCCCGGTCGGGGTGGGCTGGGGCAAAGGGGATGGCCTGGGCGTCGGAGGAATAAATTCCGCCTCGCCCATCACCGGGAGCTGCGCTCCGGGGTGCAGCCAGCCGCGCACAATCCCCGCCGCCGCGTCCAGGCGCCATTCCAGCCTGAATTTTACGGCGGGAATATGGTAGACACCGGCCAGCATGCCGCCTGCCAAAACCATTCCAAGGGTAAACCAGACCACTCTAGTCCGCATTCTGGTATTATATCCACTCCCCACCGCGATTCCGGCCAACTTGCAGGGAAGCCGGTGCGTAAGATTCTGTTCATCTTTATGCCTATAATGAAGACAAACCCGATCAATTAAAAGGACTCCAGCATGAAACGACCTTCCACACTTTTCAGTGCGGTTTTAGGAGCGGTTACCAGCCTGCCCGTGATGGCGATCGCTTATCTCGGCCAGACCGTACTCAATCTACCGTTCCCCCCGTTCGATATATTCGACTGGATAGCACGCGTGCTGCCTGGTGGATTGGTGACCTTCGGCATCGACAGCATGGTCGCGGTCATTCGCGGCCTGCGCCTGGGTCAGATTTCCGATCTGGCGAAGACCGGCGAGCGGATGATGGCGATCGCCATCTTCATCGTGCTCAGCGCGTTCTTCGGCGCCCTGCTGGGATGGTTCGTTCGTCGAAGACACCGCCGATCGCTTTCGTGGAGCCTGGCATCCGGCCTGGCTGCGGCCCTTCTCATACTGATCGTGCGCGCGGCGCTCGAAAAGCCCGGAGCCGGCCTGGCCGCCAGCGGCCTCTGGTTGGGGGCGCTGATGCTCACCTGGGCATACAGCATGAACTATCTCCTGCAGGTTGGTCCGGGTGCGATGCAGCAGGAGCCCGAATCGCCGCTCACCCGGCGCCAGTTCCTGTACCTGGTCGGGGGCGGCGTGGTGACGATCGGGCTGGGGTCGCTGGCCGTGAGCCAGCTTGGCAGGGGCGCTTCGACCTCCGGCGGCGGGACGGAGACTCCGGTCACGCTGCCCGATTTGAGCAAGACCTCCGGCCCGGCCGCCTCGCCACCGGTCGAGATTCTGCAGGGGCGGCCGGCACCAGCTCCAGGGACACGCCCGGAGCTGACCGCGACCGATGATTTCTATCACGTCGATATCAACGCTGTGCCCCCGCGCGTGGACGCCGAGAACTGGAGCCTGCAGCTCGAAGGCCTGGTGGATAACCCTATGGAGCTGACGATCGACGACATCCGCTCCCGTCCGTCCTTCAGCCAGGTGATCACGCTGTCCTGCATCTCGAACCCGATCGGCGGCGACCTGATCAGCACCGCCGTATGGACCGGCATCCGCCTGAAGGACCTGCTGGCGGAAGCCGGGATCCAGGGCGGGGCGCAGGAGATCGCCATCCAGGCCGTCGATGGCTTTTATGAGAGTGTGCCGCTGGAAGAAGCGATGGACGACCGCACGCTGCTGGTGTACGAGATGAACGGCGAGCCGCTGCCGGTTGCCCACGGGTTCCCGCTGCGGATCTATATCCCGGATCATTACGGCATGAAGCAGCCGAAATGGATCGAGCGCATGGAAGTGATCGACCATCAGGGCGCCGGCTACTGGGTTGACCGCGGCTGGAGTGCCACCGCCATCGTCAATACCACCTCGGTGGTGGATACGGCCGACACCCGGGCCGTTGATTCCACCGACACCAGCCTGCCGATCGGCGGCATCGCCTATGCCGGAGCGCGCGGCATCAGCAAGGTGGAGGTCCAGATCGACGATGGAGATTGGATCGCAACCGAACTCATCCGGCCGCCCCTCAGCCCGTTGAGCTGGGTGCTGTGGCGCTATGATTGGCCCTCGATGCCCGGGGAGCACATCGTGCGCGTGCGGGCCTACGATGGCAATGGCCAGCTGCAGGCGGTGGAATCGCGCGGCGTCCGCCCCGACGGCGCCACCGGAATCGATCAGTTCAACTTCAGCGTGAGTTAACCATCAGGCGAAAACGATCTCCTGGAGGGGCGGGGCCATCCCGCCCCTCCGTTGTTTATCCCCGGATTCCCACAAAGACTGCGCTTCATCCCCGATCATCGTTCCCATCTTATTCCCCGCGCCTCATAAATGATCGAACGATGACCCGCTGCTTGCCTTCATACGGATTGAAACCGAATGCCGGCCCCATGATGGGGGTGCGGCGGCGCCGTGCCCTCGCGCGATCCGGCAAACTTGCGCGACCAGGGCAGTCCATCCTTCCGGCGCGCGCTGAAAATCGAATAGAATAGGGCCGGATTCACACGCACACGACCGGCCGTGATGCTGACGGCTGGCCTTCTGAAGGAATGACCCGATGAAGAAAACGCTTCTCGTGCTCGCATTGGCGCTGCTGCTTACCGCCTGCGCCTCCACTCCGGCCGAGACACCCCTCGTGCGGGTGGGGATGCTGCCCGTTCTGGACGGGCTGCCGATTTACGTCGCCCAGGCGGATGGCTACTTCGCCGAAGAAGGGGTACAGGTCGAGATCATCCCGGTCGGCTCGGCGCCCGAGCGCGACCAGCTGATGCAGTCCGGGCAGATCGACGCCATGATCAACGAGATCGTCTCCGACATGCTCTACAACAAGGACGGCGTGCAGGTCGTGGCAGTGCGCTTCGCGCGCACGGCGACCGCCGAATCGCCCGTCTTCCGCATCGTCGCCTCCGCCCAGAGCGGCATCACCGACGTGGACGGGCTGCGCGGCGTGCCGATCGGTCTCTCGGAAGGCACCGTGATCGAGTACACCACCGACCGCATGCTGGAGAAAGCCGGCTTCGCCCCGGACGAGATCGTGGCGCTGGCCGTGCCGAAGATCGCCGACCGCATGAACCTGCTCGCTTCCGGCCAGCTCGATGCCGCCAACCTGCCCGACCCGGCCGCCTCGCTGGCCATCTTAAACGGCGGGGTGGATGTGATCGACGATACCAGCTGCCCCGAGATCAGCAACAGCGTCATCACGTTTTCGAAGGCCTACATCGACGCGAATCCCGAAGCCGTGCGCGCCTTCCTGCGGGCGGTCGAGCGCGCCGTCGCGGCGATCAACACAACCCCCAATGGCTGGGATGATTTGCTGAGCGAGCAGAACCTGGTCCCGGCGCCGCTGCTGGGCGTCTACCGGCTGCCGTCCTACCCGGCCGCCTCTGTCCCGGACGAAGCGCAGTTCAACGACGCGCTCCAGTGGGCGCTCGACAAAGGGCTGCTCACCGACACGGCGCCCTACGCCGACACCGTCGACGGCTCCTACGTGCCGTAGGCGCGGTGGCACAGGCCCGGGCATGGAACCCGAGAAACAGATCGCCATGATCGCCATGCAGGGGGTCGAGTTCAGCTACCCCGGCGGCGAACCCGTCTTTGAGGGCTTCACCTGGCACGTGGACGCGGGCGAACCATGGGCCGTGCTCGGTCCATCGGGATGCGGCAAGAGCACGCTGCTCTACCTGCTGGCCGGGCTGCGGCGTCCGGCGGCCGGCCGGATCCTGATCGACGGTCTGCCCCTCGAGCGCCCGCGCCCGCGCACCGGGCTGATCCTGCAGGATTACGGCCTGCTGCCCTGGGCGACGGTCGCCGAGAACGCCGCGCTCGGCTTGCGGCTGCGGCGTTTCTATGGGCCGGATGGACTGCATGCGCCGAGCGATGAACGCGTGCCGGATATTGCCGCACGCGTCGATCCATGGCTCGAACGAATGGGGCTGTCCGGCGTGCGGAACAGCTACCCCTCCCAGATCTCGGGCGGGCAGCGGCAGCGGACGGCTATCGCCCGCACCCTGGCCCTCGAACCGGACTTATTGCTGATGGATGAACCTTTCGCCTCGCTCGATGTGCCCACTCGCGAGAGCCTGCAGGACCTGGTGCTCGGTCTGCAGGCTGAACGTGCGCTGACGGTAGTGCTCGTCACGCATGCCGTCGAGGAAGCGGCCCTGATCGGCCGCCGGGTGCTGGTGCTGCGCCAGCCGCCCATTCGAGAGGCATGGATTTACGACAACCCGGGTGGAGGACAGGCCGGATTTCGCAGCACGCCGGAGTATCTCGAGACGATCACCGCCCTGCGGCGGGCGCTGGAGAACCGGGAATGAAGCGCAGCCGGGTGCTGATCGCGGCGCTGGCCCTGGGCGCGCT
>JBJYWH010000299.1:0-3419 GCA_046259355.1 Anaerolineales bacterium
CTCGGATGGGGCTTCGCGGCAATCGTGCTTATTCACTACGTTGCATCCTATGACCGCGTGCTCTGGCTGCTGGGAAGAGGAAAATCATCGCAGAAGGAGAACTGAGGGGCTCCGATTTTCCCGCGCAGGTGCAGAGCTAACCGGCTAAATCTGCAGCAGGTGGACGAAGTTCGGTGGGCCCATCGCTCCCACCGGAAGGCTGGCAACCATCACGACCTGCTCGCCGGTCTGCACCAGGTCGCCATCCCGACAGGCGGAGCGTACATGGTCGATCATTTCTTCGACACTGTTCGCTTTCGGGATCAGCAGCGGAATGGTGCCCCAGGCAAAGGCCAGTTGATTCCGTGTTTTGGCTTCCGGGGTGAATGCCAGGATTGGTACTCTGGGGCGGGCATTCGCCATCAATCGGGCTGTGCGTCCTGAGCGCGTGAATACGGCGACGGCGGCAACCCCTCGATCCTGGGCCAGCGCCCGGGCGGCGTGCGTCGTGGCGACGGCATCGTCGGCTGTCGATTGGTTGGTGGCCGATATCGACACTCCCCATTCGACAGCGTGAGCCTCGGCATCGAGAATGATGCGCGACATCGTTTCAACAGCCGCAATCGGGTACTTGCCGATTGAAGTCTCACCCGAGAGCATTAATGCATCGCTGCCGTCAAAGACGGCATTTGCGACATCCGAAGCTTCCGCTCGAGTCGGGCGAGGGTTCTCGATCATTGTCTCCAGCATCTGGGTTGCCGTGATTACAAATTTCTGCTTCGCCCGCGAACGGTGGATGATCAGCTTCTGCAGTGAGGGTACACGCTCGGGGCTGACTTCGACACCCAGATCGCCGCGTGCAACCATTACCCCGTCGCTGGCTTCCAGAATATCCTCGAGATGATCCACCGCTTCTGGTCGCTCGAGCTTGGCGATCAAGAACGGCTGTTGTCCGCCGGGCTGCATATCACGTATCGCATTGCGCAGCTCCTGCATGTCATGGCCCTTGCGGACAAAAGAAAGTGCAACAGCGTCCACGCCGTGTTCAATACCGAAGCGCAGATCTTCGAAATCCTTTTCTGTCATGCAAGGTGCTGAGATTTTCACCCCGGGCAGGTTGATGCCCTTTCGATTCCCCAACAAGCCGCCATTCACCACCTCGGTGAGGACCTCCTGCCCTTCGACCTTTAGCACTCGCAGCTCGAGGCGGCCATCGTCCATCAGGATTCGGTCGCCCGGCGAGACTTCATTTGGAAGCGGTTCGTAATCCACGCTGATCTTTGATGGCGTGCCCTCCACCGATTCGGTCGTGAGTGTGAGCTGTTCGCCTGTCACAAGGAAGACCGGATCACCTCCGGCGAGCATCCCCGTTCGCAGTTTTGGCCCCTGCAGATCTTGAAGGATTCCGATTGGCCGTCCCGATTGGTCCCGCAATTCTTTTAGCCGGGCGATCAGCGCGGCATGGCCTTCATGGCTGCCGTGGGAAAAGTTCAGCCTGGCGACATTCAAGCCTGCCTCCACCAGGCGTTGGAGGCAGTCGGATTCCTGGCTGCTGGGTCCGAGGGTGGCGATGATTTTTGCTCTTCGAATCATAAGAAATTCAACTCTCCGGCTTGCCGTTCAAGCTCATCCCGGAAATCAGGATGGGCGATGGAAATGAGAGCCCGCGCTCGCTGCTTGATCGTTTTCCCGTAAAGCTGCACGACGCCATACTCGGTAGCCACGTAATGAACGTGATTCCGGGTGGTGACCACACCCGCGCCCTGCTTGAGCATCGGAACGATACGGCTGATCGTGTCCCCGTTGTTGGGTGACGCGGTGGATGGTAAGGCGATGATCGGTTTTCCACCCTTGCTCCGGGCGGCTCCGTATACAAAATCAAGCTGCCCGCCCACGCCGGAATACAATCTGGGTCCGATGCTGTCTGCGCAAACCTGCCCTGTCAGATCGATTTCGATGGCGGAATTGATCGATACCATGCGGTCGTTCTGGGCGATGACGAACGGATCGTTGACATATTCGGTCGGATGCAGCTCGACGATCGGGTTGTCATCGACGAAGTTGTAGAGGCGCTGTGAGCCGAGGATAAATCCAGCCACAATCTTGCCATTGTGCAGCGTTTTCTTCTCGTTTGTAATGACCCCTTCCTCGATCAGGCGCATGACTCCATCCGAGAACAACTCCGTGTGCACGCCGAGATGCTTTTTATCACTCAGGAAATTCAGCACGGCATCGGGAATGGCGCCAATGCCCATCTGCATGGTCGAGCCATCTTCGATGAGTTCAGCGATATGCTCGCCGATTTTCATGCTCAGGTCGTTGGTCTCACCCATGGGCAGTTCGGCCAGGGGATAGTCGACCGGAACAGCGTAGTCGATCTTTGAAAAGTGGATGAACGAATCACCCAGCGTGCGCGGCATACGTTCGTTAATTTCGGCGATTACGATCCTGGCAACCTGAGAAGGCGTCTTCACCAGGCCGGCTTCAATTCCCAGGCTGCAGAACCCGTGCTCATCGGGAGGGGAGACCTGGGTCAGCACGACATCGAGGGGGAGGACTTCCTCTTTGAATAGGAGCGGAACCTCCGAAAGCAGGACCGGGGTGAAATCTGCCCGACCTTCATGCACTGCATGGCGCACGTTTGGGCTGATGAAGAGCGTGTTGATTCGAAGGTGACCTTCCATTGCGGGATCTGCGTGGGGAGCATTGCCAACCGTCAGCACCTGGACGATTTCAACGTCCTGGAGATCATCGGCACGAGCCGTAAGCGCTCCGAGCAGTTTTTGCGGAACGGAGCAGTTCCCCGTCAGAAAGACGCGCATTCCCGATTGGATCGCTTCAACAGCCTCCTCGGCGGTGGTCAGCCGGGATTGATACTTCGCCAGCCAGCTCATTCGTCGTGCCCCTGCAGACCCACCAGGCGTGCCAGGTGAGCGATCTGACCACCGGTGGTGTTTACTCCACGCTCGAGAGCCGGATGGCGTTCAATCGCGCCGTTGACGCCGAGTTCGGCAATTGCCGCCAGGTAAGGATAGGCTCCGAGGAAGAGCGCATGGGAGGCCGTCCTTCCCAGGACCCCCGAAATATTGGGAACGCAGTAATGCGTGACCCCTTCTTCCTCGTACGTTGGGCTTCCATGCGTTGTGGGGCGAGACGTTTCGGAGCAGCCACCCTGATCGATGCTCATATCGATGAAAAGCGATCGGGATTTCATATTGCGGACGATTTCTCTTGTGAGCAAGATCGGCGCCCTCGCACCCGGAACCAGGACGGCGCCAAGGAGCACATCGGCGTAGACACAGGTGCGTTCGATGTTGTAGTTCGTGGAGAGCATGGTGACGACCGGGAAATTGGTATTCTCCATCAGCTGCTGCAGCCGCCGCAGATTCGTATCCAACACGGTCACATGAGCTCCCAGGCGGATAAAGGTATCGGCGGCT
>JBJYWH010000300.1:0-1583 GCA_046259355.1 Anaerolineales bacterium
TGGCAGCCATCGATATTGCAGAGGTGTTTATCGGTCACGCGATGGAAGTTCCCTCTCCAGCGGGTGAGATCGAGTACGGCGTAGCGAGCGCGGTCAATCTACCGTTCGCCAGCGACGCATTCGACTTTGCGACAGGTTTCATGAATTTCATGGATATTCCGGAAATCGAGACTGTATTCGTTGAGGCATACCGTGTGTTGAAGCCGGGTGGCTTTCTTCAATTCTCCATCTCCCATCCTTGCTTCGATACTCCCTACCGGAAGCACTTACGCGACGAGGAAGGCCTTACCTATGCCTTCGAGCTGGGGGATTACTTCAGGAACCTGGATGGCGAGATGCTGGAATTTAACAAGCCGGGATCGCCGGCCGCGCAGGATGGGTTCCCACCGATGCAGATCCCGCGCTTCACGCACACGCTCAGCCAGTGGTTCAATGCACTCCTCGCTGCCGGATTCGCTCTGGAGAGGGTCAATGAACCCCGGCCGAGTGACCAACAGGTCCGAGCATGCCCCGGGCTGCAGGACGCGCAGGTCGTCTCTTACTTTCTTCATGTCCGGGCGAGGAAGGCTGGAGCTGACCCTTCGGGCTAGACTGCACACTTATACTGGCTGTTGTCACCGACCCACACCAAAGCACCTTGTTCCTGGACCGACACCTCGAATTTGCGCTATTCGCCTGGCACAAAGGTCCTGCGGCGAAACCCGGCTCTTAAGCCTTTCGGCCTGAATCTTCGCAGTGGATGGACTATTTGGCGCGATACTTGACATGTGCGTAACGGAACCCCATCTGCTGTTCGGGGGCAGAATTAATAGCGACAAACCATCTCGGCTCATCCCTTAAATCCTGCAGGTATAGATGTGTCCGCTTCTCCGCTTCCTTCTGAAAACCTGCCGACCGAGTCGGTAGTTGAAATGGCGCGGCTCAGCGGCCTCAGTGACGCCGTGTTCGCCGTTGCCCTGACGCTGCTGGTGCTGGATATCCGGCTGCCCGAAGGCCTCCAGACCGGTGAACTGCTCTCCGGCTTGCTCGCGCTCGCACCCAGGCTGCTGGTCTATCTGGTCAGCTTCGTGATCATCGGCGGTGCCTGGGGATCGCACCAGCGCATGCTGGGCCAGATCAAGCGCGGTGATGGGCCGCTGGTGTGGCTGAACCTGTTCTCGCTGCTCTTTGTGACTCTCCTGCCGGCCAGCGCAGCGCTGCTGGGGAGATTTCCGACCACGTTCGTCGCCGTGCTTTGTTTTGCCGTTGATGTCATCATGATTCAGTTGACGGCCTGGCTGATGTGGCGTCATGCCAGCCGGCACAACCTGATCACCCCCGTGCTCGATCCGCGTGTCGTGACGGGCATCGGACGCCGCCTCAGCCTCAGCGGCATAACCTTCACCCTGTCGATCCCGCTGGCTTTGCTGAACACGAGCCTTGTGTATGGAATCTGGATCGCGCTCCTTGTCCTGCTTTTTACAACGGACTGGCTCTCATGGCAGCAAGCCATTCGGACCGAAGTGGCCAGCATATCACTCCCAAATTCTGCTGGAAGAGGAAATCTGCAAATCGGCTTACGGGAACCGGTACCTCGAATATAT
>JBJYWH010000301.1:0-2989 GCA_046259355.1 Anaerolineales bacterium
GGGTTCCATCTTCCTTCACATCGTAAACCAGAAAAGGAATGTAGCGGAACTCCTCGGGAACAGGGAGCTTCTCCTCCGGATACTGGACGGTGAAGACACCCCGAGCCTGCGGGCTCTGGCGCTGCTCGAGCGCCTTTTCGTTGTAATAACGTCCTCGACCGAGCCAGCGAATATCATCGATATACGTGCCGATGAAATGCTTCAGGGTAACACCCAGTCCTTTGATTAAACCAACTCCAAACATGCGTTGCTCCGATCGGCTCTCAGCCCCTTCTTACGGCTGGTTATCGGTCTGTTTCACCCAGGACAATGTCGATCGAACCCAGAATCGCGACCACATCCGCGATCTTCTGGCCGATACACATCTGCTCCATCCCCGTCAGGTTGATAAACGAAGGTGCGCGAACATGGTAACGCCATGGATTGGGCTTGCCATCCGACACGACATAGTAACCCAACTCACCCTTGGGATTCTCCACGCGGCCGTAGGCCTCACCCGCCGGCACTCGCACCTGATACTGCGGTTTACCGGTCTGGATCTCGCCGCCGGGAAGATCCCGGACAGCCTGCTGAACGATGCGCAGACTCTGGCGGATCTCATCCATGCGTATCAAGTATCGATCGTACACATCTCCGTTGGGACGCACAGCCACGTCGAAATCGAAGCGATCGTAGATCGAGTAGGGATCGGCTTTGCGAACATCGTATGGCACACCCGATGCGCGCAGAACGGGGCCGCCGGCCGAATAGGCAATGGCCTGTTCGGGTGTGAGCACGCCTACGCCCTCGCCGCGAGTACGGACGATCTCATTGCCCGTCAGGTACACGTCGAGCTCATCAACTTTGGCTGGCAGTCGGTCATTGACGATTTCCCGGATTTTCTCCAGCGCGTCATCCGAAAGATCGCGCGCCAGGCCTCCAAACCGGAAGTAATTGCACATCATGCGCGATCCCGAAACGGCCTCAAACACATCCAGGATCAACTCTCGCTCGTTGATGACGTACAGCGCCGGCGTGAAGAACGCACCAAGGTCATTTAGCAGGAAACCGATCGCCCACAGGTGATTGACAATACGGGTTAGTTCGGCCATGATGACCCGAATGTATTCCGCGCGTTCCGGAGGCTTGATTCCCATCAGCTTCTCGACGGCCAGCGCGTAGCCGAAGTTGTTGCCCATCGAGCAGATGTAATCCAGACGATCGGTGAAAGGCATGTTCATCAAGTACGTGTTGCGCTCGCCGATCTTTTCATGATTGCGGTGCAGATAACCCATCACAGGCTTCAAGCCGGTGATGGTTTCGCCATCGAGTGTGACGACCATGCGAAACACGCCATGGGTTGATGGATGCTGTGGCCCGAGGTTTACGACAATTTCCTCGCCCAACTCATTGCGAGCGCCCTTACCATTGCCGTTTCCGGCATGTATACGCTCATGGGTCTCGAGGGCTTTATAGAGCGCTTGCTCACCTTCAGGGACCCATCCCTCGGGTGAGAATTCATCCGGATACCGCACATTCTTACCAAAAGCTTTGCCGTCCTCGATCCGATGAACCTTTCCATCCGGCCAGCGGCTCTTGAAAGGTTTACCTTCCTCTTCAAAATAGGCTTCATGCCAATCCTTCCGTAGAGGGTGACCTTCGAATCCCTCCCACAACAGGATCCGTCGAAGATCCGGATGGCCGGTGAACCGTATTCCGAGCAGGTCCCAGGCTTCACGCTCCTGGAAGTCCGCACCCGGGTAGATGGAAGTGAGCGAGGGGACGTCGGAGACTTCACGCGGTACCTGCACCTTGAAAACGACGGCTGGTCCACCACGGCTGCGGTAGGCGTGGTAAACGACCTCCATCTTCCCCTCCGGCATGTAATCCACACCGGTGACAGAGGAGAGGTAGTCATACCCAAGCTCATCACGAAGGGTTTGGGCAAAGCGGATCAGTTTCTCCGCCGGCACAATATATCCCTCGTACCCGTCGCGCTCGTCGAGCACAATATCATCCTGGAAGCGAGCTTTGATCGGATCCTCGATCCTGGCTTTCGGTTCTTCAGTCATGTTGATCTCGACCTATCCGTTTGGGCTTAGCTTTCGGTCTCAGTTTCAGCTTCGGGTGCGCTGGCTGACTGCCGGGCCTGAGCTTGCAGTTCGCGAAACCGTGGAAAATCACGCGGATCCAGCAGGTCCGGACCCAATACCGGAATCGGAATTGGCTCACTGGCCACATCGCTGTACCAGCGGACCGATTGGATGGATTGCTTATCGATCTTCTTCTGCAACGTGATCAAGCCATGCAGTAGGGCCTGGGGGGTTGGTGGGCATCCCGGCACATAGACATCAACCGGAATGAACTTATCCACACCGGAAACCACGTTGTAACCTTCTTTAAACGGCCCCCCGCCGGAAGCGCAAGCTCCCATCGCCAGAACGTACTTGGGTTCCGGCATTTGATTGTAGAGTCGGACGATTTGCGGAATCATTTTCTTGGTGACCGTTCCGGAGACAATCATTAAATCGGACTGCCGGGGACTGGGACGCATGACTTCCATGCCAAAACGGGAAAAATCGTAGCGGCTGGCCGCGACGCAAATCATTTCGATCGCACAGCACGCCAAGCCGAACATCATCGGCCAGACGGAGTTCCTGCGCCCCCAGTTATAGATTTTATCGATGGAGGTGATACTCACCTGCCCTTGCAGTTCAGGGGGAACTTCATACTCCGGATTGTTGATCTCGTCCGACATCTGCACCTCCGCGAGAAGGGGCCGGGCTGAACGCAAGCACCGGACCCCATACCCTTCGCCGAATTATACTTGCCGAGAGGGTCATGTCAAGATTGGCAGATTTCTCCGGTCCATTTTGGTCCGTTTTTTCCACCAAACATTGCTCAGTCCGTCCCTCCCTACGTATAAGCCGGTCGGTTTGACAGCCCTCTTTTATGTTGATAAACTAGGTCTTCTTATGTTTATATCAGCTTTTTACGTGGGAGGCAGCGA
>JBJYWH010000302.1:0-1336 GCA_046259355.1 Anaerolineales bacterium
GCTGCCATATCCTTGATTCGTCCAATACGCGGATCGCAATTTGGTTGCACGTAGTCGCACAGTTCCTCTATGGCGGTATTGAAGATCTCCGCGATCAGCATCAAACCGCTCACATTGATCACGAACACGAAGTGAAAAGGTGACTCATACCAAGCAGCCAGTATCAGAAAGACAATTGAAACGATTAGTTTGTACTGCACACTGAAATCGAGGACTATCGCCTGAACGAGGCCCGACAATGCGGTGCGAAGCTTTCTTAAAGGACGATAGCCGGCCTTAGAGCCGGGTGTCTGGCGAAATGGCTTATTTTCCATCAGCGTGCGGTAGCCAGAGTGGACTGCGGTTTCGGCGAATCATCTGACCGAGCGACTACACAGGTGCCGTGACGAGACATCGAGCGCAACTTCTGGATATCGCCTGCCATGCGTGCCCGCTCATTTTCCGTTCCTGTGCACAATCGTCAGGAATTGACCTGCGCGAGGAGCAAGGGGATGAGAAATCCAACGAAAAACAGCGAGGTCGTGAATGGCGTGTCTGGGATCTCGTGTGCCTCTGTGATCAATTCTTCGATCACCAGAAACAAGAGTGCAGCGATCCCGAAACCAAGGATTGCAGCGAACCAGAGACCTGTCTGCCGAGGAAGGAAAAGCCCGCAAGCAGCACCGGCGAGAATGGAAAGCGCAAGACCTGTCAATGGGAAAATCGCCCTCATCCTCGTTGGTCCCTCGGCTGCCAAGACTGGTCCAATCGCCATACCGAGAGCCGTCGTTTCCAACGTGAGACCGAGCAGGAGCAGCATCCCGCCGCTTTTTCCCGCTGCGAATCCGATCATCAGCAAGAGACCGTCGATGAACAGATCGGTTGCAATGGGGACCTTTGTAGAGGCATTTTCCCCGTACTGATCGATTGCCAGCATTGCCGCAACGCCGCCGGCATAACCCAGGAGCAACCCAATCATCGAGCCGCTTTTCAAGGATACTGGAAGCAGCTCCAAGGCCACGGATGAGATAATGACGCCGGAAGCGAAATGTTGAAACCTGCTGACCCAAATCCTGCCAACCGGCCATGCGGCGGTCAGCATGCCCGCAAAGACCAATGCGGCAACGGGCAGCAAACTGTAGCTGAAAGCGGTTCGGAGTGCGTCGTTCATCCTCGGCCCGATGGTCCGAATTTTCGTTACCGAATGTTTCCGCTACATCAGTCGCAGAATCGGCTCCTGGCGAAGACCCAATGCCTGCACGCCCAACGCGAGCCCCTGCTCGGCAAAGCTGTCCAAATCAGCCCATTTCTCCCCGGTGTCCACCACCTCGGACATGACCTCGTTGATGACCCTCAA
>JBJYWH010000302.1:1436-3196 GCA_046259355.1 Anaerolineales bacterium
CACGACCGGGAAGGCCCCGATCTGGACCACACTGAGGATCAGGCACAACAGGGCCCACAGACCCGCACCGGGAACACCCATCACTATAAAGCCGATTCCGATGAGAATGGACTGAATCAGGGCTACTCCCAGGATCCCCCGGGTTACGCTCCTCACCGTAGCCTCTGCCAGGTCGGTGAACTCCTTTCCCTTATCACCTGCCAAACGCACGGCGATCGCATAAGCCGCCTTCCTGCCGGTTTCTTCATGGATGAGTAGAGCACCGGCAATAACGATGGCGATCACGAACTGCAATAATCCCCACCCAGCACCTGCCGCTCTCGATATCAGCCATGTCCCGATTACTTTGAGATAAGGAGCGAGCTTCGTCAGCGCGGATTCGAGATTGCTGGATGCCTGACTCCAAAATGCATCCAGTTTCGGCCCGATTATGGGCCAGGTCTTTACGCTTTGAGGCGGTGGCGGGATAGCAATCGTTCCTTCCTTAAATCCCGATGCAAGCCCATGCGCAGTGGAGAACATAGTATCACTGAGCATCACCGCAGGAATAACCAACAATATCAACCCCAAAAACACGATGAGCGTTGCAGCCAACCGGCGCCGCCCCCCCAAACTTCGTTCCAGAAGCAGGAAGAGTGGATGGGCCCCGACCGCGATGATGATGCCCCAGGCGAAGGGAATGATGAACGGCCTGACGATCTCGAAGCACCAGGCAGCGAGTAAGACGAGCAGCCCTATTCGAATACTGGCTTCCAATGCGTTGCTGATGAAGGCTCTTTCACTGCTCACTTGGAAGTCTATCTCCCTTGAAACCGAGGTCGGCGCTTCTCGAGAAAGGCCCGAATGCCTTCCTGGTAGTCTTGGCTCTGAAAACAGGCTCGAATCGAGGTGGCCATCGCCTCCTGATCCCGGACGGAAGCGTCCCGTCCGAGTTGGGTGGAGACCTCCTTGACGCTGCGGAGTGTGAGAGGGGCGTTCCCAGCGATCGCCGAAGCCGTTCGGCGCACGAAGCCCTCGAGGTCCTGCTTCGGAAGGACCGCATTGACGAGCCCTTTCGCTTCTGCTTCCAGGGCATCGATCCGCTTGGCGGTATAGAGTAGCTCCTTGGCGTTGGCCGAGCCGATGGCTCGGATCAAGACATCGAGGCTGTGCACGGGGTATCCGAGCCCCAAGCGGGCCGGCGGGATGGAAAAGTGAGCATCTTCTGCGCAATAGCGAACGTCCGCCGCCAGCGCCAAAGCAACGCCACCGCCCATGCAGAAGCCATGGATCATGGCCAGCACGGGCTTGCGAATGGACTCCAGGGCGAGGATCGCCCGTTGCTTGTCTTCATCGTACAGCCGCGCGGTCTCGGGTGAGCGCGCGGACTCGAACTCGGAGATGTCGGCCCCCGAAACGAACGCCGTTTCCCCGGCACCACGCAGCAGGACCACGCGGATCGCCTCATCCCCGTCGAGGGCGACGGCGACATCGGGAAGTGCCCGCCACATGTCGAGCGTGATCGCGTTTCGCCGCTCAGGATGATCGAAGACGATCCAGCCTAGGGATCCTTCCTTCAGGGCTTTGATTTCACCGGACATGGAACCGGAGCATATCACATCCCTCTTCGGTCACGATTCAACCTAGAATGAGCAGTTGGACGGGGTGGAGTGTGCGGTTGCGGGGGTGCAGGGCAAGGCGCGACGACGCGGAATAGCCAATCTATTCAAGGAGGAGCAACGCAGCCATGCGCCGCCGCAACCGTGCAATCCGCCCCGTAG
>JBJYWH010000303.1:0-10496 GCA_046259355.1 Anaerolineales bacterium
CGTTTTCCATGATCCCTATTGGCTTCGGTTCCACTCAGGAGGTGTACGGCCTCAGCCAGCCAGGTCCTCGCGCAACTTCATGAGCTCGATCTGGGTATACATTCGTGAAGAGAGGCTGAAAATGCGAATTCATGGGCTACGGCTACCCTGGTTGATTGTCCTACTGATCGTCGCCAGCCTTGCCTGCGGCGGGACGGGATTTCAGACCGGGCTTTCAGCGGATATCTCGACCCCGTCGGAAGGGGAGCAACGCAGGCCGGTATTCGTCGGAGGCACCACGGCCTACGGCTTCTTCCCAACGCCGCCGGAAGCGACCTTCGAGAGCATTCTGGGCCATTTCCAGGATCTCGCGGAACATGCTGATTTTGTGCTGTTCCAGCCGAATGTCCCATGGACGGACTTCCTCGATTCGGCCGAGGGTCAAAGCAAGAGCCGGGAGGACCAGCGGAACATGGTGACGCTGGCCCGTCAGTTGGACCTGGATTGGGTCTTCGTCGTCGATCCGCTGAACGGGCTCAACCGGACCGAGTTCCTGGGCCTGCCCGAGTCATGGACGCCGTCTTTTAGCACCCCCGAGATTCGCCGTGCGTTTACCAACTTCACACTCTGGATCGTGCGCGAGTTCCACCCGCGTTATCTGGGTCTGGCCTCCGAGATCAACACCTACCTCGACGCGCATCCGGATGATGCCGAGAACTACCGCAGCCTGTACCGGGAGATCTACGACCTTGTGAAACAGGAAGCGCCGGAGACGCAGATCTTCGTCACGTTTCAATGGGATGACCTGAACAACATGTTCGCGCAGGCTTCGGAAGGGCGTCCCGCACGCCAGACGAATTGGGAGCAGGTGGAAGCGTTCGAGCCGCGCCTCGACCTGTGGGTGATTTCATCCTATCCATTCTTCATCTTCCCGCAGGAAACAGGCGTTCCGCCGGATTACTATGCCCCGCTTCTCGCCCGCACCGAAAAGCCCCTGGCCGTGGCCGAAGGGGGCTGGTCGACGGAACCCGTTGGCATGGTAAACGGCGACGAGGCCGGCCAGGCCGCGTACCTGGAGGCCATCCACAGCCAGCTGGGAGTCCGGCTGGCGTTCTGGACCTACCTGCTGCTGAATGACCTGGACATGGATTCCATCGGTCCGAACGCCATCGCCGGTGGTATGGACCCGCGTGACCTGGATACGCTGTCCTATTTTGTCCATCTCGGCCTGCGTCAGGTCGACGGGACTCCCAAACTGGCGCTGGGGCTTTGGGATCACTACCGGAGTGAACGATGAAACGAAAGCACTCAAGACACGGGATAAGCCGGTCGCTGTGCTGGGCCCTCCTGTTTGGATCGCTGTGGGCCCTGCTGGCGGGCTGTTCCCGCCTCCAGGCGCAAGGCCGGCCGGTGAAGAGCGAAATGGATTTCGACGGACGCCGCCGGACGTATTACCTGGTCCGTCCGGAAGGCATCGAGGACATGCAGGAAGTACCCCTGGTGCTGGCGCTTCACGGCGGTGGGGGCAATGCGCGGTCCATGTGCCGGTTGAAGGGCGGCATCCAGGAGCTTGCGAACTCGATGGGCTTTCTGGTCGCATGCCCGCAGGGGATCGACCACCACTGGAATGACGGCCGCCTGGTCGGCGAGCGGCAGACTGTGCGGGAGGGTGTTGACGACGTCGGTTTCCTGCTGGCGGTCATTCAGGAGTTGGAGTCGAACTATCCGATCGATTCGAATCGCATTTACGTAACCGGCGTTTCCAACGGCGGGATGATGACCCTGCGAATGGCTTGTGAAGCATCGGACACGTTTACCGCCGCGGCCGCCGTAATCGCCGAACTACCAGCCGAACTCGACTGCAGCCCGCAGGCGCCCCTCTCGATCCTGCTCATGAACGGAACGGAGGATCCGCTGGTGCCGTGGGAGGGAGGGCTGGTGCACTTCCTGCGCCGGCCGTTGGGGCGGGTGTTGTCGACGCAAGCCACAATCTCATTCTGGGTGACGGCGCAAGATTGCCCGCCGGATCCCGAGATTGCATGGCTTCCCGACGTCGATCCGGAGGATGGAACGAGAATTCGGGTCGAGACGTACGCCGGATGCCATGGCGGAAGCCGCGTCAGGCTGGTGGCTGTGGAAGGCGGTGGCCACACCTGGCCGGGTGGGTCGCAGTACGCGCCGCGCTTCCTGTTGGGGGCTGTCAGCCGCGACGCGGCCGCGAGTGAGCTGATCTGGGGGTTCTTCGCGCAAGGGGATTCGTAGATCGGCCACCCCATTCGGGTCTCATGCTGTCAGGGATGGCGAAAAGCGCTACAATGCAAGGGATCGATAGATCAGACCCGATTGCTGCGCTTGACAGCCAATTCCCAAATACAGGAGACCCAACATGCCCCAGGATTTTCAGGAATCACTCCGTAAGTATGCTCAGGTGGCCGTGCATGTCGGCAACAATCTGCAGCCCGGACAGCGGTTGATGATCATCGGCCGCTGGCTCAACCGCGGTGTGCCACTCGAGCTCGCTCCGCTGGTGCATGAGATCACCATCGCCGCCTACGAAGCCGGCGCGCCGTTTGTCGATGTCATCTGGGGCGATCAGCAGATGGACCTGCTGCGTTACGAGCATGCTCCCCGCGACTCATTCGAGATCTACCCCGATTGGTTCGTGGAGGCCATGCTGGGATACCTGGAGGGGGGCGACGCGGTCATGGTGATCTTCGCAGAGGACCCACAGCTGCTGAAGGACCAGGATGCCGATCGAGTCAACCAGGTCACGAAGACGGCAAACAAGCACCTTCAGCCGGCGATGAAGTACATCACAGGGAATATCACCAACTGGGCGGGGATCGGCGCACCAGTTCAGGGATGGGCCGATATGGTTTTTCCGGACCTGGACCCGGCGCAGCGGGTGGGTCGGCTCTGGGAGGCGATTTTCAACGTCTGCCGCGTCGACCGCCCGGATCCGCTCCAGGCCTGGCAGGAGCATATCGCCGATCTGGCCAAGCGTGCAGCCTACCTGAACCGGAAGAGCTACGATGCGCTCCACTACCGTGGACCGGGTACGGATCTCACGGTGGGTCTTCCGGAAGGACACATCTGGCAGAACGCTGGCATGGAGACGAAGGGCGGGATACCCTTCACGGCCAATATCCCCACCGAGGAAGTGTTCTGCCTTCCCCATCGTGACCGGGCGGATGGCGTGATTTCATCCACCAAGCCGCTCAGCTACGCCGGGACCATCATGGATGGGTTCCAGCTCACGCTGGAGGGTGGGAAGGTGGTCGATGTCAAGGCGCAGCAGGGTGAGAAGCAGCTGCGCGATATGATTGCGACCGACGAGAACGCCGCCCGGTTGGGCGAAGTCGCCCTGGTTCCATTCAGTTCGCCGATCTCGCAGTCTGGAATCCTGTTTTACAACACCCTTTATGACGAGAATGCAGCCTGTCACATCGCGCTTGGCCGTGGGATTCGAGCCTGCCTTGAAGGCGGCATGGACATGGACGAAGAACAGTTCATGGCGGCCGGGGGCAATCACAGCCAGATCCACGTTGACTTCATGGTCGGTTCCGACGAACTCGATATCGATGGGCTCACCGTCGAGGGTGCCCGCGAGCCGATCATGCGGAAGGGCGAATGGGCCTTTGAATGAAGTGCCCAGCCAAATGGAGAGAGGCTTTCATCGCCTCTCTCTTTTTCCGTCCCATAACTCCGATCGATCCGGTCCTGGCAGGTTTGTGAGACGGACTGAAATCTGACCTGATTTCACCTGCCGGCATTAGCCGACCTGAGTCCATTCCGGATCAACCGAAATACACGAAGCGAGAGTGGACGATGTCCGGAGAAGAAAACGCGATCCACCAAGCAAGAACTCTCACCGAGCACATGCTTCGAGATTTGATGGAATGGATTTCCATTCGATCGATCTCGGGCGATGAAGCCTACCGCGAGGATTGCAGCCAGGCTGCGGAATGGGCCGCTTCTCGCCTGCGGAGGCTGCCGTGCGCCCGGGTGGAGATCTTCAGGACGACCCACAGTCCGATCGTGTTCGCCGAATGTGGGTCGGAGAAGGACGATGTGCCGGTGATCCTGGTCTATGGGCATTACGACGTGCAGCGGCCGGATCCGCTATCAGCCTGGACGAGCGATCCCTTCCAGGCCGAAATTCGAGGGGAGTATCTCTACGGCCGCGGCGCATCGGACATGAAGGGCCCGGTGATGGCGGCGCTGACCGCGGTGGAAGCGATCTGTGCTGCGGGAGAACCCCCGGCCCGGATCAAATTCCTGCTCGAAGGGGACGAGGAAACCAACGGCGATCCGCTGCGGTGGTTCCTGGACGAGCACGGTGATGAACTGCAGGCCGACTGCTGTCTGAACGTTGATGCGGGTATGCTGGGGGAGGGGATACCAACGATCGTTTACGGCTTGCGAGGAAGCACGAACTGCACCGTCCGGGTCTATGGCCCGCAGTACGATCTGCACGATGGGATGTTCGGCGGGGTCATCGAAAACCCCATTCACGTCCTAGCACGTGTGATCGCGGGTCTGCAGGATGCCGACGGCAGGGTGACGCTGCCCGGATTTTATGATTCAGTCCGCCCATCGAGCGAGGCGGAACGCCGCGCCTCCCGGGTCCATCCTCACGATGCTTCCTTCTTCCTGGCCGCCAGCGGGGCGCCAGCGCTGATCGAGGATGATGATTTTTCCCCGGTCGAACGGGTCGGTGCCCGCCCGTCCCTCAACGTGCGCTGGTTCAAAGGGGGCGAGAAGAAGAATGCCATCCCGGTGGAAGCCGAAGCGCGCATCAGCTTCCGACTGGTGCCGGATCAGGAGCCCCATGCAATTCACCGATCGCTGCTCGATTACCTGTCCCGGATGATGCCGCCGACCGTCCGCTGGGAGGTTGAGAACGTGATCACAGAGCCCGGCGTGCTGGTGGACCTCGAAACGCCTGCAGTGCGGGCACTGGCTGCGGCTCTGGAGGAGACCTGGGGTCGGGAACCCATTTTCCAGCGCATCGGAGGGAGCATTCCGGTCGTCGGGGATTTGAAAAGCAAACGGGGGATCGATTCCGCGTTGACCGGATTCAGCCTGCCTGGTGATCGCATCCACGGTCCGGATGAGCATGTCCATCTTCCGACCCTCCGCAAGGGGGTGGAGGCGATCGTCCGTTTCATCGATCATTTTTGCGAATCTTGATGAATTGAGCACCCTTTCAACCTGAAAGAACCTGTAAACGGGCAACCGGCTCCTGTGGTGCCCACCCGAATAGCCCGTTCAGGCTTATTCCCGGATCGCGTTCATCCAGATCTCAGCCGGGCCAGCCGACACTTCCATGATGCAGCCTGACCCTGGCATCTCTCTTTGCAGCTGCGTTTTAGGCCACGGCGCAAATCCTGCAACAGAAAGGGAAGGAATAACCGCTCCGCATGCTGGGCGCTCGATGGATTCCAGCGCAAGCTCCATCTGGAAGCGGACGGAAGAGAGAGGCTGACCGTGGAAGAACAGAATTCAACCCACATCCATACGCCCGTTGTACGTTCACCCGCAGAATCCGGTGCGGCGAGTCTGCAGGCTCCTCCCGACAGCCCGAAGTGGTGGAGCCTGGTTCGGTACTGGCTGGGAGAGCTGATCTGGCGTTGGCGATATTGGCGTTTACAGAGCCACCGAAGCCGATCATCCCAGGAAGGTGAAATGCGGAATCGGTAAGATAACTTAACCCTTCCCCGCCATCGGGCTCACGATTCCAGCACGATGGATCGGCCGCCTGCCGGGCGACGGGGTTCGTTGGGGATAAAAACCATACGGATTGGATGAGCTCTCCGGGTGAGAATCCGGAGAGCTTTTTGATTGTGATTCCACTCGACTGCGAGTATGATCTCGCCACCGATTGAATACAGGAGGCTGCACGCATGGCCGATCAGCGGATTGCGAACCTGGCGCGTGTCATGGTCGAGTATTCAAACGATATCCAAGCAGGGCAGACGGTGCTCATCAGCTGTGTCCCCTTCTCGCCGACCGCGACACCCTATCTGCTCGAGACGGCCCGCGCCGTCCTGCATGCCGGCGGGCTGCCCATGTTCGACCTGGATCTCGAAGGTTACGAGCCCATGCTGATCAAAGAGGGCAGCGATGAACAGCTCAACTTCATTGATCCGCGCGTGATGCTGGCGGCGCGCGAAGTCGATCATTCGATCCAATTCATGTGCGAAGAAAATACGCGCCGCATGTCTGGACTCGATAGCGAACGGCAGAGACTGCGCATGAGCGCTTACCGGGAGTGGTATGAGATCACCAACCGGCGCAGTGCGGAGGGCAGCTATCAATGGGTGCTGACTCTGGTCCCGACCTCTGGCTATGCACAGGATGCCGAAATGGACATCGAATCCTTTGAGAATTTCTTCTTTCGCACCGTGTTTGCCGATCAGGAAGATCCGATCGGACCCTGGGTGGAGATGCGCGCGCAGCAGGAGAAGCTCGTTGAGTGGCTCAAGGGTCATAAACGGGTTGAGGTGAAAGGCCCGCAGGTCGATTTGAAGCTCTCGATCGAAGATCGCCGCTTCATCAGCTGTCATGGGGACGAGAACATCCCGGATGGTGAAATCTTCACCGGTCCGGTCGAGGATTCCGTCGAGGGCTGGGTTCGCTTCAGCTACCCGGCGATCTTCATGGGGCGGGAGGTATCCGGGGTCGAACTTCGCTTCGAAGACGGCAAGGTCGTTCAGGCGAAGGCGGAGAAGAACGAGGAGTACCTGCACACTGTCCTGGAGATGGATTCCGGAGCGAAGTACCTGGGAGAATTCGCAATCGGTACAAATTATGCGATCGACCGCTTCACGAAGAATATCCTCTTCGACGAGAAGATTGGCGGAACGATGCATATGGCGCTTGGTTTCGGTTACCCTGAATCCGGCAGCAAGAACCAGAGCGCACTGCACTGGGACATGATCACCGACATGAAGGACGGGGGTGAAATTCGCATTGACGGCGAACTTTTCTATCAATCCGGCGAATTCAAGGTTTGATCTTCGATGGATTGAAGCGAGCGCCTCCGCCCATTATCAGGCGGGGGCGCTTTCGATTCGCGGGGAACCTTCTTCGACCGGATAGCGGGAGGCGAGGTACAGAGTCAGCAGCCCCAGCCCGGTCATAATCGCGGCGGCTGGAAAAATGCCGAAGAGGCTGCGCTGTGTGATCCAGGTCCCGATGGCAGGACCAACCATGAAGCCGAAGTTGACCGGCATGTAGGCAAAGGACATCACGCGGCCGCGCACCCGCTCCGGCGCAGACGAGGAGAGCACGCTGAAGGAGAGGGCAAACACCGCCGAAACCAATCCGTTCAGGACCGACCAGATGATGGCGAACGGGATCAATTCACGGGTCAGCGCCGGCATGGGCCAGAGAACGAGCGCCATGGAGGCGCCGGCGAACAGCACCCGCCAGCTGCCCCATCGATCGGCAAGCGCTCCCAGCAGCGGCGCCAGCAGGAGGGTGGTCAGGCCGCTGGCGCCGATAACCAGCCCGACGGCCGTCCCCGGATCCGTGCCGGTGTAGATTTCCGTGATCACGAGCGGAATGTAGGTGAAGGCCAGCATCCAGCCGCCGAACAGCAGCAGCAGCGCCGGAAAAAGGGTCCGCAGCCTTTTCGATCGGCCGACGATCCGGACCGATTCCCAGGCCATCTTCAGCAGCGGTGCATGCTCGGTCCCGCGGTAGCTGTCCTGGTAGCCGAAGCTCAGCAGCGCGATCACGGCCAGCAGGACCAGGAAGTTCCCAATCATCAGGTTTCCGAACCCGAGCCGGTCCAGGATCCATCCGCCGGTGAGTGGGCCCAGGAATGCGCCGATGGGTGCGGCGCTGTTCATGAGCGAGAAGGCAAAACCCATCCTGTTCTGCGGTACGCGCTCGGAAAGCGTGGTCATCATCAGGCCGCTGTTGCCGAGGGCGAAGCCCGTGATGCTGCGGGCGATGAAGAAGAGCGTGATCCCCGGGGCCAGGCTGGCAAGCAGCGCCGCCAGTGCGATCACACCATAGGAACGCACGATGATCGGCTTGCGTGAGAAGCGGTCTGCCAGGGCGCCCCAGAACGGGAGGAAAGGTATCCCGATTCCATTCGAAACGGCGCTGATCAAGCCGACGATGAGCAGGATCTGCGCTTGATCAGTGATGCCTAACTGCGGCAGGTAGAGCGGCGTAAAGGCCAGCATCTGGCTGTAGAAGACCGTCTCGGCCAGGCTGGCAAAGGTAAACAAGCTGAGAATGGGCACCCAGTGAGAACGGGCCCTTCCATCAAGTTCAACTCTGGTCATGTTGTGAATTGTAATAGGGTTTTCCAAGGAAAAGCAGGATCATGAGCCGGCGTGTGCAGAAACGAGGAACAAGCCTAGCGGTCCGCCACCAACAATGCGCTGTTTCTCAATCGTGAGGCCAGCACGTTTGACCAACGCGGGAATTCCACCATCCCGCATGTAACGGCGGTAGTTGCGGAAGTGCTCACGCCCTGCTGCGATCTCTGAAACGAGAACAACAACCTTTGTCCACCAACCCTGAAAGAATGCAACCGGGCCTGGGTGATAGTCAATCAGAAGTAATCGCCCATCCGGAGCCATGACACGCGTCATTTCCGACAGGACCTGCTGGCGTGTGCCTGGCTGCATTTCATGCAAGCTCAGCATTGCGAGGACCAGATCGAAGGAATTATCCGAATATGGCATTTGCGCTGCATTTCCGAGCCGCAGGCTCGCAGCCCCGCCCAATCGTTCGCTCGCAACCTCCAGCATCGCCGGGGATGAATCGATTCCGGAAAGCTTGATCTCATACCGCTGATACATGGCCAGATGCACACCGGTTCCGCAGCCGACATCAAGGATTGCAGCCCCTGGCCGGGGCATGTATAGCCGCAAGCCAAGCACCCGTAAACCCTGGTTCATGGATTCAAACAAGCGGTCGTAGTAGCGGGCGGAGATTCGATACGGGTCGCGGCCTTCTGGTATCATGGCTTCTCTACCTACATCGCGCTCAGTCATCATTGTTAATCCCGGAGCAGTAACCAAGGCCGATAGCGCCCGGGCCGGCATGGACGCCGAGAATCGGGTTCAGCTCGCTGATGAATAATTCATCGGGCTGGATATGTTCTCTGATCCTGCCCATGAGCTCCCAGGCGGTGCTCTCAGCGTCGGCGTGCAGCACGCCGATCTGATAAGGCCGGCCGAAACTCAACCGTTTTTCCGTGAGTTCGATCAATCGCGGGATGATTCGCGTCGAGGAGCGAACTCGTTCGACAATCTTGATCGGTCCTCCGCTGATTTCCATGAGAGGCACGACCTTGAGCAGGTTGCCGATCAAGTTTTCGGCGAAAGCGATCCTTCCACCCCGACGCAAGTAGTTCAAGTCTGAGACAGCGAAGAGCAGCCCTGAATTCGCGCGTGCCACCTCAGCAGCCTTGATAGCGTCTCCCATTCCCCGGCCGGCTTTAATGGTGCGCGCCGCAGCCAGCACCTGGAAGCCAAGCGCGAGGCCGTTCGAGTCCGAATCAATTAATTCGATTGTGCGGCCGGGCAGCTCGTTGCGGGCGACCTTGCTGGATGTAAAAGTGCTTGAAAACTGGCTGCCAACCAGGATGCCGAGTACGGCATTTCCGTCATGGGTGAGGCGATCGAAGACCTCGATAAATGAGCCGGGGGTTGGTCCTGAAGTCTTCGGCAGAGTCTGGCTCTTCCGCAGCCGTGAATAGAACTCCTGTGGACCCATGTCCACCATATCGAGATAGGTTTTTCCATCCCACGTGAACGGTAGGGGCACGACATGGATGCCGAGTTCCTGGCATAGCGCAGGAGGAATATGGCAGTTGCTGTCCGTTACGACGTGGACGGTTGGCACCGTGGGACTCCTTTGGCCGGGAGAGCTGTAACACGGTAAATTATGGTCAATTTAGCATATTATGCCAGGGGTCTTTCGTCAACCTCTGGGTTATCGATCGGGATCGAACTGGATGGTGTGGCATTCGTATGAGGGATCGTGCCAGTACTGCAGTATTTGCCCGTCTGGATCGAAGGTATACGTGCCGTCCGACACACGAATGTGCGGTGCATTCGCGTAGTGAAGGCCGGGGACGAAGATTTCGGTTGCCGCTTCGACCGCCGGATCGTGCCGGAAGGTGTACCGGAAGCGTCGGCGCTTCCGGTCGAATGTCAAGTCGAGCGGTTCGCCGGCTGTGGCGATGGGGTAGGGCCGGACGGCGGCCTCGATCGCCCGGCCGCCAGAGTCGATATCGGAGGGATCGGTTTGCTGATCGCGGCTGAAGATGCTCAGGTCTTCTCCGTTCCATTGGTCGCCGCGCGCGTTGGTGTTGTCAGCCGTGTAGTTCCACAGCGTGCAGCCCAGCAGGTTGGCCTCGATGGCGCGGAAGCTTCGGTCGAGCGCTGCCGTTTGGGCGCTGAAATCGCCGGACCGAAAAGCACGGCCACCGGCGAGGTCGAACGGGATGCCGAATTCCCCGATCAGGGTGGGGATGCCGCCGAGTG
>JBJYWH010000304.1:0-25451 GCA_046259355.1 Anaerolineales bacterium
GGCAACCTCGGCATACCGAATGCGGGCATGGATCGGGAAATCAACCCCCGCCAGATCCGTCAGGTCGATATCACCGTTGCGGCCGAAATGGTGCGGATCCTGCCCGAAGAGAGGCAGCAGCCTGAGGAAGAACCGCAGCCAGCGCTTCGAGAAGGTGTGATAGTAAAGTTTCTGCGGCCGGTAGCCGTTCCCCTTCTGGCGGGCCAGCTCGAACGCTTTCAGGGTCGCCTTGTGGATGGCAATGTGGTCAGGATGGCGGTAGCCTCCGATCGGATCGAAGGTGATCACGACCTGTGGTTCCAATTGCTGGATGTAATCCAAAACCCTGCTGGCTACTTCATCGGGATTACCTGCGGCCAGGGCCCGCGGATGGTGATTGTCGGCCGTCCCCGGCATCCCTGAATCCCGGTAGCCCATGAAATGGACCCCGGCCAGGCCAAGGTGCTCGGCGGCACAGCGCAGTTCGTGCTCACGCAGTTCCGCTGCATCTTTGAACTTTCCCAGCAGCCCGGGCGCCACGTCACCGACCTCTCCAAACGTTGCGCAAACGAGGTGCACTTCGGTTCCCTGCGCGGCGTAGTGGGCAAGGGTGCCGCCTGGACCGAAGCTTTCGTCATCGGGATGTGCGAAGACGGCCAGCAATCGCCGCCCGTTCGTATTCTTTTCGGTCATCATCTATACCTATTCTCCGTATACCGTAACAAGGATCCGCCGCTGACGAGGGCGGACGTCGAAATCGATAAAAAGAATCTGCTGCCAGGTGCCAAGGGCCAGATTACCGCCTCGAACGGGCAGCGAGAGGCTGGTGCCGACCAGCGCGGAACGCAGGTGCGAGTGGCCGTTCCCATCGCCCCACCGCAGGTTGTGACGGTAATCCCGATCCGGCGGTGCGATCTCGTCCAGCGCCCGGCGAAGGTCTTCCAGCGCCCCCGATTCGAATTCGATTGTGGTCAGGGCACTGGTGGAGGAGGGCGTGAAGATGTTCGCTATACCCTCCTGGACGCCGCTGGATGCAACGATCTCGGCCACAGCCCGTGTCAGGTCATGCATATCGGCATGGCCTTTGGTTTGCAGTTCGAAGCTATCTGTGCGAATCACGAATCCATCCGATCATTCATGAGGTCCGGTGAGCCCACCGCGGTGCGTAGGGAGTGCGATCAATGGGGTTCCCCGACCTGATCCTCCGGGTTGAACAGCGGGAGCTGGCTGATATCCTGCTGGGAGCGAATTTGACCTCGTCCTTCCGCCTTTGCCTGGTATTGTACCTGGTCGGCCCGGGCAAGCAGGTCGTCGACGGTTTCATCCTCAAACCGCATCTGGGATACACCAGCCGAGAAGCTGAGCGTAGGCACGTTTTCGCCCAATCCGACTGATGATGCATCCAGCGCCCGGCGCAGTTTCAATGCGACCCCGATCGCGCCTTTGACGGTGGTCTCCGGCAGCAGGACTGCAAATTCATCTCCACCGATGCGCGCCAGCAGGTCGGTCGAGCGAAGCACGGCTCGCATCGAAAGGGCTGCAGACCGGAGCAGCTCGTCGCCGAACAAATGGCCGAAGCGATCGTTGATGGATTTGAAACCATCCAGGTCGAGATAGAGCAGCGAAAGCGGTCGCCGGTAGCGCTTGGCGCGTGCGAATTCGCGCTCCAGCTGTTCGATCAGGAAACGCCGATTGGCGAGGTTGGTGAGGGGGTCGGTGTGCGCAAGCTGCGAGAGTTCCTCGGTCTTGTTTTGAAGACGCTGAAAGGTGAGCTCGAGATGTCGGGATTGGTTGTACAGCAGCGTGGCCAGTCCCTGGTGCAGGCCGATCTGTGAACTCAGGAAGAGAGCCCAGTTCTCAACCGCCAGGCCCAGGCCGGAGAGGAACGGACGGGCGAGCACCCAGCTGCCGAGCAGTGCCGCCGATGCGGTGATGGAGTAACCGAAGGTCGTACGACCGCCGATCATCAGGCCGGCCAGCATGATGGGGACGAAAAGGATCGCCGCGAAAACGAACAGGCTGCGCGGGTAGAAGAGCAGGTTCGCCAGGGCCAGCAGCAGGAACGAGCCGGCGGAGATATGCCCGGCTGCAATCGTATTGCCCCAGTTTGCCACCCGGCGGGTGATCCATGTGCTGGCGAAGAGAAAGAGGATGCTGGCCAGGTCGAAGATCAGATTGGTGCTCTGGCGCTGCAGGCCGGCTGTCCACAGTGTGAGATCCACGAGCATCCAGACTCCGAGCAGCACCAGGATGACGAGCGTCACGCGCTGGGTGATCCAGATCCGGTACGTTCGCAGCTCTGGATTTAAGTGTTCAAAGGAGACCGTACGCAGCCGTGCGAACACGTTCCGATACTCTCGATCGCCGTTTTCAGGCCCTATTCAAGGGCCTCGGGTATCCCGACAACATTGTATCCCGAGTCGACGAAGAGAATCTCGCCGGTTACCCGGCTGGCCATGCTGGAAGAGAGCCAGACGGCGGCATCGCCGATATCCTCGATGCTGATCGGCTCCTGCAGAGGTGCATAGGAAGTGAATTCCCGGTACATCCGTTTAAAACCGCTGACGCCGGCGGCTGAGAGGGTCCGGATCGGACCGGCCGATATGGCGTTGACTCGAATACGGTCACGGCCCAGATCGACCGCCAGGTAGCGGGTGGTCGCCTCCAGGGCCGCCTTGGCGACGCCCATGACGTTGTAATTCGGGACCGCCTTCTGGGCTCCATAATAGGTCAGCGTGAGCATGGAACTGCCCGGCCCCATCATCGGTTTCGCAGCGCGTGCGAGTGCAATGTAGGAGTAGACGCTGATCTCCATCGCCTTGCGGAAGCCCGCCCGGCTGGTCTGATGAAATGCGCCCTGCAGGTCATCCCGCTCGGCAAATGCGATGGCATGGATGAGTATATCGATCGCCGGGAGCTCGTCGGCCGCTTTGCCAAAAAGGGCCGCGATCTGGTCATCATCACCGACATCGCACTTCTCGACGAAGGTCGAGCCGATGGATTCGGCCAGGGGGCGGACACGTCGCTCGAGTGTCTCCGCGGCATACGAGAACGCCACGCTGGCCCCGTGTTCATGCAGGGCTCTGGCGATGCCCCAGGCGATGGAATGGTCATTTGCGACTCCAAAGACGAGCGCAGTCTTTCCCTCGAGAAGTTTCATCCGTCGATCTCCTCCTGTATTTGATGGGCGAAGGACTCTTCGATGCGGAAGCGCCATGGTTTGCTCTTCCATGGCTCTTCCACGTTATTTAAACCCACTCGCGGCCCGATTGTCACGTGGATATCCGGAATGGTGCTTCCCGCTTCCAGAAACAACTCGGGTGATGGCTGGCAGAGGTCGTAGCCGTCGAAACCGCGGTCGATGTCGAAGGCCTGGCACAGTTTCGCCGGTCCACTGCAGAGCTGGTCATCGCTCCGGCCCGGACGACGCTCCCGCATCCGTTCCACGCCTTCGGCGGGAAGCACGCCGCGCAGCAGTACGGCAGCGGGAAAGCCCTCTCGTTCGGTCACGAAATTCAGCATCCAGTGCATACCGTAGGTGAAATAGACATAAGCATGTCCGGGTTCGCCCCACATCGCCCGATTGCGCGGCGTACGGCCGGAATGTGCGTGGCAGGCCATGTCCTGGGTGCCGATGTAAGCCTCGGCTTCGGAGATGATTCCCGCCAGGCGCAGCCCATCGGGTTCCAGGCGAACCAGGCGCTGCCCGAGAAGCTGTCGGGCGACATGCAGGGTGTCGGACGTGAAGAAGGTGCGCGTCAGGCGGGAGGCGCGCGTCACCGGCTGCTGACCTGTGAGGGGGTGGGCCGGGGTCGAAGCACCGCGGCAGCCTCAGCTTTCGGATTGAAAGCGGGGATCTTTGCGGATCATGCGTTCCAGCCCTTCCTGCAGGCTGTAGCGCGGCTGGTAGCCGAGCTTCTGGCGCGCAAGCTGAATGTCGGCGCACATCCGGGATGGGCCCGGGTCGGAGTCTTCCTTGTAAATCCACTCCACGTTCGCGCCGATGGCTTCAATCACGTGCTGTCCGAGCGCCTTGATGCTCGTTTCCATACCGCTGCCGATGTTGATTACCAGCTGATCGACGGTTGGCGCTGTTGCCGCCGCCACCATGGCCTCAACCACATCATCGAGAAAGACGAAATCTCGTGTTTGCTCGCCATCGCCGTGAATGACGAGCGTGCCGCCGAGAGCAGCCTCACGCAGGAAGTGCGGCACAACCGGGGGGTGGGCGACGGACAGCGGCTGGCCGGGTCCATAGGCGTTGAAGACACGCAGCGAAACTGTCTCGATTCCCCACAAGATTCCAATCGTGCGAATGTAGTGTTCTGCTGCCAGTTTTGAAACCGCGTAGGGCGATCCCGGTCGGGCCGGTGCGCTTTCCTTGAGCGGCTGGGTTCCCTTATCACCATAGATGGCGCCGGATGAGATGAAGACCACCCGGCGGACGCCGACATCGCGCATGGCCTCCATGACGCTCACCGTGCCACCGACATTGATGATGTTATATTCCCGCGGGTAAAGCACCGATTCCGGAACAGATACCTTGGCCGCCAGATGGTAGACACAATCGACGTCTTGCAGCAGCGTCCATAACTTGGGGCGATCGGTCACATCACCGCGCGTGAAAAGCACATCAGGCGACAGGCGCGCCGGATCGCCTGCGGACAGGTCATCCAGCCCGCGCACTTGATGGCCCTCGCGTGCCAGTCGATTTGCGAGGTTTGAACCGAGGAATCCGGCTGCACCGGTGACGAGGAAGTTCATAGCGTATTGCTCATGGCCGAAATCCGGCCCGGCGCGGCGGATTATAACATAGCCGGATTTCACCTATTGACCGCACCGTTTGGCTTGGTATCATTCGCGCATGCGTTCCTTCTTCGATCTGCTGTGGTACGGGTTCAAGCGTTTCATCCTCATCATGCTGCTTGTTGCTGGCCTTGGTGGAAGCGCGATCCAGGCCCGGAGCCGAGAAGAACGCATTTCCCTGCTGGCGCGTCCGTATGAATTCGATTTCCTGGGCTGGACGCTCTCTGCCTGGCTGGATAAAACGTCCCAGGCTAATCTCAGCGTGATCGATTACCTGCCGCAAGGCAGCGCCGACAGGCTGGTACTGGACTATCTCCAGGCTGTTGAAGCGTATCGCGGGGCGCAGTCGAATCTGGAGGCGGCCTACGGGGATCCCCTTCTTGTCGACCGGGAAGCCGAGCTGGCTCGCCTGGGTGAGCAGGTGGACCAACTCCAGATGCGCGTCGACAGCCTGCGGCCGCTCGCGGAATTTATCCTCGAGGCACAGACCTCGCAGGTCTTGATCGACTATGGCCTTGGCATGATCGACGGCCTGCTGCCCCCGGTTCTCTTCAGCGTCACGCCCCTGCCGTCCGCCCTGATCGTCTCGCCGCGCGATGAAATTCGTCAGATTGCGGACATCAACCTCAGGCTGGATGTCAGCCTGCAGACCGAGGTCGAGCTGGAGACGTCGGTCGAAGAACGGTTGAACGTCTCGGCGCTGGTTGTGCCGGTCGGCGGATTGGGCACCTACCCGACCATGGTGCAGGATACGACCAGCCTGTCCTGGCTCACAGAAGTGGTGGGGCACGAGTGGGTTCACAACTATCTGTCGCTCCACCCGCTCGGCCTGCGGTACAGCGAATCACCGGAACTGCGAACGATGAACGAAACGACAGCCTCCCTGCTGGGTGAAGCCATTGGCCGGGAGGTGCTGCGGCGCAACTATCCCCAATTCCTGCCAGCCGAACCATCCCCTGAAAACCCTCCGACCGCCCCGGAAGAACCGCCGGCATTTGACTTCAGGGCTGAGATGCGCCTGACCCGTCTGCGGGTCGACGAGCTGCTTTCCCACGGGAAGGTGGATGAAGCCGAAGCCTACATGGAAGCCCGGCGGGTGGTCTTCTGGAATCATGGATACCACATTCGGCGTTTGAACCAGGCCTACTTCGCATTTCACGGCGCGTATGCCGACCAGCCCGGCGGAGCCGCCGGCGATGATCCGGTCGGGACCGCCGTGCGTGAGCTCTGGGCTCGCGCCAGTTCCCCGGCCGCCTTCTTGCGTCAAATGGCGAGCATGCGCAGCGTGGATGATCTGTGGCTGGCGCTGTCACCACTCGCTGATCAGCGCCGCTAGCAGCGCCGTTCGTTCCGGCAGACTCCCCATCTCGACCTGCTCATCGGAGGTATGGGCTCCGCGTCCGATGGCGCCGAGGCCGTCCAGCAGCGGCACGCCGAGGCGGGCGACGAAATTTGCATCCGATCCGCCTCCGGTGCCACCTTCCTTCAACTCAAGTCCCAGCTGGCGGCCAATTTCGCGGGCGCGTTCAAAGGTCTGCACCATCAAGGCATCGCGTTCCATCGGCGGCCGGTTCCATCCGCCGCGCACCTCCAGGCGGGCGCCCGGTAGAAACGGGGTCAGTTTCTCCATCGCATGACGAATCCGCTCACCTTCGCTGAGGTTCATGGCGCGTACATCGATGCGGGCGCGGCAGTGCTGCGGCACTACATTGGAACGGGTGCCGCCGCTGATCACACCCACATTGACGGTCGTCCCGGCTTCATCATTCCCGAGCCCGGAGACCACCTGAACCTGGTGGGCCATTTCCAGGATTGAATTCACTCCATTTCCGATATCGCTTCCCGCATGTGCGGCGGCGCCGTGCGCTTCCAGACGGAAGTTGAGAATTCCCTTCCGCCAGGTTTTTAACGCCCCGTCCGGCAGCGCAGGTTCAAGGCACAGCACCAGCGAGGATTGGCCGGCCAGCTCTTCGATCAGGTTCTTCGAGCTATGACTGCCGGTTTCTTCATCCGACGTGCAGAGCAGCGCCACACGCTTGTTCAATCCATCGCGGGAGGCCAGTACATCCAGCACTGTGAGCGCCATAGCGATGCTGACCTTCATATCCAGCACACCGGGACCGTAGAGGCGGTCTTCGGACACCATCCACGGCATGCTTTCGATCGATCCCAGGGGGTGAACTGTATCCATGTGCGTGAGAAGCAGGACCTGGTCTTCTCCCTCCCCCCATAAACCCATCCAATGGTCGCCGGCCTCGCTTTCCTCAAACTGGGTAAGCTGGGCGCCACGCGCTTTCATCTCGGCCGCGATCAGGCGGCCGAGCGCATCCACCTGATCCTTGGCGGTGGTGGGAGATTCCTGCTCCACCAATCGCTTTGCCAGGCCGGTGAGGGCGGGCAGCAGCGAGTCAAATTCGTCGATTGGAAGGGGTGGCATCCGTCGTTCTCCTCATGCTGTTTTCGATTTCATTCCGGAAGGAGGCACAGGTCAGGAGGGCTGTACGCACGATTCGCGTACCCGTAATTCAAAGGCTCCAGCACGCTGGAGGCATGCGCTGCGCCGTAAGCTTGCGCGGCGCTGCAGGCTGCTTCCATCCCCCCGGTTTCGAATGCTTCAAAGGTCACCTCGGCCAGCGTCAGGATGTCGGCTGTATCGTTGGTCGCGGAAGCCCCCAGGAAATCAAGCGAACGCCGCGCAGCGCCGGTATCGCCCTGGCTGAGATGGATCCACATTTGACGAAAGACAGCAAACGCAGCCAGCGTGCGCCGGCCACCATCTCCGTAAACCCAATCATCATAGCGTTCGTCTTCGATCACCTGCTGGTAGAGCTCGAGAGCTGTGGGGAAGTCGCCGGCTGCGGCGGCGGAATCGGCATCCCGCAGCAGGTGGATGCGGTAGCGCGGCGCGCCCAGCGCATCCGGCCCGGCGATGAATACCCCCGCGGCTGGATCCCAGGTCCAGGTCCGGGTTCGCTCTCGGTACGGACCGGCACCAACGGAGCTGATCCCCGTGCCGGTCAAGGCCAGCGACCAGCGTCCGTCTGTTCCAGGTCCGCGCAGTTCGAGCGTCGGATTGGGAAGGTCGTCGCTGCGGCCCTGGAGCAGATTTTCAAAGCGCTTTCCACGATAGCTCAGAACCTGCAGATTCTGGAAACAGGTGTGCGCGCCGCAGGTCTGCGTGGAGACCAGCAGATCCGAAGTGCCGTCGGCGTTTAGGTCGTGGGTGGATTGGATCGCGGGGACCCCCTCCAATTCACCCGGTGGGGTGAGATAGGCCAATTCGTAGCGGTCTTTATCGCACAGGAAGATGAACAGCGTCCCGGAGAGCATCCCGCTGATGGAGTCCTGCTGGGTGAGAATCAACGCCAGATCCTCGCGGCCGTCCGCATTGAGGTCGAGCACTGCACCGGTCTGGTCAGGCTCAAGAGCCGATGGCCGCGCCTCGAGTGACTCGAGCAGGGTTGTCAGGAGTCCGCCGTCGTTGAGGTACTGGAGAACCTCGGCGGCCCAGGTGAGGGGATTTTGCAGGTCAGGCAGCGGCGGGGAGCCCGGCGGGACCTGGCACGGCATCGCCGACTGCGCGCTTCCGGTTCGAAGGTCTGCCAGGTCGGACGGGGCTTGCGAGCCGGATCCTGAGGGCTGCATAAGGCTGCAGCCTGTCAGGAAGGCGGCCGAGATCAGGGAGACCAGCATCCCGGGGAGCAGGTTTCTGCACGGAATCGAATGGGCATTCATGGCACCAGTCTAAAGCCTGGGATCGGATTGGACAATACCTGCGGGCGAAGGCGGACGGCACGATCTCTTGACGTATACTGATAAGGATGGACAGTGTACTTCCGGTCGGTTCATCCACCGTACAAGCCGGGCCCCTGGATCGATTCCTGCCGCCTCTGGAAACCGGCGTGATCCAGCGCACGCTGGAGCTTTATCTTGCGGACAAAACCCGGCTGCTGGATCCATTTGGCGTTTCGCCGCGTGTGGCGTTGGAGTGTGCGCAGTCGGGGCGGGAACTGCTGGTGGCCGTCAACAATCCGGTCACCCGGTTCGTCCTGCGCCACACATTGAACCCGTTCAAGGTTTCCGAACTGCAGACCGCGCTGGCGCAGCTGGCGGCGATTCCGAAGGATGAAACGCGCCTGGAGCTGTTCATTCTCGATCTCTACCGCAGCCACTGCGCCCGCTGCGGCGAAGCGGTTGACGTTGAGTATTACATCTGGGACAAGGAGCTGGGCGGCCCTTCAGACAAGGTCTATGCCTGCGAACGCTGCGGGCATGCCGGCGAAAGCGCGACCACGGAGGAAGACTGGAGCCGGGCGCTGGATTACTCCCGCCGGACGCTGCAGCATGCCCTGGCGCTCGAGCAGGTTGCACCGGCCGGCGATCCGGACCGGAAGCACGCCGAAGCGGCGCTGGCGGTTTACCCCGGACGGGCGATCTTTGCGCTGATCACGATCCTCAACAAGCTCGACCAGGAGCCGATCGAACCGAACATGAAGGAGGCCGTGGATGCGCTGCTGCTGCATGCGTTTGACGCCGCCAATTCCCTCTGGGGACACCCGGAAGGAAGATCGCGGCCGCGCCAGCTGACCTCCTCGGCCCGATTCCGGGAGTACAACGTCTGGCTTGCGTTGGAGCGGGCGGTGGACCTCTGGGCGCTGCCCGATCCACAGGTTGCGATTCGGAACTGGGGTGAGGATTCGCCGGTCCCGGCCGGCGGCGTCACGGTTTTCGCCGGATCCGCCCGCGAGCTCTGCCAGCAAGCGGGTGCGCTGGACGACCGGGAGGCTGTACTTACTGTCCCCCCGCGCCCCAACCAGGCCTACTGGACGCTCTCGGCGCTCTGGGCAGCGTGGTTGTGGGGGCGTGAGAACGCGGCGCCGATCAAGGTGGCGCTGCGGCGGCGGCGGTATGACTGGGCCTGGCATGCTAGCGCGCTGCGCACCGTCTTTCACGGCCTGGCGCAATCCCTGCCGCTCGAAACCCGGGCGGTGGTGTATGTTCCGGAGGCCGAGCCCGGATTTGTCGCGGCTGCGCTGGCCGGCGTCGAAGGCGCAGGATTTTCGCTGCAGGGCCGGGCGCTGCGGGCCGAAGAAGAGCAATTCCTGTCCGCCTGGAATCTAACAACCCGCAGCCCGGCTGAACCGGATGTGCAAGAGCGTGAGAACCGGATGCACCAGGTGATGGTCGCGACGCTCAAAGAGCGAGCCGAACCGGCCTCATATGGTGTGCTCCACGCCGCCGTATGGTCGGATCTGGCCGGGGGCCGGCGGGTCGAGCGCGATTGGTCGAATGTCATGCGGCATCCACTTCAAACGCTCACCGACCAATTCGAACAGCTGCTCAAACAGCCACCCCTGATTCATCTCAGCCGCGGCAGTGAACCCGAATCGGGTGCCTATGCCCTGCAGACGGCCCTCGATCGCGAGTCGCTCTCCGATCGTGTGGAGCGGGCAATTCTCACCCGGCTGCGGGAAGACGGAGACGTCCAGGCAGTGGAGCTCGACCAGGAGATCTGTCGGCGCTTCCCGGGGATGCTCACGCCCAGCCGGCGCTGGGTCGCAGCGTGCCTACGGTCTTACGCTGAACCATCTCCGGGAGAGGACAGCTGGAACCTGCGCCAGGAGGATCAGCCGGAACTGCGGGCTGAGGACTGCCTCGAGATGAAGCGATCCCTGGAAGCGCTCGGTCGGAAACTCGGTTTCGGCGTCGAGGCGGATCAGCAAATCAGCTGGTATGAGTCGACCGGAAAGCGGGCCTATCACTTCAGCGTTCGAGAAACCTCGGCCTGGGGCCATCCGGAGCTGATCGGCGATTCCGAGGAGCGGCTGTTCGTAATCCCCGGGAGCCGCTCCGGGTTGATCGCCGAACGTGCCCGGCGTGATCCTGCGTTCCGCGCCTGGCTCGAGGGCGGCGTGCGGGTGGTGAAATTCCGACATGTGCGGCGATTGCTGGCCGAAACGACACTCACACGGGATAATTTCGACCAGCGCCTGGCAATCGATCCTCCAGAGCACCAGGATCCCCAACTGCCATTGCTCTGATCGGTGAGGTCGAAGCACTGGACCGGCAGTTCGAAGGAGTACAGTTGAAAATTCTTCCCATTGCAGCCGTGCTGCTTTGCTCCTATGGGATCGGATCGATCCCGTTCGCCGTATGGCTCACCCGCTGGAAAACCGGGAATGATATCCGCCAGACCGGGTCGGGTCATGCCGGCGCAACGAATGCAATGCGGGCTGCCGGGTGGACGACGGGGATTCTGGTGATGGCGCTCGATCTGGCGAAGGGTTTCCTGGTTGTGCGGATCGCCATGGCCTGGACGCCGGAACCGGCGCTGCTGGCGATCTCGGCCGCCTTGCTCGTCATCGGTCACTGCTGGCCGGTGTTTTCCGGCTTTCGCGGCGGAATGGGCATGGCACCCGGTGGAGGCGCGCTGCTCGCTGTCTGGCCGTTGGGGTTCGTGCTGGCGATTGGCCTGGGCGCCTTGCTACAGCTCGCGATCAAGCATTCGGCTCGCGCGAACATCGCCACAGCCATCCTGCTCACGCCGATCTGGCTGCTCTTTGGAGCCGGGCCGCAGACGGTCGCAGTAGCAATCGGCGCGGGGGCGGTGGTTGCGCTGCGAGCGGCGTCGGATTGGAATCGAGTGTATCGCGAGCTGTGGTTCGATCGAGGCGAATCCGGTGGGGATGGGGGGACGACCTAGGGGGACATCGGTGGATTGGGTGTCACGGACGGAGTCACGGTGGCTGTTTCGGTCGGCGTTGGAGTGGCCGTTGGAGTCAGGGTCATGGTCGGCGTCTGGGTTTGCGTGGGCGTCGGGGTGGGCGTCGGCGTGGGCGTGGGCAGGAGCAGGTTGATGGTGCGGACGACCGAGGCCTTCCCGCCGCGCTCACTGCGGACGGTCAGGCGCAGAGAGATCGGGCCATTCGCCAGCCCCAACTCATCCAGGTCAAGCGTGTAAAGCAGGCCATCCTGGCGAACCTGATCCGTGACCCGGGTGATATCGGGCCAGCTGCCCGGGCTGCGGCCAATCCCGTATTCGAGAATCCAATCACGGAAATCGCTCGTCGCCCCGGCCTGACCGCGTATCTCGATGACCGGGTCGGTGATGGTCGCCCCGTCACGCGGCTCGCTCAGGGCCAGGATCGGGCGTGGGCTGGCCTCGTCGCAGGTCCTGGTCGGAATGAAGAATACATCCTGGTCTTCAAAACCATGTTCCTCGGCCCAGGCCTTGCCGGCTGAATCCTCCAGCAGCCACTTGCGCGCCCACGGATCCTGGACGTCCAGTCCGAGCTTTTGGGTGGCGTAATTGTCACACGCGGCCGAGGCCAGCTCCAGTGAGAAGCTGTCCACCCACACTTCCTGCCAGAGGTCCTTGTTGCTCGGCAGCGGAAGCTGGTCGCTGGCGAAGATCTCCGTGCGCTGATTGGGGCACCACTCGGAAGGTTCGGCTCCCGAGACGGCACAGATGACCCGATCGACGATTCCCGATGGGCGGGGATAGGGCGAGGGAACCCCACCGGTGAGCTGGTTCTGGGCGAACTGCATGAATTCGTTCCAGATCGGGGCGGCCCCGCTGAGGCCGGAGGTGTTGATCATCGGTGTGTAATCGGCATTGCCCACCCACACGCCCACGGTGAGATCCGGTGTGAATCCAAGGGTCCAGTTATCGCGAAAGTCGTTCGTCGTGCCGGTCTTGGCTGCGGCCGGGAACGGAAGATGGAGCAGCGAATTCGGTCCGAAGGCCGGCGTGCGGGCGGCGTTGTCGCTCAGGATGTCCGTAATCAAGTACGCGTGCTCGGGACGGACGACCTGTTCACCTTCGGGCTGTTCAAACTCGTAGACGACAGCGCCTTCATGATCCTCGATGCGCAGGATACCGGTTGGCTGGACGCGCACACCCAGGTTGGCGAACGTGGCGTAGGCCGAGGTCAGGTCGAGCAGGGTCACATCTCCGCCGCCGAGGGTGAGCGAGAGTCCGTAGTCATCCCGGGTGAGGGTTGAGATTCCCAGGCGCTGGGCGAAGGCGATGAACCCATCCGGCTGGGGCGTGTCCGGGTTGTCGTAGATGCCGACGAAATCGAGCGTCTTCACCGCCGGCACGTTGTAGGAATTGGCGAGCGCAGTACGGACCGTCACCGGACCGTGAAAACGCTCATCGTAGTTCACCGGGATATAGGGTGGGCGCGGATCGTTTGGGTTTCCGGAGGGCGGGAATTCCGACGGCACGTCCCAGATCAGCGTCGCCGGTGTCCAGCCCTTTTCGAAAGCTGCCGCGTAGGTCAGCGGTTTGATCGAGGACCCGGGCTGGCGCGGCCGGACGGCCATGTTGATCTGACCTTCAATCGCCTCGTTATAGAAGTCGGCCGAACCAACCATGGCCAGGATCTCACCTGTGCCTGGGCGGATGGCGACGAGTGCCCCGTCCGTGGCATTTTTATCAGCTAATGCTTCCACCTGCTGGCGGACGATCTCCTGCGCCCGCTGCTGCAGGCGCGGGTCGATCGTGGTGTAGACCGTGAAGCCGGAGCGGTATATGCGCTGTGGATCGTACATCGACTCCAGCTCCGACCGGATGAAGTTCACCCAATGCGGGAAGCGCATCGTGACATCCGGCGTCGGGAAATTGAAATTGATGATCTCGGCTGCCGCTGCGCCCGCATCCTCCGGCGTGACGCAGATCGGCTGGTCAGCGTTGCTGACATAGATGCAGCCCTGCTCGACGCTGGTGTCGACCATCAGCGTCAGGACCTGGCGGTGGCGGGCGAGCGTGGCATCGCGGTTGGTGTAGATGTCATAGACGGACGGGGCCTGGACCAGGCCGGCAAGGAAGGAAGCCTGGGCGAGCGTGAGCTTGGCTGCGGTGGTGTTGAAGTAGGTCTCGGCCGCAGCTTCGACACCGTATGCCAGGTTTCCGAAGAAGGACTGGTTCAGGTACAGTTCGAGAATCTCGTCCTTGGTGTAGCGGCGGGTGATCTCGGCCGCCAGCATGATCTCGCGCGTCTTGCGGCGAGCGCTCACAGTCGCCCTCTCCTCGGGCGTGAAGAGCAGGCTGCGGGCGACCTGCTGCGTGATGGTCGAAGCCCCGGAGACGACCTCTCCCTTGGTGTAGTTCTGCCAGAGCGCGCGCAATATCGCCAGCAGGTCGAAACCGGGGTGGCTGTAAAACTGGGAATCTTCCGTGGCGATGATCGCTGCCACCATATACGGTGAAATGCGGTCGAGGGGCACATACGTTCGCCGGCCGGCCTGGGGATCGAGAATCTCGTACAGCAGGTTTCCATCCCGGTCGAGGATGCGAGTCGTCTCGAATTGGGCGGCACGGTCCTTGAGATCCTCGACGGGCGGCAGGGTGGAAGCCAACGAGGCGTATTGATAGAGCCCGAACGATACCACGCCGATCAACAGCGCTGCCGCGGCGAAGAGACCCAGGATGAGCATGCGCAGCATGCAGCCGCCGCAGCCCATCCGGCGCCTGGGGCGGTCCGGCTCACGCCCGGAACCGCCAGGGCCCGTCGTGTACGCGGAAGGGACAACATGGGTTGCATCGAGATCGGTGACCGGAACGTGCTGCGGCAGCGGCTCCGCGGGTTCGGGCGCATGCTCTTCGAATGTAGGGGGGGTTGCTCGAGGTGGCGTCGATGGCGGCGTCTCGGAGACCTCCGAAATCCAACCCCCGGTGCGATCGGGTATTCCGGTCGGGTGGCGGTCGGGATGGGGCTCCTGCGCGCCCTCGCCCTCCGGGTTGACGGGATCCCCTTCCAGCAAACGACGAAACCGCTCCCGGGGCTCGCTGGTGGAAGCAACCTCGTCCGATGGAGGCGAAGGCTTATGCCGATCCTCGCCTTCGTCGGGGGAAAGATTGCGCTCGGGTCTTTCGCTCATCGCTGGCGATTATAGCACCGAGGGCAAATTGCCCGGTGCCAGCGCTACTCCGGCCGACTGAGCACGAGCACCGACCACTGGCCGCGCATGACAGTTTCATCCGATTGGTTCTGCACGTTGATGCCAAGCAGCAGCGAACCGCCTCCCAGTCGAGGCAGGGCCTTCTTCTCGACGACCTCCAGCAGGACGTGGATCGTGTCGCCGATGAAGATCGGTTGGCTGAACTTCCACTCCTTGATTTCGCGAAACGCGATGACCGTTCCTTCGAGCACGCCGGTGCGCACCAGCAGGCCGGAGGCGATCGATAAACCGAGCAATCCATGCGCAACCCGCTGACCGAAGTTGGTCCTTTGAGCGTATTCCGAATCGGTGTGGATGCCGTTGAAATCGCCTGAGAGCCCGGCAAACGCGACGATGTCGGCCTCGGATATCGTCCTTCCGGGGCTGCGCACCTGCTGCCCGACCTCAAAATCCTCAAAGTACATACCTTGAAATGCTGGGAGCATACCCATATTCTCATCTCCTCCATGCGGCGGGCCTGATTTTAGCATGGCCTCGCATGCCCGGGTGCCTTCACCAAGATTAACTCCTTTTGACGATTTCGGACGCGCTCTTTACAATCGTGACATGCGAACCTGGAATTGGAAAGCTGACGAACTCGGCCGCTGGATAGTGGCTGCCGATGCACGGCTTCCCGGCCTGGACCTGGCCGATGATCAGATCTGGGAACTCAGACCGGGGGGCGGCGAACCCTCATCGCTGGCGATCGAAACCACCTTCGGTCTGCGGGCGCGCGGCATGCGCATCTTCCCGCTGGTCAGCGTCGAAGGCCAGAACCTGGTCGACCCGGCTGCGTTCAGCCAGGGTCCGGTAGTTCATACGCTGCTGCCGAATTATCTATTTCTGAGCGCCCGCCCGCTGGCAGCGCTGCAGATGAATCTCGAGTACTGGGTGCATGATTCCCATTCCCTGCTCGGCCGGATCACGCTGATAAACCGGGGGGAGGCAGGTGCGGCTGTCGAACTGCGCTTGAACGCCCTGCTGCAGGCCGGAGAGGCTGGAGGGCCATTCTCGGGCATCCAGATCGATGGCGTACATGTCCTGGCCGGAGAGATCGAACAGCTTGAGCCGGTGATTTTCCTGGAGGGCGGAGCAGGGTCACCGCCCTCCGCGTTCCCGGCGCTGGGCGTACAAGCAACGCTTGCTGCAGGCCGGAGTCGCTCCTGGGTATGGGCGCATGCCGGAGAAACCGAACGGAGGGCCTCGTTCGACCGGGCCCGACTGTTGTGCGGCATGCCCTGGGAGCCGAATATCGCCCGATTGAAACTGCTGAACAGCGGCCTGCTGGATATCGAGACGGGGAACCCGGATTGGGACACGGCATTCTGGCTCACTCAAGTCGCCGCCGTGCAGGCCTTTGCCGGACCCGGACGCCAGTCCGCTGCGCCGGGTCTTGTCGGCCGGCGTTCCCCTCGGGATGGGTTTTCGACCACCGGCGATGGGTCGGACTACGATGGAGCCTGGGGCGGGGTCGATGCCAGCCTGGCTCATTTCGTTTCACGCCAGATTCTCTTCGCTGCTCCAGAATTGGTTCAGGGTGAGATACGCAACCGTGTCAAAGCCGTCAATGCGGCGGGGGAGATGGATGGACGACCGGGCCCCGGTGGCCAGCGCGCGGGTTGGGAAAGCATGCCGCTGCTGGGAGAGCTCACCTGGCGGCTGTTCGAACGCACGCATGACCGGAACCTGCTGCTGCAGGTATACCCGGCGCTGAGAGACTCGGCTCGCCGCTGGCTCAATACGCTCAACGATCATGATCAGGATGGGTATCCGGAATGGCGCTTCCTGCCTCAAACCGGTTTCGGTGCCTGGCCGGCGTTTGTCGGGTGGGAGCGCTGGGGCCAGGGGTTGGAGATTTCCAAAGTGGAGCGGCCGGATCTCGCCACCTATTTCTTTGCCGAATGCACCGCTCTGGCAGCGATCGCGCAGGTGATCGGTGAGGATCGCGATATTCCATGGCTGCAATCTGCATGTCATACGATCCGGGGAGAGCTCGAGAGCGTTTGGTCCGAGAAGGCGGCCATCTTTCATTCCCGCGACAGAGATCTGGATCGGCCGCTGGAAGGTGAACGGCTGGGCCGGCAAAAGGGAACGTTCAGGCTGGATCTGAAGCAGGATTTTGAAGAACCGGTGCGGCTTCTGCTCCGCACGTTTGGTGAGGAAAGCGCCGCGAAAAACCTGACCGTCGCGATCCAGGGCAAAGGCCGCACCCACCGGAAGATGGTCGAGGAGTTCACCTACCGCAGGTATCAGTGGTTCTGGAAGATGGGATGTGTGACGGCTGAGAAGCTGGCCACGCGTCTGGATGCTGTCAGAATCGCGGGCCTGGACGAGAGTTTCACAACCGAGGTGTGGTTGGCGGACACGACCCGTCAGGATGCAGGGAGTCTGCTGCCCCTGTGGGCCGGTATGATCACGGCAGAACAGGCCGAACGTCTGATCCAGGGATCGATTCTCGATACGAAGCGCTTCTGGCGGCGTTTTGGCCTGCCGACCGTCTCCGCTCGCGATTCGGCCTATCATCCCGAGCGGGAGGGGAATCCGGGCTCGGTCTGGATGTTTTCCAATACCTTGTTCGTGGAAGGGCTGCTGCGCTACGGACACCGCCAGCATGCGGCCGAACTGGTTGGAAGGCTCATGTCGGCTGTCATCGAGCGGCTGCGTAAAAAGCGCGAGTTCGGCACGTACTACCATCCGGACGAACCGGTACCGCTCGGCGATGATCATGCGTTCGAGGGACTGGCTCCACTCGACGTGTTCCTCGAATCGCTCGGGCTCCAGATGCACCACCCCGCGCGGGTGCGGGTCGAACCCGGTAATCCATATCCCTGGCCGGTGACGATTCGCTGGCGCGGCCTGACGGTGAAATTTCAAGGGGAGCAGGTCATGATCGGATTCCCCGACGGCGCATCGGTGCGGGTGTCGGGCTCGGGCAGGCAGTGGGTTGAACAAGACCTGCAAGCCGTCGACTGATGCCTGAGATTCGAATGTGTTAGAGTTACCCTGCAATGTCTGAGCTGATCCAGATCGAATCGCTGGTGCTCGAACTGCTCCTGGTCGTCTCGATTGTGGCCATCCTGGTGCGCCGGTTCCGGATTCCCTACACGGTGGCCCTGGTGCTGGCCGGCCTAGTCCTATCGTTCCGCGAGCGGCTGGGCATTGAGCTGACTCCCGAGTTGATCCTTGCGCTGCTCTTGCCGCCGCTGGTTTTCGAAGCGGCGATCCACATCCGTCTGACGGATCTCCGGCGCCAGATGTGGTTGATTGCGCTCCTGGCCGTGCCCGGTGTGGTGCTGAATATGCTGGTGGTGGGCGGCGTCCTCTCCCTCGGCGCCGGTCTGCCGATCGGATTGGCCTTCGTCTTCGGCGCGCTGATCGCAGCCACCGACCCGGTTTCGGTCGTGGCGATCTTCCGCCGGCTCGGCGCACCGAAGCGTCTGGAGGTGCTGCTCGAATCGGAAAGCCTCTTCAACGATGGCACCGCCATCGTCCTCTTCAGTCTGGCTCTCGAGGCGTTCGGCAGCGGGGTATTCAACCTGTTTTCCGCCGCAACGGATTTTGTGCGGGTGGCCGGCGGTGGGATCCTGGTTGGCCTGGCTCTGGGCTGGCTGATATCCAGGCTGGTGGCGCAGGTGGATGATTACCTGGTCGAAACCACCCTCACGACGGTTCTCGCCTTCGGCTCCTACCTGGTCGCCGAGCAATTTCACATGAGCGGTGTGCTGGCTGTGGTCGCGGCCGGCCTGATGAGCGGCAGCCTGGGCGAGCGAGAGATGTCGCCTACGACCCGCATTATGCTGACCAACTTCTGGGAGTATGTCGCGTTCCTGGCCAACTCGGCTGTGTTCCTGCTCATCGGATTGGACCTGGAGATCGTCTCGCTCGTCTCGCGCTGGCAGCTTATTCTCTGGGCGATTGTGGCCGTTCTCGTCAGCCGGGCGATCAGTATCTACGGCCTGACGCAGTTAGACCGGTCGCTGCCAAGGGCCTGGAGGCATGTGCTCTTCTGGGGCGGACTGCGCGGCGCTATCGCCCTGGCGCTTGCCTTGAGCCTGCCCGTGTCGATCGGCAGCCCCCGGGAGACGCTGATCATCATGACCTATGGGGTGGTGCTGTTCAGCCTGGTCGTGCAGGGTATGACCATGAATCCCCTGCTGAGCAGAATCGGTTTGATCGTTAAATCCGAGGATCAGATCGAGTACGAGCGCAGGCACGCCCGTGCCATGGCGGCTCGCTCCGGATTCCATCACCTTCGCCGGTTGAGCAATGAGGGGCTTATCTCCGCTGCGACCTGGCGCTCGCTCGAACCGATGCTGGAACAGCGCATGGAAGTCATGACCAACTCGGTGCAGGAGGTGCTGCAGGAGTCGCCCGAACTCCGGATGGAGGAGATCGTCACGGCGCGGCGGGAGCTGCTGCGGGCGCAGCGCAGCTCGCTGAGCAACATCCGGCGCAGCGGCGCAATATCCGACGAGACGTATGGCGATCTGGTAGCGGAGATCGACTTGGCCCTGGAAGCCGATCAGAAAGCGTGGATCACCGACCTGCGGCATGCGGAGGAGAACCAGCTCATCTGCCAGGTGATTTTCGCCGTCATCCAGCCGCGGGATCTTGAATCGGCTGCGAATGCGCTGGCCATGCGCGGTGTCCGCGTGACGCAGATCGGCAGCCATGGTGCTTTCAGCCGGGAGCGGAACGTGCTCCTGCTGATCGGCATTTCGGAAGGAATGCTTGACGACGCAATCGAACTGCTCGATCGTGTCTGCAAAGGCAGGTCGACCCTTGTTTCGCTTCCGCAGGTCCTGGGGGGGAGCACGAAAGGTGAAAAGAAGCGCGTCGACCTGCACGCGGCTACAATCTTTGCCCTCGATGTCGAGCGATGTGAGGTGATTTGACGTGAAGATGCTGCTTGTGATCGTCCGGAACGAGGATCGCGATCCTGTACTGGACGCGCTGATCAAAGCCGAGTTTAGGGCGACGTATATTGCCTCGACCGGAGGATTTCTTCGAAAAGGGAATACGACGCTGCTGATTGGGACCGAGGCCGACCGCATCGATCAAGCCATGCAGACAATTCGCAACGCATGTTCACCCTCCCCGGATGATCAGCGGCGCGCGACGGTCTTCGTGCTGAACGTGGACAACTTCACCCAGCTTTAGGCAAGCCCTGCATACCCCTCCTCGCGGAAGGCAAAGCGATGATGACCTTCCCGGGAATGGCGGCTTGCGCCGGCCTGTGATGACCGATCGCCGTGATGCGAACCTCGCCGGTCGTCCCAAACAGCTTTTCCCCCGCATGACGGTTCTCTGCGAAGATAATCTTTGCCACCATGGGAGGAATTGGTTCCCGGTTTTAACCCGCACCTCGAACGCTGTGAAGCTTTCGAGTTCAGCGTGCCGGGCCGGGATTTATTCCGATCCGGTGGGACCCGGATCCTGGTGAAAGGATTCCACCTGATAGGTGGAAATCTGCACGGGCAGTTTCCGCCAGGCGTCCGGAGGCAGGGCCGCTTTGCGGCAGAGCATCTCCAGGAATTGTGACGGATCGGGAACGCGTTCCCAAACCTGCGGCAGAAAGGTCGCCCGCTGGCGGCCGTAGCTGAGAATGACGCCGTCGATCGCCGGGCGGAGCTGGCCGATCAGGTCCGCTGCGTCGGTAAACGGCAGCGGCTTAGGTTCAGTTAGCACCGACACCTCGATAGTAAGCTGAGCCAGCTCCTGTTCGCTGACCGGGGGGAAGCGCGGATCGTCTTTCGCAGCGGCGCTGGCTCGTTGGATCACATCTTCGGCCAGTGGGAGCATCGCCTGAAGCGTCCCGATGCAGCCCCGCAGGCGCTCACCGATGGTAAGCGTGACGAAGGAAGCTCCGGGTTCTGCCAGCCGTTCCGGGAGGGTGCTCCAATCCGGGGAGGGGAGAGGGTGATGTCCGACGGTTTTCAGGACACTTTCTCTTGCGAGTTTCAGCAGGAGATCTTGCTCGAGGGAGGAAAGGCTTGCCATGGAGAGCCTCAAATGCCAAGTTTACGGTAGGCGCGATCGTAGTATAGCAGAGGCTCATCGTGGCGGAGAATATCTCCAGTAACAACTTCCGCGATGTAGATCGTGTGCGTCCCAGCTTCCAATTCATTGAGCACGCGGCAGTCGAAGTAAGCCACCACGCCGGCCGGGATCGGATGTCCCGCTGCGGTCAGGCGCAGGTCGAGACCGGTGAAGCGGTCGTCCAGATCGGGGTCACGGCCGGCGAAGCGGTCGGAAATCATTTGCTGATCCAGGGCCAGGATCGAGACGGCGAAGGAGCAGGTATCGGCGATGAACTGGCGCGTGTCGGCTGCGGTCTCAAGGCAGACCAGTATCAGCGGGGGCGTGAGCGAGACTGAGGTAAATGAACTCACCGTCATGCCGTGCCGTTCCGAGCCAGAGGCCGATGTCACCAATGTCACACCGGTGGCCCATTGCCGCATGATGCGCCGCAGCTTGTCAGGATCCATCGTCTACGCTCACAATCATCACATCAACGAAAGCTCGGATTGTCCCGCGGATCGTATTGACCGGGTCATTCGGACTCCGGTTCACCGGAACCCTCAATACCGAGGGCATCGAGAATTGCTGGCGTGAAATCGGTGATGTCGACTAAACAACGCGCGAGCTCCTCTCGAAGCTCGCGGGGGCCGATGAGCAGACCGGGGACCGGATTGCGGGTGTGATTTCGCCGGCTGAGGTCTTCCAGGTTGCCGTGATCCGAAGTGATCGCGATCAAGTCCTGCTGGAGATTCCAGGCATCCAGCAAGCCGGCCAGCACGGCATCGAAGCGCTCCAGCAGGGAACACGCCTGCGCCATGTTCTGCTTGTGTCCGGCGTAATCGCTGGGCCAGAAATCGAACCAGCTCATGTCATACCCGGCTGCCAGCCGGGCCAGGATTTCCCCCGCCTGGGCCGGGCGATAGACCGGAGCGGGTGGAAAACCTTTCTGGGTTGCCCAGCCCTCCCCGGTGAAGTCCACCGATAGGGCGCGTCCGGCCTGAAGATCTTCTGCCGTCATGAGCGGGAGGCCGGCCGCGTTGGCGGCGAAAGGGATGGCCGAGTAGAGCCGGCGGCCCGAGGTGATGGAGGCGAAATAACCCGGCGGATAGGCATTCAAAAGGGCGGCAGTGCGCCCGGCCCGAAGCACGCGCATGAACACATTGTCCTGCTCGAGAATGCTCTGGATGGCAGGATTTGGCTTCGGCCCGTAGTGTTCACCAATTCGCGCCGGGACGTTGATCCCGGTGAGCAGGGCTGCCTGACCGGAAGCGGATTGGGGCGCTCCCGGCACTCCGAGGTTGGCATCCAGTGCGAGCAGTGTCGCCTCTTGAGCGTCCAGTGGCGCAGCATCCGCAACGAGCGAATGCCCCTCCAGCAGGCCTCGCAGCGCTGGCATCTCTGCCACGGAAAAAGGATTCCTCAGCGGATCCGGCCCAGCCAGTCCCACGCCGTCGAGGAACAGCACCAGGATTTTTATCATGAAGGTTTTCGCCGCATATGGAACCAGGCCGATGGACGATCCCGGTCCGTGCCGTGCTGAAGCGAAAGTACACTGAAGCTGGAATCAAAGAGACGGTGAATATCGGCCTCACTCGGGGGCCAGGCCTGGCCATCACCGGAAGCGGCCAGAAAGGTATAGAGCAGGTAGTCAGCGCCGGGCGGGAGCAGCTGAAGGAGCCGATTCAGATACGAAAGGCGTTCCTCGTTTTCGAGTGAATGAAAGCATCCGATATCCAGCGCGAGGTCGAAAGGCCCGATCAGGCCAGGCAGTTCAACAACGTTCAGGCGGCGGAAATCCACCGTTACGGATGCTTGGCGGGCTTTTTGCCGGGCGCGCCGTATTGCGAGCCGGGAGAGATCGACGCCCACCACCGTCCATCCAGCCCACGCCATCCGAATCGAATTCGTCCCGGTGCCGCAGCCGAGATCGAGCGCCCGGCCGGCCGGCGCGCGGTCGATGTACTCAAGCAGCTCCGGTGGTGAGATCCCGGTGTCCCAGGGGGTGTCGCCAAACAGGTACCGCAGTTCGAAGAAAAGCTCCTGGATCAGGGCCCACTCTCCAGGCTGGCCGCCACCTGTTCAGGATCCAGTGCGCCCACGGCGCGCCAAACTTCCGTCCCGCTGGCGTCGATGAAAATGAAGGTAGGCGTGTAGCGGAAGCCATAGGCTGCAAGCAGCGGTCCCGCTGCGCGATCGAGCACGTTGATCTGTACGATGTCTATTTGGGACCCGTATTCTTGCCTGACCTGGTCGACGGTCGGTTGGGCGGCCATGCAGCCCAGGCAGTAGGGGCTTTCAAACTCGATCAGAAGCGGGACCGATCGATCCGTCCCGGGTTGAATGCCAGCCAGGTCGAACGTGTCTCCCGGGCCGGGGTTGAAAATCCAGAAGGAGAGGATCAACCCCAGGACGAGGGCCCCCAGCGCGAACCAGCGGGTGGAGGCATGCTGGCTGCGCAGGATGATCCATCCCAGTACAAGCAGCGCGATCGCGGCGAAAATCAGGAATGAGAACTGGTTCACAAACTGCATGCCGTGCTCCTTTGGTTCGTGCGGATTGTATCATCTGCAGGCCGCACCTGGACCGCAAGGGTCTGGATCTGCGCCGTCTGTCTTTACAAGACCCCTCTCCTCCTTTAGAATTCATGGGTCTTAATCAACTCCAACTGAGGATCCCCTATCCATGAAGGAATACGCAACCGATTTCATTCGCAACATCGCCCTTGTCTCTCACAGCAGCGGGGGTAAAACCGTTCTGGCCGAGGCCATGCTGCTGACAACGGGTGCGATCACTCGTATGGGCAAGGTGGAAGAGGGCAACACCGTGTCGGATTTTGAGGATGAGGAAATCCGACGCCAGCTTTCCCTTTCAACCGGTGTGATACCGGTCGAATTCAAAGAGCACAAGCTAAACATCCTGGATACGCCGGGCTACACCGATTTCATCGGCGAGGTGATCTCCGCTCTGAGCGTGGCCGATGGAGCCCTGGTGCTGGTCGATTCCGTCGCCGGGGTCGAGGTGGGCACCGAAATCGCCTGGGATTATGCGGGCAACTTCGGCATTCCCCGCATGGTCCTGATCTCGAAGATGGATCGCGAGAACGCCAATTTCCAGGGCACGTTGAACTCGATTCGGCTGCTTGCCGGTGATGCGACCCTGGTTCCGGTGCAGCTGCCGTGGGGCGAGAAACAGGATTTAAAGGGCGTAATCGATCTCTTTACCATGAAAGCGCGGCCGGCAGAGGGCGAAGCCAGGGAAGCGATTCCCGATGAGTACGCCGAACAGGCCGAAGAGGCCCGCATTGCCCTGGTCGAGGCGGCAGCCGAGGGCGACGATGTGCTCCTGGAGAAATATCTAAACGGGGAGCAGCTCACAGCGGAAGAGATCTCACGCGGCTTCAAGCAGGCCGTGTGGGCGGGCACGTTCATTCCGGTGTTCGTGTCGGCCGCTTCCGATGCCACCGGCATCATTCCGCTGATGGAAGCGCTGATCAATCTGATGCCCTCGCCGTCCGAGGCGCCGGCCCGTAAGGCTCAGGGTGCCGATGGCGAGGAAGAGCTGGCCTCAAGCGATTCGGGCCCGCTGGCTGCCTACGTCTGGAAGACCACCGCCGACCCCTTTGTGGGCAAGCTGACTTATCTGCGGGTCTTCTCCGGTATTTTTACTTCGGACAGCCGGGTTTGGAACCACACCAAGGGGGAGGAGGAGCGTATCGGCTCCCTCTATGTCCTGCGCGGGAAAGAAGAATTCAGCGTGGAGAACCTGCACGCCGGCGACATCGGTGTCGTCTCCAAACTCGGTGGAACTTCGACCGGTGACACGCTGGGAGAGAAAGGGCATCCGTTGAATATCCCGATGCCCGAATACCCGAACGCCCTGTACTCCGTTGCGGTTTCACCCCGGACACAAGCCGACTCGACCAAGATCAGCCCGACCTTGACCCGGCTGACGGAAGAGGATCCGACGCTGACATGGCATCAAGAGCCCAGCACAAATCAGACTATCCTGCAGGGCATGGGTGATCAGCACATTGATGTCGCCATCCGCAAGGCTGAATCCAAGTTCCAGGTTGGTCTGGATACGGAAATTCCGCGTGTTCCATACCGCGAGACGATCACAAAATCCGGCAGCGCTCAGTACCGCCACAAGAAGCAAACCGGTGGTGCAGGCCAGTTCGCGGAGGTTCATCTGCGGGTCGAACCGCTGGAAGAGGGCGATTTTGAATTTGCCAATGAGGTCTTCGGCGGCGCGATCTCGCAGGGCTTCATGCCAGCCATCGAAAAGGGTGTGCGCGGCGTGATGAAGCAGGGCGTGGTCGCCGGCTACCCGGTGGAAAAGGTGAAAGTCGCCGTCACCGACGGTAAAGAACACCCGGTCGACTCGAAGGCGGTCGCCTTTGAGGTTGCGGGACGGGAGGCCTTCAAGCTGGCCGTGAATGACGCCGGCCCGGTGATGCTGGAGCCGATCATGAACGTCCGCATCACGGTCCCGGAATCAAACATGGGCGATGTGCTTGGCGACCTGAACACCCGCCGGGCGCGAGTACAGGGCATGGAGAACGAGCGCGGCCGAAGCGTGGTGACCGCGCAGGTACCGCTGGCCGAGATGCAGCGCTATACCACAGACCTGCGTTCTATCACAGGCGGGCGCGGCATCTTCTCGATGGAGCTCGATCACTACGAGGTCGTCCCGCGGCATGT
>JBJYWH010000304.1:25551-35235 GCA_046259355.1 Anaerolineales bacterium
GGGGGCGGGTTGGATCGGAATACTGGCTCGGTTTTCGTTCGGCCCGGACGTATACACCAACCTGCAGATTCACACGCAAGCCTGGCTGCGGATCGTCATCGGAACCGCGTTCGCGGGCGGCACGACCGGCTTATGGCTCCGTCAGCGCTGGGCTCCACGCAGCATCATCTTGCTCTCCGCCCTCGCGTTCACCTTCTCCGGACTTTCGCTTCTTCTCGTTCCACTCATTTTGATATGCCTCGCATTGCCTTCCACACGCGGCCGGATTCAGCCGGAGCTTGAAACCCATGCCAGCCAGGTATCAGCCTGAGCACTTCATCGACGAGCCGATCGAAGTTGGCTTTGATGCAGAACCCCTGCTGAAGAAGAAACCCAGCGCGCCGGATCGGTTTCTATGGCGCGGCGAAAGCTACGAGCGCATCGAGACCCTTCAAGAGTGGTTCGATTACGGGCGCCGCGGGCGCATGAGCAAGAATATGAGCCCGGCCCACCTGCACAGAGCCAGGCAGCAGGGGTCCTGGGGGGTAGGACGCACCTTCTTCCGGCTTCGCGTGGAGGGGGGGCGCATCTTCGACCTGTACTATGACCGGGCGCCGCACGATGCTTCCGATCGGGGCGGGAGCTGGATGCTGTGGCGCGAGATGCGGGAAGCAACAAGCTGAACATCCCGCGAACCGGCAGGATCGGTTCCATCGACCTTCCCGGGGGCATTACCGGGTCAGTTCTTTTGTTTCCCCTCGATAATCGCCAGCAGAATCGCAGCCGCCAGACCCAAACGCCGATCAAGTCCCTCTACTGCGGCTCGGAAGTCGAGCGCCAGCTCGTAGCGGAAGAGATTAAAGTGCTGCCGAAAAGTACCGGCTGAGCTGCCGTCGTTCAAGAGCAGATCGTACTGCTGGGGCAGGAGCGTACCGAGCAGAAGCCTGCGCAGCAGTGCCCGCCCCAGGCTGTCCTCGTGCAGCATCCCGATAGGCCGGTCGAAAGCATCAAGAATCTCCCACGTGTCAAGGGTCAGGGATCGCCATCCTTTTCGCCGCAGCACCCCGATCTTCTGGCTCATGGTCGAATCGATGACATCATACGCGGCGGCGAAATCGATCACCTGCCGGGCTTGAATCCAGAGCAGTTCGTGGATTTTCGTCTCGTCTTCGTAGACTCGAATATCCTCACGCAGCCTGAACATCTTCTGCTCGGAGTACAGATTGAGCGCGCCGTCGGGCCCGTAAATGCGGATTTTCCCGGTCAGCGCCAGAACCTGACGTTTGAGTTCATAATGATGATGGGAAAATGCCGGGTGCATACAACCTCCTCGCCTTGAACCGGCTGCAGATGATTGGCCCCATGCATGAAGCCGAGGACTACATCAGGCCAGCGCAGTTCCTATTCATTCAATTTCAACCGGTCGAAGACTCTCGGCGCCAGGTAGGCGACCCAAAGCCCGAGTGCGGTGTAGCGTACATAGCGCAGCAGATAGGCCAGCAGGGTGTGGCCACGAGGAAAAATGGCGCTCAATCCCAAATACAACCCCAGCAGGCCGATCACGCCGAGAATATAGCGTGCCAGAAGCACACCGGTCTTTGCCCGGGGTTTGAACTTTCCCCAATCCACCAGAAGGACAGCGCCAATTCCCAGGCCAAGCAGTGTGCCGGCGGCTGTCACCGAATCGGTCAGACTCTGCGGTTCGATCGGATCCGACCCCGGGGCACGTGCAGCCGCTTGCGCCGCCCATGATGGCGGGATGACCCGCCCCGAGCTGCCCCAGAGGGCAAGCAACCCCAGGAGCAAAACAAAGGCTGATAGCGAAGCGGCTGCCAGCAGCCGACCGCCCAGGCTCATCCGGGCGAGCCAATTGCGAACTGGCTGGTCGAGGGCGATCAGCAGGAAGAGGATTAAAAGACCAATCCCCCAACCGGTCAGGATATCGGTCGGGAAGTGAACGCCCAGATACGCGCGCGAGACACCGATCAATGCGATCAGGACGATCAGCAAGATCCTGGCCCAGGTCTGTTTCGCAAGGGTCGCCAGCCGGCCCCAGAGCACGACCGCGTTCTGTGAATGGCCGGAGGGTACGCCGTAGGTCGTCCCGGAGCTGAGCGCTCTAATGTGATCGCTGACCCAATAGGGCCGCGGCAGACCGAAGACCAGCTTCAGTGCCCCGTTGATGCCGGCGCTCAGCAGGAGCGCCAGGCCGATGCGGATTCCCAGCCCGATGTCGACCCACCACAGGAAGATCGGCAGGATCAGCAGGTAGAACTGCTCATCGCCGAGAAACGTGATGGTCTTCATCACCGGGGTCAACCAGGCCCCGAGTCCCTGCAGCCAAGCAATGATTGGAATTCCCCATTCGAGTATTGGCGGCATGATGGTTTCAATCCTCCTTGGGGTCGGCCCAGCTTGTGCGCCAGCCCGCGAGGGACAGTCAGGAGGCGACCCCCCGCGGGTTCAAGCTGGAACCGGTGAGCTTCATAATGCCCGAACGAAGTTCAGCGCCTGGTCGAACACCTGACCACGGGAGATGTCGCAGCTGATGATGTGGTTGCTCTCTTCGACGGTAAAGGTCCTGACCGCTGCATTCTCCAGGGCCTGCGCAAGCAGGCCCATATCACGATATGGAATGAAACCATCCTGGCGGGAATGCATCAGCAGTGCGGGTACGCGAATATCGGCCAGCACTGCGCGCATCGCATCCAGCATAAGGCCGAATTCCCGGGCTGCACGCAGTGGGTAGCAGTCGTACTGAACGCGGCTTACGGCCGCACCCGGATCGCGCCAATCGGGTGGCCCTTTCTTCAGCCGGGGGAGGATTCTGCTCACCGGGCCGAGGATCGGATAAAGGACTCTCAGCGCTGGAATCGGCGGCAGCTGGTAGGGTGCAGACATGGTCACAACGCCAGCGGTAGGGAGGCTGGAAGCCAGCAGCAGCGAAAGGCAGCCGCCGGTGGATGAACCCATCAGCACAATCCGATCGCATCGATCCTGCAGCATGGCGTAGCCGTCCTGCAGGGATGCGAGCCAGTCCTGCCAGCGAGTCCGGGCCAGGTCCTGCCAGCGGGTGGCATGACCGGCAAGCCGGACCCCCAGCACGGTATATCCAGCATTCGAGAGGAACATGCCCAGTTCGTGCACCTCCTGGGGTGCAGCGGTGAAACCATGCGCGAGCAGGCAGCCGGTTCGGCTGCCGGGGAGGTAGAACGGTTCGCCGCCGGGCATGATCGTCCTCATTCCGTTTCTCCGACAAGCTGCTGTACGAAATCCGTGATCATTGCATAGACCTGCAGGCGAGCGGCGTCGCGGGGAATGTTATGGCCGCTGCCGGTGATGCGGATGAGCTTTTTGTCGGTACTTCCCAGCTGCGATACGAAGACCTCACCCTGTTCCGGAGGCGCGACCGTGTCGCCGTCGGAGTAGATGAAACGCGCCGGGCACTGGATCTGGGCCAGCTCGGATTTGACCACCTGAAGAAGATCCATCGCCTGGCCAACGGCGTGCAGCGGCTGGACCGGGTAGTGAACGTTGATCGCTTCCGCTTCCTTGTCCACCCAATCTGAGGGCTCGTTCGGTTTGCGATAGCGCCAGACGTGCTTCAGCAGCGGCAGGAGAGGCCGAAGCAGATCGGCAGGCGGAGGGAACTTCCAGGGGGTGGACATGACGACCAGCCCGGCCAGGGGAAAGCGGGCGGCAAGATCCATGGAGAGCATTCCGCCCATGGAGAGGCCGATCGCAACCTGGGCACGGGTGCAGTCCCGCAGGTATGCAAGCCCGCTTTCGACATCCGCCTGCCAGTCTTCCTTGCGCGCTCGAAGCAGGTTGGAAGGCTCCGTTCCGTGGCCGAAAAGCCGCACGCCGAGCGCGGTGATGCCGTGCCCGGATAGATGCTGGCCCAACCAGCGCATCTCCTCCGGCGCACCGGGAAAGCCGTGGATCAGCAGGCAGCCGGGTTCACCGCCGGGGTAGAAGAACGGTTCGCCTCCAGGGATCAGTACTTTCATGGCAGCTCAACCAGTCCGCGCGGCAGGCTGCTCAGGGTACGCAGTCCGCCTTCGGATACGGCGACGTTGTCCTCGATTCGCACACCGCCCACGCCCGGGAGGTATATCCCGGGCTCGATGGTAAAGGTCATGCCTGCTTCGAGCCGCAGGTCATCGCCGGCCCGGATGCCGGGCGGTTCGTGTCCTTCCAGACCGATGCCGTGGCCGGTGCGGTGGATAAAATATTCTCCGTAGCCTCCGGCCTCGATCACCTCCCGCGCAGCCCGGTCCACCTGTCCGGCGGTTACACCGGCATGGGCGGCCTGCCGGCCGGCCTGGTTGGCGCCTTCGACGAGCGAATGGATTGTGCGCATCGTGTCGCTGGCGGGCCCGATGGAAAAAGTCCGGGTGAGATCCGAGATGTAGCCCTCGTAGCGCGCCCCCCAGTCGATAATAAGCAGGTCTCCAACTTTCAGCATGCGGTCGGTAGGGGTGGCGTGTGGCAGTGCGCTGTTCGGGCCCGAGGCGACAATCGGGGCGAATGGCAGGTCCGGTTCGGAGCCGGCCCTCAGCAGCTGGATGATCAACTCCTCGGCGAGTTCCTGCTCGTTCATGCCGGGCCTGATCCCCGGAAGGGTCTCCTGCAGGGCTTTCTCCGCGATCAACACCGCCCGGTGCATGCTGTTAACCTGCTCCGTTGACTTCCGCAGGCGGAGCTCCTTCAGGACACCCTCGGCGCTTACCAGCTGCCAGGCGGAGTTCGATTCCCGCAGCAGCTCCAACTCGAAGAAGCGCATGCGCAGCGGTTCAACGCCCAGTTGCCTGGCGGAGTGGTACAGACGGGAGGCCTCGTGGAACGCGCGGACGCGCTCGGCGTCCGCTTCTCCATAGGGGAAGCGGGTCAGGTCTGGCAGGGTTTCCGCCGCGCGCTCGGCCTCCAGTTCGGGCAGGACGATGGCCGCCTCGCCGTTAGACGGAACGAAGAGCACCGTCGGCCGTTCCATCAAGTGAAAGTTCAAGCCCGTCAGATAGTACAGATTGGGTCCGGGCAGAAGCGCCAGCAGATCAAGTTCCGCGTCCTGCATCAGCCCCTGGAGCTTCTGAAGCGATTCTCTCATGTGCGCACCTCTTCCCACTCGATTATAGCGTTCACCGGATGGGGAGAGAAATCCCACGCTGTCATCCTGGGCTCGATCGTTCTTGGGCGGGTGATGATTTCATGCCTCAGCTTGACAGTCTTCTCACGGCTCAGGTACAATCCTCGCACCCATGGGGGCCTGTAGCGCAGTTGGGAGCGCGCATCAATCGCACTGATGAGGTCGCGGGTTCGAATCCCGCCAGGTCCACCTCTGACGTACTAATCATGGGCCCATAGCGCAGTTGGGAGCGCGTCTCAATGGCATTGAGAAGGTCGTGGGTTCGAATCCCACTGGGTCCACCTTCTAACTGAATAAGCGGCCAGGACAGGAGCAGTAGGCCATCCGTCAGCGAGCCGGGGCAGGTGTGAACCCGGCAGGATGTCCACGGAGCATCAGCGGCCGAACTCGCCTGCCGTCCTTCCAAGGACAGGTCCTCCCGGTGAAACGGAGTAGCCGGGGGCGGTGTCGACCGTTATTGCGATTGAGCGGCCTGAACCTGTTCAGGCAAGCAGGGTGGTACCGCGGAGTTTCCCTTCGTCCCTGAGGTGACGGAGGGATTTTCATTTATCGCGAAGGCATGCGCCCGCGCTTCGAAACGAAAAGGCGCGGTGTGTAGAGGAGACATGATGGACGAGCGTTATCGACCGGAGGAAATCGAGCCGCGCTGGCAGAAACGCTGGGAAGCGGACCAGCTTTACAAGGCTGAGATTGATTCGCAGCGCACGAAGTATTACTTCCTGACGATGCTTCCGTACACCTCCGGGGATATGCACATCGGCCATTGGTTCGCTATGACGCCTTCGGATGCGCGCGCTCGCTACCTGCGCATGCGCGGCTACAACGTCATGTTCCCGATCGGTTTCGATGCGTTCGGCCTGCCGGCCGAGAATGCTGCCATCGCGCGCGATATCCATCCCAAAGAGTGGACTTACAAAAACATTGAGAACCAGCGCCGGCAGCTGCGCAGCATGGGCGCCATGTGGGACTGGTCGCGTGAGGCGATCTCGGCCGATCCCTCCTACTACCGCTGGACGCAGTGGTTCTTCCTGCAGTTCCTGAAGAACGACCTGGCCTATAAGAAGCTCTCGCCGGTTGATTGGTGCCCACATTGCAATACGACGCTGGCGCGCGAGCAGGTCATCGGTGAGCATCGCGTTTGCGAGCGCTGCAAGACCCCGGTGATCAAGAAGGACCTCGACCAATGGTTCTTCCGCATCACGAACTACGCCGAGGAACTGCTCGATTTCAGCCTGCTCGATTGGCCGGAGACGGTCAAAACCCTGCAGACGAACTGGATCGGGCGCAGCGAAGGTGCCAGCGTGCGCTTCGAGACCGAGGCTGGCGACCCGATCGAGGTCTTCACAACCCGCCCGGACACGCTCTGGGGTGCGACCTTCATGGTGCTGGCGCCCGAGCATCCCCTGGTCGAGAAATTAACCACTCCGGAGCAGGCGGAGCAGGTCGATGCCTATGTCCACCAGGCCGCCCGGCAGTCGGATATCGAGCGCGAAGCCGTCGACAAGGAGAAGACAGGGGTCTTCACAGGCGGGTATGCGATCAACCCGGTGAACGGAGAACGGATCCCGGTCTGGATTGCCGACTATGTGCTGATGACATATGGCACCGGCGCCATTATGGCGGTTCCGGCTCACGACCAGCGCGATTTTGAATTCGCTCGAAAATTTGATCTCGAAGTTCGACCGGTCATCCTGCCGGAAGGTTACGATTCGCTCGATGGCGATGAGATGGAAGAGGCCATCCCGGCCTATGGAGAAATGATCAATTCCGGGCCGCTGACCGGCACGGCCGGGGATAAAGCCTTCGAGCGCACAATCGACTTCTTGAAATCCAAGGGCGTGGGCGAGTTTTCGGTCAATTACCGGCTGCATGACTGGTTGATCTCGCGCCAGCGGTACTGGGGCGCGCCCATCCCGGTAGTGTACTGCCCCGAATGCGGGATTGTACCCATCCCCGAGGACCAGCTCCCGGTGGAGCTGCCGGAGGATGTCGAGTGGCGCCCGACCGGAGAGAGCCCGCTCAAATTCCACCCGACCTGGAAATTCACCACCTGCCCCGACTGCGGTGGGCCGGCCGAGCGCGAGACGGACACGATGGACACCTTCATGTGTTCATCCTGGTATCACCTGCGCTACCTGAGCCCGAAATATGATCAGGGACCCTTCGACCAGCACCAATATGACTACTGGATGCCTGTCGACACCTACACTGGAGGGGTCGAGCACGCCACGATGCACCTGATCTATACCCGCTTCTTCCACAAAGCCTGCCGCGACCTGGGCATCACCGAAGGCCACGAGCCGATGCTGCAGCTGCGCAACCAGGGGCAGATTCTCGGGCCGGATGGGCAGCGCATGAGCAAATCGCGCGGCAACGTGATCGACCCCGATGAGCAGGTGCGGTTATATGGCGCCGATACGGTGCGCGCCTACCTGATGTTCGGCTACCGCTGGGCTGAGGGTGGAGCGTGGAATCCGGAAAACATCCAGGGCGTGGTGCGCTGGTTGAACCGGGTCTGGACGCTGGTGTATGAACTGCAGCAGGTGCCGGAGGTCGAGACGGAGGCCGAGCTGGAACGGGCGCTGGTGCGCAAGATCCACCAGACGATCCGGCATGTCTCCAATGACCTGCAGCAATTTGAGTTCAACACCGTGATCTCGGCGCTGATGGAGTTGACGAACGAATTCTACTCGGCGCGCGAATCCGGCAAGCTCGGGCGGTCGGGTTTGGAAGACGCGTTGAAAAGCTTACTGCTGCTGATGGCGCCCGAGGTGCCCCACATCACCGAAGAGCTGTGGATGGAGTTAGGACAGCCTTACTCGATCCACGACCAGCCCTGGCCGCAGTTCGATCCTGAGCTGGCAAAGGAAGATGAAATCACGCTTGTGATCCAGGTCAATGGCAAGGTACGCGACCGGATGACCGTTCCGGCGGATATCAGCGAGGAAGCGGCGCGCCGGGCGGCGCTGGGAAGCGAGGCTGCGCAGCGATTCATGGAAGGGAAGAGCCCGCGCGAGGTGATCGTTGTGCCCGGTCGCCTGGTGAACATCGTCGTGTAACAGCCGGGGCGAGGTACCGCCTTGCCCCGGTTGCCAAAGAAGGGGGACAGGACATATGCCAGATTACGAAGATCACGGCCGGAGATCTGTTCGCCTTCCGGGCTGCGATTACGCCCTTCCCGGGGCGTATTTCGTTACGATCTGCGCGTATAAACCTTCAAGGATATTTGGTGCAATCGACAAAACGGAATTCACGCCGAGTAATTTTAGCAACGCAGCGACGATAGAGTGGTTTCGAACGGCAGAACGAAGAGAGAATGCCCTTCTATTCGAGGATGAATTCATTTTTATGCCGAATCATCTACCTGGGATCATTCGTATTGACCATCAATCGACTGCTGTAGGGGCAGGGCGTCGCCTGCCCCTACAGACGATGCGTTTGGCTCACCGCGCAAAGGCACCCTTGGGCGATTGTTCGATCCTATTAATCGGCTGTAACCCGGCAGGTGAATCAAATCCGCTGTATGCCTGGCACCCCGGTCTGGCAGTGTAGTGACTACGAGCACATCATCCGTGATGTATCAGAATTGGATCGGATCCGGCATCACATCCAGATAAACCCTTTCACCTGGAAGTAAGATCGCAGTTTTGTTCTATAGCTGTGGATCAGGGTGGCCTCCTGAAACCGGGAAAATGGGCCGCCTGCGCTGTTCCTTTCTATCACATGCCTTTTGCATCCAGATAACACCCAGAATACAATCGCATGATTACATGATTCGTAAGGAGGGAACGCACGATGTCTTCGACGCGCACAGTGGTAGTCACGGACAAGGCCCCGGCCGCGATCGGACCCTATTCGGCTGCGATCGGGACCGATTCCTTTGTCTTCGCTTCCGGCAGCCTGGGGATCGATCTGGCGAGCGGCGAATTTGCAGAGGGCGGGATCGAAGAGCAGACCCGGCAGGCGTTGAAAAACCTGGAGCAGGTCCTGCTGGCCGGTGGCGCAAGCATGGACTCCGTGGTGAAGACCACGGTGTTCATGGCGGACATGTCGGAATTCGGACGCATGAATGCGATCTACGCCGAGTTCTTCCCGAACCAGCCGCCGGCTCGATCGACCGTGCAGGTCGCTGCACTGCCGAAGAATGCTGCCGTGGAAATTGAAGCGATCGCGCTGCGGATCTCCTGAAATCCGCCTGTCGGAATAGGAGCCTTTTTGGCCGGCGAATTGATCCTGTTGGTGGATGACGAGCCCAATATCGTCGAACTGGCGCGCCTTTACCTGGAACGCGAGGGCTTCCGAATCGAAGCCACCTACGATGGCGCTTCCGCCCTGCAGGCGGTCAAGGATGTCGACCCTGCACTGATCGTGCTCGACATCATGCTGCCCGAACTTGATGGTTTTGATGTCTGCCGGCGCGTGCGGGCGGAAAGCGATGTTCCGATCATCATGCTGACGGCGCGCGATGAGGATATCGATAAGATCGTCGGCCTCGAGCTCGGTGCCGATGATTACCTCACCAAGCCGTTCAACCAGCGCGAGCTGGTCGCACGGGTGAA
>JBJYWH010000305.1:0-14146 GCA_046259355.1 Anaerolineales bacterium
GCCCATCCGTTGAGCCTGACATCCTCCTGCGTGTAGCGCAGCTTTCTTCCACGGGCGATGCGAATCTGCTCCTTGACGATGTCGATGCCGGTGACGATTTCGGTGACCGGATGCTCGACCTGCAGGCGGGTGTTCATCTCCAGGAAAAAATAGTGACCATCCTTGTCGACCAGGAATTCGATCGTACCGGCATTGAGGTAGTCCACCGCCCGGGAGGCCCGGCAGGCGACCTCACCCATCTGCGTCCGCAGTTCTTCATTCATGAACGGGGAGGGCGATTCCTCCAGCAGCTTCTGGTGCCGCCGCTGGAGTGAGCACTCACGCTCGCCGAGATGGATCAAGTTGCCCTGGCTGTCGGCCAGGATCTGGAACTCGATGTGGCGGGCGTTGAGCAGCAGCTTCTCGAGGTAAACGTTCCCGTCGCCAAATGCGGCTTCCGCTTCACGCCGGGCTGCTTGCAGCAATCCCGGCATTTCTTCCAGGTTCTGGACTTCACGCATGCCCTTGCCCCCGCCGCCGGCGGTTGCTTTGATCAACAGCGGGAAGCCAATTTCCGGCGCCAGGCGGAGCAGATCCTCGTCGCTGAGGTCGCCCTCGCCCTCCGTGCCGGGAACAACCGGGACGCCGGCTGCCGCCACGGTCGCCCGGGCGACGGCCTTGTCGCCCATGGCCGCAATGGCGGAAGGACGAGGACCGATGAACACCAGACCGGCGTCCTGCACCGCCTGGGCGAAATCTTCCCGTTCGGCGAGGAAACCATAGCCGGGATGGATCGCGCCGGCCCCGCTGCGCCGGGCGACATCGATGATCCTGTCGCTGCGCAGGTACGAATCGCGCGCCGCCGCGCCGCCGATCAGGTAGGCCTCGTCCGCCTGCCGGACATGCAACCCGGCCCGGTCGGCCTGCGAATAGACGGCGACCGTGCTCATACCGAGTTCACGGCAGGCCCGGATGATGCGGACGGCGATCTCACCTCGATTGGCAATCAGAACTTTATTGAACATAACGCTCCTCAGCTGCTGGCGTGCTCCGCCAGGAAGGCAAGCAAATGCTCGTTGAATAGATCCGGAACCTCATGCATCGGCATATGCCGGGCCCCGGGGATCAGCCACAGGTGGCCGTGCTGAACTCCCTCGGCGATATCGATCGCATGTCGGGGAGTGGCATGTTCATCCTGCTCTCCCTGGATGACCAGGGTCGGGGCGGATATGTCTGCCAGCTGATCCTGCATGCTCAGCTCCTGTGGATCGGATTCAAGCCAGTGTTCGATCCAGGCCCGGGCAAGATCCTGTCCCCGCTCCCCGTGCTCCTTCTGCAGTGCGAGCGCGAGCGGCGGCTGGGAGATCGATTCCTCGATCAGGTGCAGCCCGGTCAGCATTTTCGGCTCATAGTAGATGTGTGCCGCAACCACGACCAGGCTGATGACACGCTCGGGGTGTTCAGCGGCGATAAGCAGCGCGATCGTTCCCCCATCGCTGTGCCCGACCAGGTGGGCGCGCTGCAAGCCGAGCCGATCGAGCAGCCGCAGCGCTTCCTGCGCGTCGTGCTGCAGGAAGCCGGGTTCGAATCCCGGCCGGGGGTCGGAACGACCGTACCCCCAGCGGTCGAAGAGCACCAGGTCGAACCCGACATCGGATAGGGCTTTCACCTGCCGGCGCCAGGATCGAATCGAGCCCAGCCCGTGATGAAGCAGGACGACCGGATCGGCGTCGGATGATTCGTGCCGCTCCCAGTACAGGCGGTGATCGCCCACATCGGCGTACCCGCTGCGGATGGCCGCATGGTATGTGGCGGACCGAACCTCCCTAGAGCGGGATGTTGCCATGTTTCTTCGCCGGGTTGGAATCACGTTTATTGGCGAGCATCTCGAGGCCGTTGATCAAGCGGCTCCGGGTGAAGCGCGGCTCGATCACATCATCGATATACCCGCGGCCGGCCGCGATGTAGGGATGGGCGAACTTCTCGCGGTATTCCTGGACCAGTTCGGCTTTGCGCTTTTCCGGATCCTTGGCGTCCGCCAGTTCCTTGCGGAAGATGATGCTGACGGCCCCATCCGGCCCCATGACAGCCAGTTCTGCAGTCGGCCAGGCCAGGTTGAGATCGCCGCGAATATGTTTGGATGACATGACGTCATACGCCCCGCCGTAAGCCTTGCGGGTGATGACGGTGATCTTGGGGACGGTAGCCTCGCAGTAAGCGTAGAGCAGCTTGGCGCCATGGCGGATAATGCCGCCGTGTTCCTGACCGGTGCCCGGCAGGAAACCGGGCACGTCGACGAACGTGATCAGCGGCAGGTTGAAGGCATCGCAGAAACGCACAAAGCGGGCAGCCTTGTCGGACGAATTGATATCGAGCACGCCAGCCAGTACATTCGGCTGGTTGGCGATAATGCCGACGCTGTGACCGCCCAGGCGGGCGAAACAGGTGACGATGTTGCCGGCGTAATTCTCATGGATTTCGAAGAACACTCCGTCATCGACCACGAGCTTGATGACCTCGCGCATGTCGTACGGTTTGCTGGGGTCATCGGGGATGATATGGTCGAGCGCCTCTTCCGTCCGCAGCAGGTCATCGGAGGTGGCTACGAAGGGCGGATCTTCCATGTTGTTTTGCGGCAGGTAGGAGAGCAGCACCCGTAGCATGTAGAGGCAATCGGCCTCGTTTTCAGCGACGTAATGGCAAACCCCGGAAGTGCTGGCATGGGTGTCTGCTCCGCCCAGGGCTTCGAACGAGACTTCCTCGTGGGTGACCGTTTTTACGACGTCTGGGCCCGTGACGAACATGTAGGATGAATTGCGCACCATGAAGATGAAATCGGTCAAAGCGGGGGAGTAGACGGCGCCCCCCGCGCAGGGTCCCATTATGGCGCTGATCTGGGGTATGACCCCGGAAGCGAGCGTATTGCGGAGGAAGATGTCGGCGTAGGCGCCGAGGGAAACCACGCCCTCCTGGATGCGGGCTCCACCCGAATCATTCAGCCCGATGACCGGTGCGCCGTTCTTGATGGCCATATCCATGATCTTGCAGATCTTTTCGGCGTGAACTTCCCCCAGGCTGCCGCCGAAGACGGTGAAATCCTGCGAGAAGACATAGACCAGGCGGCCCTCGATCGTGCCCCAGCCCGTGACGACGCTGTCACTTAGGAATTTGCGCTCGTCAAGCCCGAAGTCCGAGGTGCGATGGGTGACGAACATATCCGTCTCGCGGAACGAGCCTTTATCGAGCAGCAGCTCGAGCCGTTCTCGCGCCGTCAGTTTGCCCCTTTCGTGCTGGGACGTGATACGGTCCTCGCCGCCGCCCTGCTGAGCTTCTTCGCGCAGCGAGTCCAGCCGTTCGATCTTGGAAGGATCACTCATCCGAAAAACTCCTCAAAAAGGCCTGGGTGCTCCTGCGGCTCAGCACCCAAAGAACGAGAATACAGGCGAGCAGCTGCAAGGCGCCATAGAACCAGAATGCCTGCCGGGCAAAATCGGAATTCCGGAGCAGGAGCCGATCTGCCCAATACCACAGGAAATACACCACGGTTGATCCACGCGTGAAGAGGAGCGACCAACCGTACCCGAAGAAGAGCCCGATGGCAGCTGCCGCAGCAGAAAGCCCCCAGATCACGCTTCGGACCGGCAGGTACCAGTCCGGAATGGTCATTTGGACCGGCAGCAAGTTCGTCCAGTCCCGCAAGCTGACGAATTGCACTGCCGAGAAGATTAACACTACCAGACTGAGGCAGGTTACGAGAAGAGGCCTACGTTTCATGGACGAGAACGATCTTCCCAAGCTGCAGCCCTGCTTCCAGGCGGCGCTCGGCCTCGGCTGCCTCGGTAAGCGGATAGTTGCGATCGATGACGGGTCTCAACCGGCCCTCAAACAGTAACCCCATCACCTGTCGAAAATCCTCATGGGTTCCCATGGTCGATCCGATCAAGGAAAGGTGTTTGCCGAATATGAAGCGGTTGTCGATTTCAAAGGTTGCACCGCCGGTGTTTCCTACCGTCAGGATGCGCCCGCCTTTGCGGGCTGAACGCAGGCTGAGCGGCATCGTGCCCGCCCCGACATTATCGATGACGACGTCCATGCCTTCACGGTTGGAAGCCAGGAAAGCAGCTTTGGACCAGTTCTCTTCCACGCTCCGGTCAATGAGCACATCCGCGCCGAGCGATTCGGCCAGTTCGAGTTTTTGACGGTTCGAACCCACGACAAAAACCTTTGCGCCCGTCATTTTGGCTATTTGAATACTGGCGGTATTCACCCCGCCCGAGGCACCCACGATCAGGACCCGCTCGCCAGGCCGCAGGCTCCCACGCCGGATGAGTGAATGCCACGCGGTGAGGAACACCAGGCTGGCAGCCGCCGCATCGGCGTACTCGAACGCATCCGGCAGGCGCAGGACGCTGTGAGTCGGAACGACGACATATTCGGCCAGCGTGCCCCGAATGGTCTCGCCCAGCAGATGCCAGTCCTGACACATATTGTCTTTTCCGGCCAGGCAGCGGTCGCAGTGACCGCAGCCGATGTTGCCGTTGATGACCACGCGGTCGCCGATTTGAAAATCCACAACGCCTTCGCCCAGCGCCGAGATGTCGCCGGCGCCATCCGAGCCGGAAATGTGCGGCAATTCGAGCTTTAAGCCCGGCCATCCATCCCGCACCCAGAGATCCACCCGGTTGAGCGCCGCAGCCCGCAGATGAACCTGGACCTGTCCGGGTCCCGGTTCCGGAGTCGGGAAGTCCTCGTATCGAAGCACTTCTGATCCGCCGTGTTCGTGAAACAGAATCGCTTTCACGCTATTTGCTCCTCGCGTTGGTTAGAGCGGGACCCGTTATCGATCACCCGCCATCATATCGGTACAGGTAAAACAGAAGCTGGCCGCGACGATTATAGCTTGCACTCAGCTTCCCGGGAGCGTAACGTTCGTGAATGAGCTCCAGGGCGGAGGACTGTTCGGGCAGAATGATGAACAGCAGCGGTTGGTCTTGCTGCGGAACGGTTTCGGGCACCTCATAGGGATATTCAAGATCGACACCGGCTACGTCCGGCAGCAGGTAGGGCAGACTGGGGATGGAATAGAAGCTCATTCGGTCACCCCCCACGAAGAAAACCGGCTGCTCGAACCCGGTGTCGCCCAGGACGTCCACCATCCTCATCGCCACTTCGCCGTTCAGGCTGCCATAGGCTTCCCGGGGGAAGTATGTTCCGAAGAGCTGCGATAGATTCTGAAAGGCCATGAAGCATACCAGTGCGAGGGAGGCGGCTGTGGCTGCGGCATGGGCCACAGGACCCAAGCGCTGACCGAGCCAGTCGGCGGCCCGATCAAGCGGAATCGCGATCAGCAAGGCTGTCATGGGCATGAGCAGCATCATCCGCTGGGCGTTCGGCGCCTGGATGCTGAGGCCGCCGATGAGCAGGGTTGCCCCCAGGGTGAGAAGGGGCAGGTTGAAGCGTGGATCGCGAATGCGCCACAGGCAGATGAAGAGACCAAGGTAAAAGATGGGGACTGAAAGCCCGAACAGGAGCGGTACGCCGGAGCCGTAGTAGACACCCTGCAGCTCACCCGCGCTCAGCCCCAGCGCTGTAACCCAGATCTGCTCCAGGACAAGACCCAGTGGGGTGGTTCCCAGCGCGGCGGCGGCCGGTTCGATCCAACCCGGCAGGAGCATCGACACGCGGCTGGCGGTGAAGAAGATCTCGCCGGGATGGGCCAGGTAGAGCAGCAGCAGCGGCATCGAGATGCTGACAGCGACGATCGCGGTCATCGCCAGGTTCTGCCAGAGGTCAACCGGATGATCCCGGCGGATTGCGATTAGCAGGATCCAGACCGCCAGCAGGAACGGGATCGCATGCGAGGTGGTGTAGAAATACTGCGAAAAGCCCAGGAAGACCCCGGCAAGCAGGTACGAGCTCCTGCGGCCGTTTTGAAAACCGTCCCAGAGCGCGGCCAGAATGAGCGTGTACATCAGGCTGTCGAAGATGTTGTTGTAGGCGACGCGGCTGAAGAAGACCAGCGCGTGGAAGGCCGAGATCCAGATCGCGCCCAACCAGCCAGCCCGGCGACCGAAAAAGCCTTTCAACAGCCAGAAGACGGCTGGAACGAGCAACGCGCCGGCCAGGGCGGAGAGCATGCGGATGGCAACGATCGTGCGGCCAAAGAGCAGCTGCAGGCCGGAGAGCAGCCAGAAGTAGAACGCCGGGAAAGAGAACCATCCCAGGCCGAGCGGGTTGTTCCGCAGGCCGTGGAGAAATTCCATCCCCGTCAGCCCGGCCGAGCCCTCATCTCCGCTGAGGACATAGGGCATGCTCTCGATCTTCCAGGCGCGCAACAGGAAGGCCGCCAGGGTCAGCACGGCGAGGGCGAGCCATTCGACACGGGCAGCCCTGGGCGGATGCTGGCGAGAATCCGCAGGCCGGTGGAAGGCGAGCAGCGTAAAGAGGATTCCGCCGATCCACAGCGGAAGCGCCAGGATGCTCTCGACCCGCGCTCCATCGCCAGCGGCGGCACGCGAAGCGATCGTCAGACCGGTCCCGAGCAGCAGCAGTTCCGACCGGCAGGGATCCAGGTGAAGCCCGTGCTTCAGGCGCCGCATCACATGTTGTCCAGATCGCATGGCGGTTGGCCGGCGCTGCAGGATGAGGGTCCAGGAAAGCCGGAGGATGCCCAGCAGCACGACCAGCGCAGCCGGAGCCCGGATGGGGCTCACCAGCAGCAGATAGGTCCCGGCCATGATCAGTGTGAGGGCGGTGAGGATTCCGGCCTGAAACGAGGATGAGACAGCGCCGCGCAGGGTGCGCCGCGTATCGCGCTTGAATCCGCCCGGGTCAGAAAGGTTCGATTTCACGGATATGGATCTTAAAGGGATCGCCCGGGGTCAGGCTGAAAATCTCGATGACGATTGAACTGACGCCGGAGATTCGCCCTGGTGCGTCCCATTCGACCGTCGGGTCGTCCGGGAGATCGCGGTAGGTCTGGGAGAAACTGGACAGCTCGGTCGAGGACGCATCCAGCAGCGCCACGCTCAGCCCGAAATCCATACTCCCGGTCGTGAGGCGCAGGCCCTGGATATCGCGCGGCCGGCTGAAACGGAGAACGATACGGGCCGGGTTGGCCTCGTACACGCGGGCCAGTGTGAACGGGTCGTGATCAAACATCAGGTCCACGCTTCCCAGGTCAAGAAAGGGAAATTCGACCTGCGTCTCGATCCCGTCGATGACCAACGCGGCTGTCTTCGGCCGCTGGCGCTCGGCAACCTCGGCGGCGAAGATTTCCGGCGCATCGGCGGAATAACGCATGGACAGGAAAGTCAGGCCGGGAAAACCATTCGGGTAGAGCAGGCGGTCGAGGATCGTGATCGATCCGATCTTCGAGCTGGCTTTCAGCTCTTCGACCTCCGGGGTGGTGAGCACGAAGATTCGCGCCGGATCCAGATCGATCAGGTTCTCCAGGTATCCGGCCGTATTGGCAATTTCCACCGGGGCGTCATCGGGAAGGAAGAATCGTCGCAGCACATCGACACCATTCGCCCACGTTGGCGAGACCGATATGTGCAGGTCTGGATTTGCTTCCAGCATCTGCTCGATGCGGCCAAAGACCTGGACTGCGCCGTACTGCATGCCGTTCATCCCGTAATCCTGGCTGTAGAGGGGGCCGCGCTCGAGCGCATCGGCCAGGATCCCTGCCTGCAGCCCGGCGAGAAGCGTGAAGAGCGCGGCGGTGATGACCGGCCGGCCCGCTTGTGGAATGTTTGCACGATCGATGAGCCAGCTCAGGCCGAGCCCGCTCAACAGGACCGCCGGGACAATCAGGGCAAGCAAGCGGGTAATGCCGACCCCGGCCGGTATTCCGGCACAGGGGACGATGAACAGGGAGACCAGTACCGTGCGCTCGGCAGGATCTCGCCAACGCTGCAGCGCCAGCACCAGGCCGATCAGCAGCAGCGGGAACATCGGCAGGAAGTAGGACCCGAAAGCATCCATTTGATGCCGGGCGAGATCGGAGAGGTTCGGCGTGAGCCAGTACGCCGGATTGAGTCCACCGAGGTAGTTTTCCAGCGTAATGCGGATTTTTGTTGCCAGCGAAAGGTCCTGCAGCCAGTAGCTCCCCAGCAGGCGGAGTGCCTGGGTGTGCTCCCCGGGGTGCTGCCATTGGAAACGCAGGTAAGGCAGGACCGCCAGAGCCAGGAGCGGGAGGTTGATCAGCAGGGTCTTGTAATGGTCCCGGTGGTAGCGCCAGTCGACGGCCAGCAGGACCAGTGTGCTGATGGCGATCACCGCCTGACCCGGGGCGTAGCTGTAGAACGTCAGGGCCGCGAAGAGAATCGACATGGACAGATAGCGCGGCGAGCGGAGGCGGTACAGCAGGTAGGAATACAGAAAGCACGCGTAAAAACTGACCATCAGGCTGGTTTCGAACGCTGTGCGGGAATGGAGAAACCAGGCCGGCGGCAGGCCGAACAACAGTACCCCCAGCCATCCGCGGCGCCGGCCGGTGAGCAGGTCCAGGCTCAGTCCAACTGCCGCCGCACCGATGATGGTCACCAGGGCCGATGCGGTGCGAGTGACCGCGACCGATTTTCCGAACAGGCGCACAGGAAGCAGCTGCAGGTAGACCGAGAGCGAGAGGTTGTACTCGTACACGTTCTTGAAATAGGTCGGAAGCAGCGTGCCTTCATAATCCCGCAGGCCATCACGGAGAAGATCTTCCGCCAGGTTGGCCTGGTTGGCTTCGTCGGTGAGGAAGGAGATCGGGTAATCCTCGATCCGTATCAGCCGGCTGGCGGCAAAGACCAGCAGGGCAAGCAGAAAAAGGATCCAGGCCGCCCGTTCAGCCCGTATCTCTTTCAAGTTGATCGAGGGCCTGCGTGCTGGAAGCACCTGCTGGATACGGTTGCGTATCGAGAGCCTGGCCTGGGGTTGGACCTCGCCGCCGGATCCGTCGAGCAGGAAAAGCTCCGATCCGGCTGCTCCATTCGACGACAGCAGGGCATACTCGTCGAAATTCCCTTGCTTTGCATTGTCCCCTGGCTTCAGCCATGAGAGGGTCACGCGCAATCTGGCGCCGGCGGGCACGTGCAGGTGAAGGCGGCGTGCGCCAGGCATCGGCCGGGGGGTACCGGCATCATTCCCTCCGTAAGGGCGCCGGTCGCTGTTGTATTCCCCATCGCTGGCTGGCATTGGATCACCGTCCCCATCCACTGCATGCGCGGGTTCGCGTTGGTGAGGTCACCGATGGCGGATCAACGCATTCCGAGCTCCAACCTGGAAATGACGAGGCGTTGAATTTCGCTTGTGCCCTCGTAGATCTCGGTGATCTTGGCATCCCGGAAGTAGCGTTCAATCGGCAGTTCTTTGGAGTATCCCATCCCGCCGTGAATCTGGACGGCAGCATGGGCGCAGAACATGGCCGTCTCGGAGGCAAACAGCTTGGCCATCGAGGCTTCCAGCGTATAGCGGCCGCCTTCCTGTTTGGCGCGCTGCTTGGCGAGCGCAGCATTGTAGATCAGCAAGCGGGACGCTTCGATGCGGGTTTTCATGTCGGCCAGCTTGAAAGAGATGCCCTGGAATTCACCGATCTTCTGGCCGAAGGCCTCGCGTTCGCGTGCGTACTGCAGGCTGGCTTCGTAGGCGGCTTCGGCGATGCCAAGCGCCTGCGACGCGATCCCAATCCGGCCGGCATCGAGAACGGTCATGGCGATTTTGAACCCCTGACCTTCCTCGCCGAGCCGGTTTGCCGCCGGACAGCGGTAATCTTCAAAGAGGATTTCGCTCGTGGCCGAGGCCCGGATCCCCAGCTTGGGCTCGGGTTTGCCGAGCGTGAAACCTGGCTGGTCGACGTCGATCAGAAAGGCTGAGACGCCGTGGTGCTTCTTCTCGGGTTCCGTCATCGTGAAAACCAGGATGTAGTCGGCATAGGGAGCGGAAGAGACCCACGACTTCCGTCCATTGATGATGTAATCATCGCCGTCACGCACGGCCCGTGAGCGCATCGTGCCGGCATCCGAACCGGACATTGGCTCGGTGAGAGAGTAGGCCCCGATCTTCTCCCCGGAGGCCACGCCGCGCAGGTACTTCTGCTTCTGTTCCTCGGTGCCAAAACGCAGGATGCCGTAGCAGAAGAGCGAGTTGTTGACCGACATGACGGTTCCGTGCGCTGCATCGACCCTGCTGATCTCCTCCAGCGCCAGCACGTAGGAAAGCGTGTCCATGCCGGCTCCGCCATATTCCTCCGGCACCTCGATGCCCATAAAGCCCATGTCGCCCATCTTGCGGATCGTTTCCAGCGGGAACTGGCCGCTTTCATCGAATTCCGCTGCGACCGGCGCGATCTCGTTCTGGGCAAAGTCGCGCGCAGCCTGCCGGAGCATCTCGTGTTCGGAGGAAAGCTTGAGACTCGGTCCAAGATTGGTGTCACTGGCTGGAGCCATGTGGGACCTCCCTGAAGGTGTGTTCGATTTTCAGCGATTATATAGCAGGAGCGGTGCACCAGAAACCGGAAGGTATCCGGCTTTGCCTGATGATCTGCTTGAGCCTGGTAAAGAAAACCGCCGGCGCAAACCGGCGGCAGGTGCAAATACCCCCAGGCGGAGCTTACGGAATGTCGACTTCCGTCTCGCAGGAATTGTGACCGGTATCCGTTCCGGGCCCGCCGTTGCAGATGTCGATGTCCGGCCCCCCGTTCAGGCTGTCGTCCCCGTCCTCGCCATACAGGATATCATCGCCCTGCAGGCCGCGCAGGTCGTCGTTGCCCGAGCCCCCGAGCAGGATGTCGTTGCCCTTCTTCCCGTCGAGGGTATCGTCCCCTCCGCCGCCGACGAGGCAGTCATCGCCATCGTCTCCACTCAGGCTGTCGCTCCCGGCGGTGCCCAGGACCAGATCGTTCGCAGCCGTGCCCGTGCCGAAGGCGATGTTGGTCAGGTCCAGGCTGGCACAGCGGGAAGGTTTGAGCGCGTTGGCATCGATTGCAAAGCTGTCCTCGTCCAGGCGTGTGCTGGGGACGCTGTTGGTAGCCGCGAAGGCACTGCTGATGCTCCCGATCAGGAGCAAACCGAGCCCGATCAGAACCAGGCGGAAGAGCGCCTTCGAGGACATCAGGACTCTCCATCCGTTCGGGCGCGGTTCAGATCAACGTCCGGCTCGAGGGGTGTCAGCAGGATGTAGCGGTAGCAGGTCTCGCCCAGCTGAACGCAGTACACATGCTCGTCGTCCTTCTCAAGATGCAGGATCATCACCCCACCGCGCTCGGCCAGCTTGGCCAGGTCGTCGATGCGGCGGACATCGGTCTGTTTCATGCCCCGTTTGAGTTCGAGCGCTTCCACCTCGACCAGGAGTGGGCCGTATTCGAGCTGGATTTCGGCCGCCCGGTCGCGCTGGGATATCTGGCGCATCACCAGCCACAGACCGAGCATTCCAGCGAGACCGAGTCCGAAGCCGACTCCGGCGATCCAGCGCGCGGTCTCGACGGTGGGATCCAGGCCCAGAATCGAGAGCGTCGCCGGCTGGGTCTGCGTTCGCGGCAGAAAGCCACCGGTGGTCGGCTTGAGCGGGTCGCCATTGCCATGGAGCGGGTCGGAAGTGTTCCGCAGGTACAGTTCGAGTTCGTCCAATTGGAAGGTCAATGCCGGCGCGAAGCGGTCATCGAAAGGCAGGCCTTCCAGCAAACCGCTAATCTGGATGACGGGCAAGATGTCCACGCTGTAGCCCTGCCGCTCGGTGCTGGTGCGCTCCCGAAGCATTTGCGTAAGTTTGAGCACTGGTGTGAGATCGACCGCTGTGCTGAGCACAGCTTCCGGCCCGCTGAACTCCGTCTCGGGCAGCAGTTCGATGGTTCGCCGCCAGCCGCTGGAATCGCTGACCCGCAGCTGCATGCTGGCGGTTCCGTGCAGGTTGGAAGCAAACTGGGAAACCAGCCGGTACTTGAAGTCGAGATCGAATGTGGAGACCAGCTGGTGGAAGACCGGGTCGCCGGTTACGAGCTGGCCGCCGTCGTAGACGCTGGGCGGCGCCCCGGCGTGGTATTCGAACTGGCCGTGATGCTCGAACGGGATGTCGGCCGGCACACCGACGGTCAGGGGTCGTGTAAAAGCGAAGAGTCCGAGCAACAGCGCAGCGAAAGCCACCGCGCCCAGCGCAAAGAAGAGTCCATCCAGGTTGTTAGCCCAGGCGGCGAACCGTTCTCGGTTGAACACGGTCTCCTCCTTCCGGCCCGAAGCAGGTTCCGAAGATTTCTTGATAAAAGTCGTCATAAGCATCATGGCGATGGTGAGCGAGAGCAACGCCAGCCCGGTCGGTGTGCGCAGCTTGAGCAGCCAGTTGGCCGCCCCGGGCAGGTAAATCCATTCCTTACCGACGATCTCGTCCGCCTTCGGTTCGTAGGAGTCGACCCACTCGTTGTTGTCACCCTTGAAGAGATAGCGATCGCCCTGACGGGCGATGATGCGGTGAATGATCGGCCCGATCGTCGGGTGGTGGTAGGTCACGATATCGCCGACTTCGTAGGTTTGTTCCTGCCGTACGACAACCAGGTCGCCTCGATGCAGCGCCGGCTCCATGCTCGCCCCGGCCACCATGACGTAGGAGGATTGACCTCCAAATTGGACCGGCGCCAGGATGATCCAGAGTGCGGCCATCAAGACCAGGATGGCGGAGGCAAGAACTGCGGTGGAGAGTTGTCGTCGGATTTTCATCGTTCCGTCACATTATGGGGCACAATCACAGGATTCGCGTGATTGTGCCCCATGGGTTTTCACCGCTGCCGGATGGGACGAACTCAGTCCGCGGCGATGATGCGCAGCTGCGTGGCACTCAAGACGCTGATGGGTGTCCCCAGCGTGCAGTTGATCGAAGAGCTGGGTGTGCCCGGTGAGCAGTCTTCCCAGGTGGTGCCGCCGTCGAAGGAGACATACACCTGACCTGCCGCGGCATTCAGCGTGAATGAGATGCCATCGATATCGATCGGATCGTTATCACCATAGATATCATAGCTCACGGCGGACACGGTGTAGCCGCTGATCGCGGTTGATCCGTCGCCAGCGTACGAAGCCGCCGGCATGGTATTGCTGTTCGCAAAACCATAGATCGATGCAGCAAGAATGAGTGCGATGATAAGCATTCCGAAGCTGCGGGGTCGAAGAACGTTTTTCATGTGAACCTCCTGTTGTTCATCTCGTCGATTGTTTTCGACGTTCTTCTTTTCGGTCCCAATGTAGCATAGCAAAGTATGTTTTTAACCTTTCAGGGACTTAACGTAAGGATCCTGCAAGGTCGTCCGAATCACGCCCCTGGGCGTGCAATTTTGATGCCGAAGCGCGACCTTTGACCCGGCTCGTCCCAGCAGGTACAATGACCCGCATTCAAGCCCCGGGAGGCCGCTGTGGCGCGTTCGGACACGAAGAAGCAAGAGGGGAAAATCACGCCGGAAATCTTTGAGCATCTGACCCGGCTGGCATCGCTGGAACTGAGCCCGGAGGAAGCCGAGTACCTGCGGCAGGAATTGAACCAGCAGATGCGCGCCATCGCTGAACTGGAGGCGATCGCTATCGATCCGGGGATGCCGATCACCTCGCACGGCGTGCCGTATACACCGGCCTCCTCGCCCGGCCTGCGGAGCGACCAGAGCGAACCCTGCCCGCTGGCGGATGACATCCTGGCGCAGGCGCCCGAGGTCGACGAGCGCTACATCGTGGTGCCGGATATTCCGCACGAGGAGCTGGAATGATGGCTTCGCTGGCGGACCTGACCGCCCGCGAGCAGGCCGGCCTGCTGCGGAAGGGCGAGGTCAGTGCGTTCGAGCTGACCGAAGCGGCGTTGGAACGCATCGACGCGGTCGAAGGCCGGCCGCCGTCGTTGGATCCCTATACGCTGGAACCTGAAGACCTGGAGCACCTGCACGCATTCATCACCCGCACTCCCGAACGTGCGCGCGAGCAGGCCCGAACGATCGATGCTGCTCGCGCGGCCGGCGAACCGCTCGGCCCGCTGGCCGGCGTGACGCTGGCGGTCAAGGACATCTTCTGTGTCCAGGGCACGCCTTCCACGGCCGGCTCACGCATCCTGGCGAACTTCATCGCGCCCTACAGCGCAACACCGGTCGAACGGCTGGAAGCTGCTGGTGCGATTACGGTGGGCAAGGTCAACCTGGATGAGTTCACCTTTGGTTCGT
>JBJYWH010000305.1:14246-15374 GCA_046259355.1 Anaerolineales bacterium
GCTGGTGCGATTACGGTGGGCAAGGTCAACCTGGATGAGTTCACCTTTGGTTCGTCGAACGAGTCCTCCGCCTTTCTCCCGCCGGTCGGCAACCCGTGGAATCCAGCCCACGTCCCGGGAGGTTCGTCCGGCGGCAGTACGGCGGCGGTTGCGGCGGGCGAGGCGGCGCTCTCCCTGGCGACCGACACGGCCGGCTCGATTCGACAACCGGCGGCGTTCTGCGGCGTGGTCGGTATGAAACCGACCTACGGCCGCGTCTCGCGCTATGGGCTGATCGCCTTCGCCTCTTCGCTCGACTGCCCGGGACCGGTGGCGCGCGATGTGACCGACGCGGCGCTGATGATGAATGTCATCGCCGGCCCCGATCCCCATGATGCCACGGCGGCCACCGTCCCCATGCCGGATTACCAGGCGGACCTCGAGCGCGAGGTGCGCGGGATGCGCATCGGTCTGTCACGTGACTATGCCGTGCTTAAATTCCCGCATCCCGAAAGCGGCGAGATCGTTGAACAACCGATCTCGGCCGAGATTCAAGCTGCGGTCGAACAGGCTGCCCGGCGTTACGCCGATCTGGGCGCGGAGATTGTCGAAGAGGTGCCGATGCCGAACACCCGCTACGGCATTCCGGCCTATTTCGTCATCTCGCGCGTCGAGGCTGCCTCCAATTTGCACCGCTACGATGGAGTCAAATACGGCTACCGCTATGAGGGCCCGGTCGCGGATCTGCCGCAGCTGTACCGTGCCTCGCGCGGGGCCGGTTTTGGGCCGCAGCCGAAGCTGCGCATCCTGATGGGGATGTACGTCTCGGCCGCCCAGTACGAGAAGGATTATTACGACCGGGCGCTGCGCATACGGACATTGATCCGGCGTGATTTCGAGCGTGCGTTCGACCCCGAGGGTGAATACCGGTTGGATGCCCTGCTGACGGCGACGACGCCGACGACGGCCTTCAAGCTCGGCGCAGTCTACGGCGATTCGCTGCTCATGCAGTATGCCGACCTGCTGACCGTCGCCGCCAATCATGCCGGCATCCCGGGCCTTTCCATCCCGGCCGGGCTCGATTCGAACGGTTTGCCGATCGGCATCCAGCTGCTCGGCCCGGATTTCAGCGAGGCGAAGCTGCTCCAG
>JBJYWH010000306.1:0-8361 GCA_046259355.1 Anaerolineales bacterium
ATATCCGCCTGCTGGAGAAGCACGGTGGCAAGAGCGGCGACCTGGTGCTCGAGGCCTGGGAGTGATGAAGGTCCGAATACGGTATTTTGCCACGCTGCGCGACCGCGCTGGCTTGAAAGAAGAAGACCTCGACCTCGAGGCGGGTTCGACCGTCAGCGGCTTGATGGAAACGGTTCAGGGCAAGCATCCCGCCATCGCTGAATCGCTTCCTACGGTAATCGTTGCCGTAAACCGTGAGTATGCCGCCGATGATCAGGTGCTCGAACCGGGCGACGAGGTCGCGCTTTTTCCACCGGTCAGCGGTGGCAGCGGGGCCGCGGGTGATCAATTCAGGATCACCGAAGACGAGCTCGATTTGAACCAGCTGCTGGCGGAGATGGTGAGGCCTTCCACGGGAGCAGCCTGCGTCTTCACCGGCGTTGTGCGCGGCCGCACCGACCGCGGCGGCGGGCATGAGACGATTGAGTTAAATTACGAAGCCTACCAGCCGATGGCCGAAGAGAAGATGCGCCAGGTCGCAGCCGAAATCCATGAGCGCTGGCCATCGGTTGAACAGGTCGCAATCATCCAGCGGGTGGGCCGGCTGCTGCCCGGCACCCCGACCGTCCTGATTGCCTGCACGGCCGGGCATCGTGACAGCGGCGTCTTCGAAGCCGCCCGCTACGGCATCGATCGGTTGAAGCAAATCGTCCCGATCTGGAAGAAGGAAGTCGGTCCGCAGGGTGAATTCTGGGTCGAAGGCGATTACCAGCCGTCGGCCGAAGACCGAAAGCCGGACCAGGCGTGAAGATGGGAAACCCTCGCTGGCCGCTCGTCTGTACCAACTGCCGCCGGCTGTACCCCAAGGACAGCCTCCCATACCGCTGCCCACACTGCGGTGGGATCTACGATTTCGAGGACCCTTTTTCCATCTCTCTGGCTGGACTGAGCCGTGACCATGTGGAAGGGATCGGCCGCTTTCGAGATTCATTCCCCCTGGCAAACCAGGGACGCTGGGTGAGCCTGGGGGAGGGCAGTACGCCGCTCGTGAGCCTCGAGCGGGAGGGGCGCACCGTCCACTTCAAGTGCGAGGGCTGCAACCCAACCGGTTCGTTCAAAGATCGCGGCAGCGCTGTGCTGGTCAGCGCCCTGTTCGAGGCCGGGATCGACCAGGTGATCGAAGATTCGTCCGGGAACGCGGGCTCTTCGCTGGCTGCCTACGCTGCACGGGCCGGGATCAAGGCCCGTATCTTCGTCCCGGAGTACGCTTCCGGACCGAAGCGAGCTCAGATCGAAGCCTACGGGGCCGAGCTGGTACCCATCCCGGGCCAGCGCGTCGACGTGGCGGAAGCCGCGCACCAGGCCGCTCAGTCCGGCATCTTCTACGCCAGTCATGCCTACCTGCCGCACGGGCTGGCCGGCATGGCGACAATCGCCTATGAAATCTTCGAACAGTTGGGAAGCGCTCCAGAGGCGGTCGTCGTCCCTGTCGGGCAGGGAACGCTGCTGCTCGGTATGTGGCGCGGCTTCCAGGCGCTGCAGAGGGCTGGATGGATCGAAGAGCCGCCCCGGCTGGTGGGGGTGCAGGCCCTGGCGTGTGCGCCGCTCTACGCGGTGTTCACCACCGGCGCCACCGGGCTGGGGATGGTGCGCGAGGGCGAAACCCTGGCGGAAGGCATCCGCATCCTGAACCCACTGCGCGGCGATGCCATCCTGAAGGCGGTGGCCGATTCCGGGGGCTGGATGGAAGCGGTGGATGAGGCTGCCATTCGTACTGCACGCAACGCGCTGGGGGCATCCGGGTTATATGTAGAGCCCACATCGGCGGTGGTCTGGGCAGCCCGCGATGCGGTGTTCGAGCGGATAAGCGGTGAGATCGTCATGGTCCTGACCGGGTCCGGGTTGAAATCACCCTGAGCGGCCATCCTTTCCCCGTACCATTGCTAAACCGCCGGCAGGAGGAACGCTGAATGACACAGCGAGTAGTTGTGACGGGCATGGGCACCATCAATGCCCTCGGTCACAATGTCAACCAGTCCTGGAAAGCCCTTGTTGCCGGCACCCCCGGTGCCGGCCCGATCACCCTGTTTGATGCCAGCGACATGCTGGTACAGATCGCCTGCGAGGTGAAGGATTTCGATCCCGGCGCCTATCTCGACGCGCGCGAAGCCCGCCGGCGCGACCGCTTCGAGCAGTTCGCCACGGTCGTGGCGAGGCAGGCGTTCGAGCATTCGGGCTTCTCGGTGGAGGAGAGCGACCCACGCCGGGTGGGCGTGATCGTAGCCTCGGCGGTCGGTGGATTGGCTTCGATGGAAAATGGGGTGAAAACCCTGCTCGAGGACGGTCCCCGGCGTGTGAGCCCCTTCATGATCCCGATGTTCATGCCGAACGGCGCTTCCGGACTGATCGCGATCGACACCGGGATCAAGGGCCCTTGCTTCTCGGTCGCCTCGGCCTGTGCCTCCGGGGCCGATGCGATCGGCCAGGCCTGGCATCTGATTCGGGCTGGAGCGCTCGATGCGGCGCTGGCTGGCGCCTCGGAAGCGACGGTGACCCGCATCGGTGTGGCCTGCTTCGACCGCATGGGTGCGCTATCCCGCCGCAACGATCAGCTCGATCGCACGCCGGCGCCGTTCGATGCCGAGCGCGATGGTTTCGTGATGGGCGAGGGTGCAGCCGTCCTGATGCTGGAAAGCCTGGACTACGCGCAGCGGCGCGGGGCGGAGATCCTGGCAGAAATGGTCGGCTACGGCGCCTCGGCCGACGCCTACCATGTGACCGCACCGTCCGAAGGTGGAGAGGGTGGAGCGCAGGCCATCGAAGCGGCGCTGGATGCGGCCGGGGTGGCACCGGATGAAGTCGACTATGTGAATGCCCACGGCACCGGGACGCAGCTGAACGACATCGCCGAAACGCGTGCCCTCAAAACCGCCCTGGGCGGGCATGCGAAGAACGTCGCCATCTCATCGACCAAGTCGATGACCGGGCACATGATGGGCGCCACCGGCGCGCTGGAGGCGATCGTCTGCATCCAGGCCATACGGCAGGGGCTGATCCCCCCCACGATCCATCTCGACACCCCCGATCCGGAATGCGACCTGGACTACGTTCCGAACGTGGCCCGCCAGGCCGAGGTCGACCTGGCGATCAGCAACGCCTTCGGGTTCGGCGGCCATAACGCCGTGCTGGCATTTCGCCGCTTCCGCGAGTAGAATGACCGGGTCTTGAGAAACCGCCTGGACACGAACTGGTGGAACGCGGGGCACTCAGATGCGCTGAGCGCCCGGCGTCCCCCAAGTTCCTGGAGAGTTAATCGTTGAGACCGGATGAATGGGTCCGGGAAGCCGGCTTGTCCTTCTCAGACAACCGGCTGCTGCGCCGTGCGTTGACCCACCGCTCCTATATTAACGAGCACCCTGAATCGCTCGAGGACAACGAACGCCTCGAATACCTCGGCGATGCGACGCTTGATTTCATCACGGCCGCCTGGCTTTACAACCACTTCCCCGAGATGGACGAGGGCGCGTTGACCCGCCTGCGCTCGGCGCTGGTGCGCACCGAGCAGCTGGCGCGCTTCGCCCAGGAAATGAGACTCGGCGAGGCGCTGCTTCTGGGCCGTGGGGAGGAGGGCACCGGTGGGCGTGAAAGGCCGGCCATCCTGTGTGCTTCCTTCGAGGCCCTGATCGGCGCTCTCTACCTCGATGCCGGCCTGGAGCGGGTGACCGAATTCATGCAGCCGCGCCTGCAAGCCGCAGCCGAAGCTGCCCTGGAGGATGAACGGCTGATCGATGCCCGCTCGATCCTGCAGATGTGGGCCCAGGCTGAACGGGGTCAGACACCGCAGTACGAGACGGTCGCCGTGGAAGGCCCGGATCATGACCGTGAGTTCACGGTCGAAGTCCGCGTTGGCGATGAACTCGAAGCGCGCGGCACCGGGCACAGCAAGCAGGATGCCGCCCAGCGCGCCGCAGCCGCGGCTCTAGAGCGCCTGAACCACATTGCCTCGGAACGGGAGCAGGAATCGCGTGACTGAACAAACGCCGAGCCTGGCGAGGCTGAAGTCGCTAGAAATGCAGGGCTACAAGACCTTCGCCAGCAAGAACCTGTTCCTCTTTGCCCCCACCATCACCGCCATCGTTGGCCCGAACGGCTCGGGTAAGTCCAATATTACCGATGCCATCCGTTGGGTGCTGGGTGAGCAGTCTTTCAGCCTGCTGCGCGGCAAGCGCACCGAGGACATGATCTTCTCCGGCTCGGACGCCCGCTCGCGGGCATCGATGGCCTCGGCCACCATCACCTTCGACAACAGCGACGGCTGGCTGCCGATCGAATTCACTGAGGTCACCATCGGGCGCCGGGCGTACCGTGACGGGCAGAACGAATACCTGCTCAATGGCCAACGGGTGCGGCTGCGCGATGTCACCGAACTGCTTTCGAAATGCGGCCTGGGACAGCGAACCTACACCATCATCGGCCAGGGCCTGGTCGATGCCGCCCTTTCGCTGCGGGCGGACGAGCGCCGGCAGCTGTTCGAGGAGGCGGCCGGTATCGGCCTGTACCGCAGCCGGCGGGAGGAAGCGCTGCGCCGGTTGGAGAACACCCAGCGCAACCTGGAGCGCGTGCAGGATATCCTGACCGAGCTCAAGCCCCGCCTGCGCAGCCTGAAGCGCCAGGTCGAGCGTTCGCAGGGCTACGACCAGGTGCGTTCTGACCTGCAGGAGCTGCTGCGAACCTGGTACGGCTACCACTGGTACCGGCTGCTTGATACGCTGCGCGAGAAGGGCGAGCAGGCAGAAGCGTATTCAGCCGAGCGCGACGCGCTGCGGGAGCAGCAGTCCGGTGCCGAGGGCGAGATTCGCGCGCTGCGGGCCAAGATGGAGAAGCTGCGCGAGCAGCTCGGCGATTGGCGTCAGGCGATGGCGGAGCACACGCACGAGCGCGAGCGCATCGGCCGCGAGCTGGCGATTGCCGAGGAACGCCTGCGCTGGCTGGAAGATGATCGCCAGCGGCTGCAGCCCGAGCTGGATGAGCTGCAGGATGCGCTGTCCGACTTGAAGGCGCGCGATGAAACGGCGGCTGCAGAAGTGGCAGAGGCGGAAGCGGACCTCTCCGAACTGCTGGCTTCACGTCAGACGCTGCTCGAGGCCGGTCACGTTGGCACCGATCAGCGCGAACGCCTGCGGGAGGAGCTGGCCGGGATTCGCGAACGGCTGGAGGGGATGGCCTCCAGTGGAGGCGCGCTGCGCGCCCGGCAGGAGGAGCTCGAGAAGCGTCTGGCTGCATTGGATCAGACGCGTGCGCCGCTGCTGGCTGATCTTTCCCAAATCGAATCCGGGCTGAAGGATGCTTCGAGCGCTCATTCCACGGCTCGCGAGCGGTTGGAGGAGATCGAGAGAGAAATATCCAGCCAGCACCAGGTCGAGGAAGAGGCACGCCGGAGGGCGTGGAAGACTGAAGAAGGGCTGGCCGCACAGCGGGCTGCGCTGGAAGAAGCGGGCCGCAAACGGGCTGCGCTCGAAGGGCAATTGGCTGGCCTCGACGCGGACCAGGGGGAGGGAAGCAAACTGCAGCTGCTCTGGAAGGCCCACGCATCCGGCCGGCTGGAGGGCGTGCTCGGGCGGCTGGCGGAGCAGATCGAGATTGAACCTGGTTACGACGCGGCCGTGCTGGCCGCGCTCGGCAGCGCCTGGCGCGGTGTGGCTTTCCGGAGTCTGGATGAACTGCTGCAGGCGGCCGAGCGTGAAGATCTGCGCCAGGCGGGCGGCGCGCTGGTCATGCTTGCGGATACCATGGGCGGTGAGGTTGAACCGCTCGCCATACCGGCGGGAATTCAGTCCCTGGGCCTGGCCCGTCAGTTCGTGCGGGGAGCAGAATCGCTCCGTCCGCTTCTCGACGCGCTTCTGAACCGGATCATCGTGGTCGAGGACCGGGGGATCGCAGCGGCAGCGCTGCGCAAGCTTCCACCGGGATCCGGCCTCGTGACCCTCGAAGGGGATGTGTTTGCTCCCGGCGGGCGGGTAACGCTGGGGGCTGGCCAGGTCGCACGCGACGCGCAAGCGATTCGATCGAAACTCGAGACGCAGCTTGCAGGACGGGTGGAAGCGGTCGAACGGCTCGAAACGGAGTTGAAGCAGATGGAGCAGGACCGGGTGGATGCCGAAGAGGCGGCCGAATCGGCCCGCGCCCGCGCCCGCGAACTTGAGGTGGAGGCTGCTTCCCTTCGCAGGGGCTTGGAAGATTCAGTGCGTGAACTTGAAAACCTGCAGGGCCGATTGGCCGCAGCCCGCAAGCGGATCGAAGACCTCGATGAAGAAGCTCGAACGGTTCGGTCCGCGCAGGAGTCCCTGCAGGAAGAGGGCGAGGACATGGAGACCGAGCGCGGCCAACTTGAAGCGGCCTACCGTGCCACCATGCATGCACTCGAGATGGCGGAGAGCAGCAGCGAGATGCAGCTGCTGGAATCCCGCCTGGAGCGGGCGCAAAACCAGCTCGAAGGGGTTCAAACACAGCTGCGTGCGCTGCGTGATCGTGAACGCTTCCTCCAGCGCGAGATCGAATTGCGTCGCGAGCGCTTCGAAAGCCAGCAAGCGGAGAAGGGCCAATTGGCAGCATCCGTCGAGACGGGCGGCAAGCTGCTGGCCGCGGTGGAAGAACGGATCCAGGCCTTGACGGCTGAAATCGAGCCGGCCGAGCGCGCCCTGCGCGAGGCCCAGGCCCGCCGCCTCGAGCTCGAGACGGGTGACAGCGAGCTGCGCATGGCACTGCAGCAGGCCGAACGTGAACACGCCCGCCTGCAGATCGAACTGGCACGCAAGCAGGAGGAGATGACCAGCTTGCGCCGCAGGATCGAGGATGACTTTGGGCTGGTTGCCTTCGAGGAAGAGGACCCCTCCGCTCCGCAGGAGCCGCTGCCGCTGGAAGGCATCGTCGAGCACCTGCCGCGCGTCGAGGAACTGCCGGTCGATGTGGAGAACCAGCTCAAGCAGCAGCGGCTGCAGCTGCGCCGCATCGGCCCGGTCAACCCGGAGGCCCGGCGTGAGTACCGCGAGGTCAGCGAACGGGTCGAATTCCTCACGGCGCAGGTGGATGACCTGCGGGCGGCCGAGCGCCAGATTCGGGAAGTCATTGCCGAGTTGGATGTATTGATGGAGCGGGAATTCCGGGTCACATTCGAGGCCGTGGCGACCGCCTTCCGCGAGACCTTCACGCGCTTGTTCGGCGGCGGGTCAGCGCGCCTCACGCTCACCGATCCGGACGACCTGACCTCGAGCGGCATCGACATCGAAGCCCGGCTGCCCGGGCGGCGGACGCAGAGCCTGGCGATGCTCTCGGGCGGCGAGCGCAGCCTGACCGCCAGCGCGCTGATCTTCGCCCTGCTGAAGGTCTCGCCGACGCCGTTCTGCGTGCTGGACGAGGTCGATGCCATGCTGGACGAGGCCAACGTCGTGCGCTACTCGGAGATGCTGCGCGAGCTGAGCGGCCAGACCCAGTTCATCCTGATCACCCACAACCGGCAGACGGTGCAGGCGGCGCAGGTGGTGTACGGGGTGAGCATGGGGCCCGACTCCGCCAGCAAGGTCATCAGCCTGAAGTTGGACGAAGTCGCAGAACAGGTTGGGTAGATCCTGGAGTGCGTTGACAAACGGGCGGCATCGGGTAGAATAGCGGAGCGCGCCGAAGTGGCGGAATTGGCAGACGCGCTACGTTCAGGGCGTAGTGAGCTTATGCTCATGTGGGTTCAAATCCCACCTTCGGCACTCAAGCCCCTTCCGGGGCTTGTTCTTTTTCGGCACGAATCTGGCATGCTTGCCGGTGAGATGGGGCTTGAGTATCATGTCGGATGAGATGACGAACGAACCGCGGGGTGCCGGCCGCATCCCCACGATCTGGATCATCGCACTGGTCGTACTGGGCATTCTCGTCCTGGGCGACCTGAATCGGCGCATGGCCGACGCCCGCCGCCTGGAGCAGGATGCCATCCTGCTTGAGACCGAGGTGGCCGGCATGGCGACCGAGCGGGTCGACCTGATGACACAGGTCGCCCAGGCGACCAGCGAGCCGGTCATTGCCGAGTGGGCGCACGAGCAGGCCAAGATGGTGCTGCCAGGCGAGATGCTGGTCGTACCGGTGGCGCCGGGCGGCGCCACGGCCACCGCGGTGCCCGGTGAAACAAGCCAGGACGAGACCCCGAGCAACTTTGAAATCTGGCTGGCGCTGCTCTTCGGGGGGTGAGTGCTTGACCCTCGTTAAGCCGCTGTGTTATAATCCCCGTCGCGTTGCGGGGTGGAGCAGTGGCAGCTCGTCAGGCTCATAACCTGAAGGTCCTGGGTTCGAATCCCAGCCCCGCTACCTTGAGGCACCCGTGAGGGTGCCTATTTCTTT
>JBJYWH010000307.1:0-5898 GCA_046259355.1 Anaerolineales bacterium
TACGCCACCCAGGCTTCGCCATCGGCCTGGGCGATCTCGCGGTAGGCCGGCACGAAGGTTAGCGCGGCTACGATGACCCCCAGCGCCACCCGCACGCCGATCTCGAGCGCCGAGCCGAGCTGCAGTCCGGCGTTTTCACCCAGGATATCGGCCGCATCATGCAGGTTTGCGAGGAGATCGAAGCCAGTGGAGTGCAGGTGAACGACGTCTCCGAGGTCGGGGTGGACCAGATGCCGTACGGCGACGTGAAGAATTCGGGTTCCGGCCGTGAAGGGCCGAAGCTCGCCATCGAGGAAATAACCGAGCCGAGATTGCTGGTGATGAACCTGCCGCCCGGTGCGCGCTAGAAAGAGCCGCCCGACGAGCCTGCCTTTCGAGGAAGGCTCGTCCCTTAAACATGATCGAAGCACGAGAGTCCGAGCGCACCCGGCCTCCCAGGAGCCCTGTTGGCTGCGTCGCAGGAGGCTCGAATACGGGTGGAATATTCGCCGCAGTTGAGCCAGGGGACCCCTCTCGTGTTGGTCGCAGAATCGGCACCGGGGGACCATCCTGCGATTGCGGAAGCCGCCTTATTTTTGTAGACTTTCGTTTCGTATCTTGAACGAGGTGTATCTCTAGCGGTACCTCCCCGATGGTCTCTACGTGGTTGGTGGGTTCAACGTGTCCTGTACGGCTTGAAGCCCATGGGAAGGGGCTTGCACGAAGAAGGAATCCGCTTGGGTGAACTCAGCTTCATCAAGCGCAACTACGGGAGGTTCGTGTGAATTCACCGCCGTCGACCACCATCCTGAAAGTTCGCATCTGCCTCGTCGCCTCGTGCCTGGTGCTGCTCACCGCAGGCTGCAACATGCCAGGCCGTTCGGAAGCGACAGCCGGTGGAGAACCCGAAGCCACCACCGAAATGTCCCTTGAAGAAGCGTTGGCCGTTCCGGCCGAAGATCGCCGTCCGACCGTGCTCGAAGAGATGGGCGCGCCGGATGCGTTTACGATCAGGTTCGAAGCGCTGGAGGGGCAGGTCGTGCGATGGGAGGAATGGTCCTACTTCGATTTCAACGCCCGCTTCGATTTCGTCGACGGGGAACTGCTCTGGACGGTCGACCTCGAATCGGTTCCGGAAGATACGCTCTACGCTCATTTTTATGATCCGCTGGAGTTCGAAGCCTCCATGAGCGAGGCCCAGGTGCGGGCTCTCCTCGCGGATCAGGATCTTGCTACGCTCCCGATGGATGACGCCGATGTCCCCGAGGGACTGCTTCTGGCCGGCGACCAGATCGTCATGGGTTTCGACAATGACCAGCTGGTCTACGTCGAAACATTTGCACTCACCCTGGAAGAACCGGGGGAAGGCGTGGCTGCGCTTCCTGAAACTGCTGGTTCGGGCGAGCTCACGCCGACGGTAGCGCCCGTTCCCACGGAGATGCCCGCGACTGCGACCGCCATGCCGGTCCTGCCAATCGGCCCGCCGACCAACACGCCAGTTCCGGGTCAACCCGGCCCACTGCTGAATGGCAGCCTGCTGTTTGCGGACACGTTCGACACGCCGGGAAGCGCCGTGCCGCTGTTTGGCGAATCGACCTTGAGCTTCGATTACGTCAGCGGGCGCGGCCGGTTGACGGGCTACTTCCCCGGCGGGGTGCTGCCCGTGATGTATGACGAACCGCAGGTGGGCGATTTTATCCTCGAAGTGGAGATCACCACGCAGAACCTTGCACCCGGTTCGCGCGCAGGCGTCATCTTCCGCTCGGACGACATCGAGGGCGGACTGGCCTACTACTATCACGTCGTCCTGGGGCCGGCAGAGCGGGTTGTCGCGCTGGATCGCTGGAGCGATGGCGCCTACACCCTGCTCAAGGCGCAGAACGTCCCAGAAGCCCTGCTGCCCCCGGCCGGAACCCACCGCCTGCGTCTCGAGGTGATCGGTCCGCTCATCCGGGTATTCCTAAACGGCACATACGTCTTCGACTACAGCGACACGGCGCTTCCCGGTCCGGGGATCGTAGGCCTGTCGATCATCACCACCTCGCCACCCGAGCTGGTCCAGTTCGACAATCTGGCGATCTATGAGGTCCCATAAGGAGCCGCCATGCTGAGACCTTCCGCGATTTCAAAACCCGCATCGCTCGCCGGGCGGCTGATTCTCGTGGCGGCGCTGCTGCTCCCGGCCTCGCTCTTGAGCTCCAGCCAGCCGGCCGAAGCGGGCGGTGGGTTCTCGCGAGTGATCCCGTTTGCGGGGTTGATCGGCGCCTTCCATGGACGCAACCGGATCTACCGCACGGCCAATGCATACGAAGCTGAGAAAAACGAACTCTATGATCGCTACCATGCGAAGGCGATCGAGATGCTGCAGGAGCGGCAGATTCGGAGCCTGCGCGACAGCCAGGTTTCGGCGTTCACCAAGGTGGTTGGGCTGATCGAAGGCGAACGGACGGCGATGGAGGACTATGCCGAGTCGGAGAAGCGCGCTGCCCGGGAGCGGTTCAACGACCAGGTTGAACAGATCATCATCGACCGCATTCTGGCTTCGACCGCCGTCACGCAGGTGCTGGGTGCGCTCACCAACGGCATCCAGTCCTCGCAGGATTTCCTCGACCGGGCGTTGAACGAACTCTCTGGCGGCGGGGGCGGATTCATGGCGGACGTCCAGCACGTGAGCGAGGTCGCCGGCCGCGTGAGCATGGTCGGCGGCGTGATCGGGGGACCGACAGGGGCGCGGATCAAGGCCTTCGGCGACAAGGTCGCGGGGCTGGTCAACAAGCCGCGGGACGAGATCCAGGCCGGGATCGAGCAGGTTTACGGCGAACTGGGGGAGCTGGGGACGCTGGTGGAGGATCTGAAGGCGCGCGGGGTGACGCTCACGCCCAGCGAAGCCACGCGGGAAGTGCTCATCACGCTGGTGACGGGGGAGGATGCCGATCCGGCCATGGCGCAGATCGTCGACCTGCTGCTGGGGCGGGCGGGGAAGGACGGCACCTTCCGCAGCCGGGCCCGGCAGGCGCTGATTGCGAACTTCGTCGCCCGCTGCGCCAGCATGGGGCGCCGCTTACGGGAGGCGATCGACGCGCTGAATGGGGGTGAAGCGGGGTCCGGCGAAGGCAGCGCCAGCACGCTCGACCTGTGTACGGAGATTGACCTGGCGAGGATGGCCGCCGAAGAAGCCGTGGAGGACCAGGGTGCGGGGGTGGCGGAGGGTGAGACGACCTCTCCGGGCGTCAAACCGGAAGATATCTGCACGCTGCTCCCGGTGGATCGAAGTCTCGTGACGGATGCCTCCGATGGGTCATGTGTCGCCGTGATCGATTCCATGCTTGGGTGCAGCGGGTGCAACAGCCGCATGAGCATCACTCTGGCCGATTCCGCAGCACAGGCACAACACTCCGCACTGGGGGGAAGCTGCGGAAATCCCAATTTCTATGCCCGGGGTGACAGCCCGGTGGGGGATGTTGGCATGACCTGCACGTTCACGGGAGAAGAGGAATACCGGGAAGGCGTCGCGCAATCCTACTTCTACATCACCTTCTCCTATGAGGCCTATGTAGCGAGCATCTCTGCGATGTACCCCGGCCAGGATGCGTATGTGCTGGAGCTTGCGCAGCGGATCGTCGATCAAATCGACCGGCTGCCTGCGCAGCGATGACCGGGCAGGATGTGGTGCCAGGTGACAAATCACCCTGCCCCCTCCTTCGACCCTGGATCGGCGGGCTTTGGGAAAGCCCGACCTATGGATAAGGAGCCGCCATGCTGAGACCTTCCGCGATTTCAAAACCCGCATCGCTCGCCGGGCGGCTGATTCTCGTGGCGGCGCTGCTGCTCCCGGCCTCGCTCTTGAGCTCCAGCCAGCCGGCCGAAGCGGGCGGTGGGTTCTCGCGAGTGATCCCGTTTGCGGGGTTGATCGGCGCCTTCCATGGACGCAACCGGATCTACCGCACGGCCAATGCATACGAAGCTGAGAAAAACGAACTCTATGATCGCTACCATGCGAAGGCGATCGAGATGCTGCAGGAGCGGCAGATTCGGAGCCTGCGCGACAGCCAGGTTTCGGCGTTCACCAAGGTGGTTGGGCTGATCGAAGGCGAACGGACGGCGATGGAGGACTATGCCGAGTCGGAGAAGCGCGCTGCCCGGGAGCGGTTCAACGACCAGGTTGAACAGATCATCATCGACCGCATTCTGGCTTCGACCGCCGTCACGCAGGTGCTGGGTGCGCTCACCAACGGCATCCAGTCCTCGCAGGATTTCCTCGACCGGGCGTTGAACGAACTCTCTGGCGGCGGGGGCGGATTCATGGCGGACGTCCAGCACGTGAGCGAGGTCGCCGGCCGCGTGAGCATGGTCGGCGGCGTGATCGGGGGACCGACAGGGGCGCGGATCAAGGCCTTCGGCGACAAGGTCGCGGGGCTGGTCAACAAGCCGCGGGACGAGATCCAGGCCGGGATCGAGCAGGTTTACGGCGAACTGGGGGAGCTGGGGACGCTGGTGGAGGATCTGAAGGCGCGCGGGGTGACGCTCACGCCCAGCGAAGCCACGCGGGAAGTGCTCATCACGCTGGTGACGGGGGAGGATGCCGATCCGGCCATGGCGCAGATCGTCGACCTGCTGCTGGGGCGGGCGGGGAAGGACGGCACCTTCCGCAGCCGGGCCCGGCAGGCGCTGATTGCGAACTTCGTCGCCCGCTGCGCCAGCATGGGGCGCCGCTTACGGGAGGCGATCGACGCGCTGAATGGGGGTGAAGCGGGGTCCGGCGAAGGCAACGCCAGCACGCTGAGCCTGTGTTCCGAACTCGACCTGGAGAAGATCGCCGCCGAGGTGGTTACGGGCGGGGATACGACCGAGGTGGGTGAAAGCACGGCGCAGGGTGGCCTGCAGCTGGTCAGGCTGGAGGTGCCGTACGCCTGGTGCTTCCCGAAAGGGGAAGGGCTCGAGAACTACCAGTGCGGCTACCAGGTACGCTGGGATATCGCGTACAACACGAATTTTCCGCCGGCAAAACTCATCTGCTACATCCATAAGGTCGATTATTACGGTTATACAGAGAAACGGGGGAACACCCTTGAGGAGAGCGGGATCTGGTCCGAGACGCTGAACTCGCTCGGCTTCTATCCTGACCTGGGCAGCTATACAGAAATGCTGACGTGTGAGCTGCGTGACGGGAATTTCGATACCGGGAATCTAATCGCGTCCTTCGAAACGCCCATAAACTTCAATCTGGTGATCGGCGAACCGCCTTTCTAGACACGGTCCAGCAGGCAGGAGAGAGCAGGGACGTCGTCGGGGTTAAGATCACAACCTGCTCATCCGCCTGAACCTTTTGCGTGCGACGGTGCTGGCTGCCCTGTAAGAGGTTGGATGGACAGTCGTCCAGTTAACGACCGCGCGGGTCTTCAAGGCGCCGAGTTATTTCCTCTTCGCTAAAGCGTGGATCCTCTCCGTGCTCAGCTCGCCCTTCGCTCCCCAACCCTTTCTACCGCTCGGAATCTCCGGCCGGAACTTCTCATACAGGCTGTAGGCCACATGCTTCAGTTCGTCCTCAGAAAAGGAACCCGCCAGCGTCTGCATGGCCCGGGTTACAGGCTCCAGCTCGTCCCCGAATTTCTTGTCCAGGTAGCGCCGCACGCTCTCCGGATCGATCGGCTTGCCCTTGTTCAGGGCGAGCATGCCGGACCCGGTAATGGCAGCCGTGATGTGACGTCCCATCAGTTCGACGAACTCCACTTCCAGGCCGGGGCTCTCCTGCTCGGCCTTTTCCTTCTCCCGGGCTTCGAAGATCCCCAGCGATCGGCCCTTCGACTGGGCGTTCAGCCCGGCGATCGCCTTGCCCAGGGCAGTATCAATGTTCTTCCGTCGTTTACCCTAAAGTCACAAATCTGTACTGCAGGTTTACGAAAATGATCCTTTGAATTA
>JBJYWH010000308.1:0-4991 GCA_046259355.1 Anaerolineales bacterium
CTACGGCACCCGGAACGGGTGAGGCTCTGGCGAGCGGCGTGCAGATGTCGCCCCTCGTTCCATTGGGTCTGCTCCTCGCTCTGGGGGGAGCGGCTTTGATGGTCACTGCACTCATTCTATCCTTCGGACGGCGACTACGAACGGAATTTCCCATTCTCGACCTCATCATCTTCACGCTGACCGTGACGATTCCCCAGTTGGGGGCACTTCCGGCGCGAATCCTGGGCTGGGACGCACTCGAGTACACGGCTTTCTCTCAGCTTGACCGAACGATCATCCTTGTCATCGTGCTCATCGTGCTGAGCATCATGGTCGGCCTGCTGTGGAATCCACGGAAATGGCTCGTGGCGGCGGGTATTTTCTTCGGCATCTACTTTGTCTTTTACACAACCCTCTTTACGAACCAGGTCGGAATCGCCTCCGGCCTGGTGGGTTCGCTGGGCTACTGGCTCAAACAGCACGGGGTCGAACGTGGGGGACAGCCCTGGTATTACTATCTCTTCATTCAAATCCCCATTTACGAGTTCCTGCCTGCACTCGGCAGCCTGATGGCGGTTTTCTATCTGTGGCGTCGCCGACGGATATCGCGTGAGCAAACCGCAACCACGCAGGTGAACTCGTTTCCGGTTCTGCCATTTCTCGGCTTCTGGTCGCTGACTTCACTGATCGCGTACTCCTTCGCCGGAGAGAAGATGCCCTGGCTCACGGTACACATCGCCCTGCCGATGATCCTTTTCGGAGGCTGGGCGATCGGCAAGTACTTCTCGCGTGTGGATTGGGGGACGCTGCTTCGTGGTCGGGCATGGCTTATCACGGTCCTGTTAATTCTCTTTCTGGTGGCGGCCCTGCGAGCATTGGCGATACTGTTGGGTGCCAATCCGCCCTTCCAGGGCACCGAGCTCGACCAGCTGAGTTCGACGAGCGGCTTCCTGGCTGCGCTGGCATTTGCACTCGGTTCTGGGTTCGCCCTATGGCGCCTCTCGCGCGAGTTCGGATTGACTGAGATCCTGCAAGGTCTCGGTGCACTGAGCCTCGCGCTGCTGTTCGGCTTGACCGTTCGAACATCGCTTCGGGCTTCCTTCCCGCACGCCGACCTGGCGACCGAATACCTCGTGTACGCTCACGGCGCACCCGGCGTCAAGACGGCAATGTCACAGATTGAGGAGATCTCGAAACGGACCACGGATGGCCTGGCGGTGAAAATCGCGTTCGATGACGACGTATCCTGGCCCTTGAACTGGTACCTTCGCCATTATTCCCAGCAGTATTTCTTCGGAGCAAATCCAACTCGCGAGCTGCTGAACTACCCCCTTATCCTGGTCGGCGACAACAACTGGAATTCGGTGGATCCATTGCTGGCGGATGACTATTATCACTTTGAATATATCCGAATGTGGTGGCCCAACCAGGACTATTGGTCGCTTAAGCGTTCCAGCATTGAAGCTGAGCGCAATTATGAAGTCACGTCCACCGATGCAGCCCTCAAACCGATGGGGACCCTGGAGTATCTACAGCGAGCCTGGGAACATATCGCCCCCTTCTTCCGGGATCGGAATGTACGGTCGGCGATTTTCCAGATCTGGCTCAATCGCGACTTCACCCAATATGGTGAAATCACCGGAAAAGACATGCGCCTCGATCACTGGACACCTTCCGACCGCATGCGGCTTTACATCCGCAAGGATCTGGCGTCACAGTTGTGGGACTATGGTGTCGGTCAGGCGGACCTGAGCTTCCAGGGTGGCGGCGATCCCTACAGCGAGGGTATTCTCGATCTCAGCCCGAATCTCACGATCGGGTCCGAAGGCGTTTCGCCCGGTGAGTTCTACCAGCCGCGCGACATCGCGGTTGGACCGAACGGGGATGTCTACGTCGCCGATACCGGCAATCACCGCATTGAGCACTTTTCCGCACAAGGTGAACTGCTGGGTACCTGGGGCGGTTACGCCAATGTTACCGACGGAAATGCACCGGGAGGCACGTTCAATGAACCCTGGGGGGTGGCGGTTGCGCCGAATGGTGACGTCTATGTTGCTGATACCTGGAATCACCGGGTGCAGTGGTTCTCTTCAGAAGGCACCTTTAAAGGCATGTTTGGCTCCGAAGGCCTGGGCCAGGATCCGCTCGTCTTCTGGGGACCGCGTGATGTCGCCGTCGATTCGCAAGGACGAGTATATGTTGCCGACACGGGCAACAAATGGATCAAGGTTTTCAGTGCGGAAGGTGAAGCTGTCGCCCAATTTGGCGGTGCAGGCTACCTGCCCGGGATGCTCGATGAACCGGTCGGTCTCGGGGTGGATGCTTTCGACCGGATTTATGTTGCAGACACCTGGAATCGCCGCGTGCAGGTCTTCCAGGAGATCAATCCCGGCCAATTCGAATCCGTACTCACGTGGGATGTCGAGGCCTGGTTCGGTCAATCGCTTGACAATAAACCCTACCTTGCATTGAACAAGCAGGGCTTGCTGTGCCTGTCCGATCCGGAGGGGCCGCGCGTTCTGTGCTTCTCAGAAACCGGCGAATTCCGCTTTGGTTGGGGGTATGGGGCCGGCCAGGAGGTAAGCCCGTTTGCTCTCGTGAGCGGCGTGGCCTTCGATGGATCCGGCGGCGTATGGGCGGTGGATACGGGCAATTCGCGTGTGATGCGTTTCGATTTGCCCGTTGGCATGGAAAATTAAACCGTAAGAGCCGTACGAATCAGCAGCTGCCAGTAGAAAGGAAGATGCTATGAAGCTGCATGAATACCAATCGAAACAGTTATTTGCAGAGCACGGCGTGCCGATCCCGCAGGGGCGCGTCGCCACGACTGCGATCGAAGCGCGCGCGGCGGCCGAGGAACTGGGCGGCAGAGTCGTGATTAAATCGCAGGTCCTCGTTGGCGGTCGCGGAAAGGCCGGCGGTATCCGGCTGGTTCACTCGCCCGAGGAGGCGGAAGAAGTCGCTGGCCAGGTACTCGCGATGGAGATCAAGGGATTACCGGTGCGGCGGGTGCTGGTGGATGAGGCGGCCGATATCCAATCCGAGATCTATCTGGGCATCACCAATGACCGCGGTCGGCGATCTCCGGTCCTGATTGCATCGGCCGAGGGCGGTGTTGACATCGAAGAAGTAGCTCGTTCGGCACCGGAAAAGATCGTAAGGGTATGGATCGATCCACTGCTTGGATTGCGCGACTATCAATCGCGATTCCTCGCTGCCTCGATCGAACTTCCGCGTCAATACTGGCGCAGTTTCATGTCGATCACACGTGGGCTGTATGATGCTTTCATGAGCTGCGATGCCACCCTGGCGGAGATCAATCCTCTGGTTATCACCGGAGACGAACGTCTTCTGGCTCTCGATGGCAAGATGGTGCTGGACGACAATGGCCTTCTCCGACATCCAGAGCTGGCGGAAATGCGGGATATCGATCAGGAAGAGCCCGTCGAACGCGAGGCCCGGAAGTATGGCCTCTCCTACGTCAAACTGGATGGAGACATCGGCTGCATGGTGAATGGCGCCGGGCTCGCGATGGCAACCATGGATGTCATTCACCTCTTCGGCGGCGCGCCGGCCAACTTCCTCGACATCGGGGGCGGCGCAACGGCTGAAAAAGTGTCAGCCGCGATCCAGATCATCCTGCGCGATCCCAATGTTAAAGCCGTCCTTTTCAATATTTTCGGCGGCATTACACGCGGGGATGAAGTGGCTCGCGGCATCCTGGCCGCGTTGAAAGGGACATCCTCCAGCGTCCCGATGGTCGTACGGCTTATCGGTACAAACGAGGAAGAAGGTCGGCAGCTGCTGGCCAGCGCAGAGATGGACACAGCCACGTCCCTGGCGGACGCAGCCAAGAAAGCGGTGGCCTTAGCGAAAGAAGGAGCGGGGACATGAGCATTCTCATCGATAAAAACACACGCCTTTTGGTGCAGGGGATCACGGGCAGGGAAGGGCTGTTTCATACGGCACGCATGATCGAGTATGGCACCAAGGTCGTCGCCGGTGTGACGCCGCAAAAAGGCGGCGAGTGGGTGATGGATGGAAAGATTCCGGTCTTCGATTCCGTTTCCACAGCTGTGGACGCCACCGGTGCAAATACAGCCATCAGTTTCGTCCCTGCCCGCTTTGCGGCCGATACCATTCTCGAGGCTACCGATGCAGGCCTGGAACTGATCGTATGCATCACGGAAGGCATTCCAGTACAAGACATGATGCAGGTCCGCCGCTATATCGACCAGAAAGGTGCACGATTGGTCGGCCCGAACTGTCCGGGCTTGCTGAGCCCTGGTGAATCCAGCGTGGGAATCATCCCGGGCCATATCGCGATGCAGGGTCCGGTCGGAGTGGTCTCCCGCTCCGGGACGCTTACATACGAAGTCCTGCATGCCTTGAAAAACAACGGCATGGGCGTCTCAACCTGTGTTGGCATCGGCGGCGATCCGGTCAATGGCACCTCGTTCGTCGATGCGCTGGAGCTGTTTGAAGCCGACCCCTACACAGAGCGAGTCGTGCTGATCGGAGAGATCGGGGGCACTGACGAAGAAAAGGCGGCTGATTTCATCGCCGAAAGAATGACCAAACCGGTCGTTGCTTTTATCGCTGGCCGGACCGCGCCGCCAGGGAAACGGATGGGCCACGCCGGGGCCATTGTCGAAGGAGGGGAGGGGACAGCCTCGGATAAGATCAAGGCGCTTCAGGCTGTGGGTGTGAAAACCGCGGATCGTCCCGAGCTGATTCCCGACCTGCTGAAGTAACAGGATGCTTTCCTTCACCGATGCGTCTATAATGAGTTGACGCCATCCGAATGGAGGTTTGCAGTGACGCCCGAAAATGTTAAAGAGGAAGTACGACTATCGAATCTCGAGGAATTGAGACAGAGTGCCGCGTCAGCACCAAATGATGTGAATGCCCAGTATCGCTATGGTTGGGCGCTGCTAGGGCTGGGAAAGACCGACGAAGCGCGCACGATCTTTGAGGCTGCACACACTCACTGGCCAGGCGAGATTGAAATC
>JBJYWH010000309.1:0-2478 GCA_046259355.1 Anaerolineales bacterium
TCGATGAGTCACGAAAATACGTGCTTTGGCAATCCCAAGAGGGAAGAAGCCTGTCGGGACGCTTAAGGTTCTCATAATTCTAAGTTGAGACGTTCGTAAAGACAGATCGCTCCCTTTTGAGGTTGAATTTTAATCAGAAAGCATCGAACGATCGATGGTTGGATTGTCGGCGCATCAGGACGTGATGGAAGAAGGTAGCCCTTTATGCGCTTTCAGGACAGCCAGGAAGGAGTGAATGCGATGGATCAAATTCCACCGAGTATGTTAGATACGGTTCCCCATGTTGTCTTCGGGATATTCAACCTGGCAATCCCGAGCATCATCGCCTGGGCCGGGGTCGTGGCGGTTTTCTTCTCGTCCACCTGGTTCCGCCTGCCGAAGATCTTTGAACCGGCAGTTGTTCGTGAGGAGGTAGACAGGTGAATCTTACGCGTAAGATTCAACAGGGAATCCGCGAAAACTTAACATTGGATGATCTGCTGCCGACGAGCATGCCGGTCTACGTCAATTCGGTGGCCTACCTGTTCGGGGTATCAGCTCTTTCGAGTCTGGTCGTGCTCGCCTTGTCGGGCGTGATCATGGCGATCTTCGGACCTACGTGGTATCACAACTCTTCCACCGGGCATTTCATCAATTCCGTCCATTTTTGGGCTGTACAGCTGCTCTTCTTCAGTCTGCTGGCGCACATGCTAACGAAAATATTCATGTCGGCCTGGCGTGACGGACGCTGGAAGACCTGGTTTGTCGGGACGATCACCTTCGTAATCGCCGCACTCGCAGCCTTGACCGGCTTTCTGGCGCAAACGAACTGGGATTCGCAGTGGATTGCCGTGCAGGCCAAGGATTTGATGAACGCGGTCGGCTTGGGAGCGCTGTTCAATCCGATGAATATCGGACAGGTGCTGTCGATTCATCTGATCGTCTTGCCGCTTCTGATCGCGGGGCTCGTCGGTATCCATTTGCTGTTGGTCCGCAGAGAAGGCCCGGTCAAACCGATTCCCGAACAAGGGGCATCCGATGAATAAACGAGCCAGTGCGTACCTGAGGAACATTCCCAGTAAACCCTATGATTTGATCCGGGAAGGACTGATCGTGCTCGGGGTTATTTTGTTGATTGCAATCGTCCTGGCTGCAGTTTTGGGATCGCCGGATTATCCTACGGTGCGGTCGGAAGACGTCGCCCGGTATGCGCCGGTCGCTTTACTCAAAACCAGCGCGGGCATCCTCGCCGGAAAGAGCAGTCTGCAGGATTATGGACCTCCGTATTCCGCCGACCCTCAGAACGCCCAGAAATTACTGGGCATCGCACCGGCGAATTGGTTTGGGGTCACGAATCCCATCGACCCTGCGGAAGATTTGATCCTGAAACCGCTTGAGCGAGCGGCGGTGTTGGATGCGGATGTCGAAGCGGCGCTGTCTCAATACCGCGCTGCGTCGAAGGCTCAACGCCAACAATGGTTAAGCGCCTATTTGGCAGCCCTGGATCAGGCGCAGGTTTCCAACGGAGAGGTGAAGCTGCCGGACGGCCAATACGGCCCGGTTGAAGTGATGATGCTGGGCATGCTGCGCCTGGGGAAAGCAGGTTTATTGGAAGGTGCCATTGACAGCGGGCCGAGCTTGCCGTACCTGCTGGACACGACACGATCGCTGCTGTTCTTCCAGGACGATGTGGATCAAGGTGTTGCGCAGAAATTGGACATGTTGGGCGAGCAGTGGGGCATGAGCCACGAAACCGGTCCTTACCCGGGCGGATGGTGGCTGTGGCCTTTCGTGTTCCTGTACCAGATCCCTGCTATCGCCGATTCACCCAACGCTGACATTATCGCGGCTGCGGTCCTGGCTGTAGCATATCTCATCTTGATCTTTCTACCTTTGATTCCCGGTTTGCGCGATGTTCCGAGGCGCATCGGGGTTCACAAGCTCATCTGGCGGGATTGGTATTCGCGATCGGATTCATCTCCATCGATGGAAGCGAAAGGTGAAAAAGACGTCCGGTCACGCCCGTAGAGCCGATAGGAATTCAATACACGGTCCCGAAGAACGATGGAAAGATTTTCTTGGGTCGGGGCGATTTATTTTGGAGGTTCATCATGACGACGAAGGCGAAAGCAGAGTCGATTACAAACGAACGAGGAGAGTTGGATCTCAAATGTATCAACACGCTGCGTTTCCTGGCAGTCGACGCAGTCGAGCGGGCGAAGTCCGGGCATCCGGGTCTTCCCATGGGCTCGGCGACGCTCGCCTATACGCTCTGGGATCGCTTCCTCAAGTTCAACCCGAAAGATCCTGCATGGCCGGACCGGGACCGATTCGTACTTTCCGCAGGTCACGGTTCGATGCTGCTGTACGCTCTTCTTCATTTGACCGGCTTTGACCTTCCGCTCGAGGAGTTGAAGCGTTTCCGCCAGTGGAGCAGTCAGACGCCGGGTCATCCGGAATACGGCAGGACTCCGGGAGTGGAAGCGACGACCGGGCCTC